>NZ_CP108036.1:4120833-4465000 GCF_036170895.1 Streptomyces erythrochromogenes | reverse complement strand
TCCTTTGTACTCACCCTCGCGGGCTTTCCTCCGGGCTTTCGTTCTGCTGTCTTGCGTTTCCGACTCTATCAGACTCTTTCGGGTCCGACTTCCTCGGCGCTTTCCAGGTTTTCGCTTTCGCGTTTCCCTTTCCGGCGGTTCCGACTCTATCAGAAGTTCTCCACCGGATTTCCCCGGCTTCGATTCCCGAATGAAGAGTCGAGTGTCCCCACTCGAAAACGAATCCTTGTGGGGGCTGCTGCCGAGCGTTTCTGCTCCAGGCAACTGCTCAACTCTACAACCGTGCCCGGGAGGAGTCAAAACGCCGCCCCAGCCCCACCCCTGACCTCGCCACCATCGAGCCGAGCACGTCGTCAGCAGGCCGCGGTGGCGGCCGGCGATCCTCGTGGCCGCACCGGCCTGGCCGTCGTCGAAGCCGACGACCGTCTGGACTCGGGGCGTCTGGAACGATGCGTCCATGCTTCGTGCTGGCCAACGCCTGCGGGCAGAACGGGAGCGCTCTGGCTGTGGCAACCGCGCGTTCATCGCGGACAGCGCGGTGCATCGAGGACGGATCCTGCGGCACCCATGCCGACTGGAAGATCGGCTACGGCCCCACGGATCACCTGGCTGACCAGATGAAGAGGCCTTGTCCACCCGGACCACGTCCGGGGCGATCCTGGGACGGCCGATCGGCCGGGTCACTCGTAAGCGGGCACCGGCCTGGCCCGGCGTGAGAGCGTCCGAGGGCATGGTCGGCCGGCTAGCGGCCTGGGCCCTTTTCGGCGGGCCCCGGCGGCGTGCTGGTGAGCACGGACGACCGTGGAGTCGACCGCGACGACCCGGTTCCGTGAGGACGATCAACGGCGCTGGAGTTCTTCACCATCCGCAGGCCATGCTGTTCAATCAGCCCAGCCTTCGCTGTTCGAGCAGGACTCGTAGGAGTAACGAGTGTCGCGGCCCCACTCCTCCCCGGTGATGCACATGTATGCGCGGTCCGGTGTGTAGAGCAGGCTCTCGGCCCAGATGAGGTCGGTGGCGTAAGGGGTGAAGGCCGCAGGGTCTTGGAGGACGCTGTCGAATTCGGTGCGGCCGGCCGCGACGACCGCGGCACGGGTGTAGAGAAAGGCGTCTCCGCCCAGGTCGTGTCCGTACTCCTTGCGGTCCAGCCGGTGGAGCGCCCATGACAGCTGCTCGGCGAAGCCGATGACCAGTGGCAACGGGGACTGGGCAAGCCGCTCGGTCAGGGTGTCTGCAAGGAGGTCGGCGTCCGGGTCAGGCTCCGTGGGCCTGCAGTCCTCGATGAGCTGCCAGAAGGCGTCTTCGTCCATGCTGGTGAGCATGGAGCAGGGGTCTGACAGTCCTGGCTCCCGGGTCACCTGACTGCTGCCACCAAGGCTTTGGCCGGCCTGCCGTGGGCGTGGGTGGGTGGTCGGGGAGGATGCCCGCGTGAGCATCATCGTCAAGTTCTTCGTGGCGCCCGACGACACGTCCGCGGCGCTCACCCTCCGGACCGGCCCCGGGCGGGCATTCGAGTCGATCTCGTTCGGCAACTTCGATCCCGAGGAAGCGGTGGTCGAGTGGGAATGCCTTCTTGCCGGCGACGGCTACGAGGAGCTCGTCGACGCCGGCGAGCCGCGCATCGTCGCCGGCGAGGACAACGGCGGACGTGTCGTCTTCGCGATCGCGCCTCGCCTGTCCACCGCACTCGCGGAGGCCGAGCACCCCAGGCTGCGTGACGTCGCTGCCTCGTGGGTGGAGCTCCGTGACGAGGGCGAGACCATCGGCACAGAGATCGCCGAGGCGATCGTGAGTGACCTGGCGGCTCTCGCCGGCAGCGCCCGTCGCCAGAGCCACGGCATCTACTGCTGGGTCGCGTAGGCCCTACCTCCGCGACCACCTCCGCCAGGCGGTGACGCTCATGGGCCCGGCCGCCCCAACGCACGGAACGCCCCCAGGCCCCCTGAAGAGCTTGCGGTCGTCATCCGCATCGGGTGTGCCACTCGTCCGACTCCGGTCTGCGCCGGGTCACCAGCACGACCGCGGGTCTTGTACGTGCTCTGGCGAGTTCCGGTCCTCTCCCCTGCCCAGGCCGGTCCGGACCAGGAAGCCGGGGTCCACGTCCCATGGCGGGGCGGCGATGTGCACCCGCTGGGTGCCGGGGATGTCCACCTCGACGAGGGCTCCGCCGCGGAACATCCACAGACCGAACAGGTCGTCGTCCTCGTCGTGCAGCATGACCTGCACGCAGGCGGGATCGTTCCACGGCAGGGACTCCAGGTCCTTGAGCACGCCGCGGCGCCGGTCCCACCGCTCGAACTCGATGTGCCAGCCCCCTACGAACCAGGGGATCTGCGCAAAGCAGCCGTGCCAGGAGCGGGCCTCGTCCGGCCGCGTCAGCGGCTCCATCACTTCGTCCTCGTAGCGCGCCAACACGATGACCTGCGCCATTCTGCTCATGCCCACATGTCACCCCGTGCGGGGTACGGAGGGCAATCGGTTTGGGACCCGGAGCCGTCGGGGCCGCGACACTGTCCGGCGTCTTGCCTGGCCTGCCCGGGGCCGGACTGCGGGACGCGGATCTTCTCCAGCACCGGCTTGAACTGGTCGCAGTCCGCCCGCTGGCCCGGGTGGTGATCAAAGAGAGCGCGTGGCAGCGGCCGTACGCGCTCAGGTGAAGCGGGGTGGTGCATCCGCGGCGCGAGCGGCTCCACCAGGCGGGCGTGCAGGCTCTGCCCCGCGGTTTCGTCCCGGTGTTCCGGGACTCCGTCCCCCTGTGAGGCGGTGCCGTCGGCGGGTCAGTGCGGGCGACGGCCGCGTGCCGCGTGCTGATGCGCCCGCACGATCGTGGAGTCGGCTGCAGCAAGCCCTGGTCGTAGCACTCCGAGACTGCCCCGCCCCACCAGCCGGATGTACATTCCGCGCCGCAATGGGGACAGGAGATCGCCCGCAGGTTGGCACCGCAGCGGAAGACTTCGACGCTGTCGTGCCACTGGGCTTACAGACCGCGGCGGGCATCGTCGTCGGGAAGCCTCCGGGCCAGCGCGACCGCGGCACGATCCCCCGCGTCCGTACGGGGCTGCCAGTACGGATCGGTCGGGATCACCGTCGGGTAGTCGTCACTCATCGTCCCGGCCGCCTCACCGTTCCCATCACGGTCCAGGCGTTGTTCGCGACCCCCGGCGAACGTATCCCGCCAGCGAGCGGCAGCCCCGTGCCGGAGCCACGAGCACGGTAGCGGGGGGGTGTCAGACTCCACGGCATGAGCGACTGGTTCCTGCAACGGCCGTACGGGGTCCGCTTCGAGTGGGGTCCCACCGGTGCACAGCGGTTGGCAGCCGACGTCGCCTGCCTCGTCGTGGTGGACGTGCTGTCGTTCACGACGTCCGTGACCGTCGCCGTCGAGGCGGGTACCCGGGTCCACCCCTATGCATGGCGCGACGGGACGGCGTCCGTCTTCGCCGAGGAGAGGGCCGCCGCCCTCGCCGTGGGCCGGCGGGCGGCCACCTCCGACTCGCCCTGGTCGCTGTCGCCGGCGGCACTGCGGCGGGCTCCGTTCACTCCCCGGCTCGTGCTGCCCTCCCCCAACGGTTCTGCCATCGCCGCGGCGGCGGCCGGGTCGGCGGTCGTCGCGGGGTGCCTGCGCAACCCGTCCGCGGTAGGCCGGTGGCTCGCCGTGCGCGGCTACGGGACTCCGGAGCACCCGGTAGCGGTGATCGCGGCGGGCGAGCGGTGGCCGGACGGCAGTCTGCGTCCGGCCCTTGAGGACCTGCTGGGTGCGGGAGCGATCATCGCCGCCCTGCAGGCGCAGGGCGTCGGCCCCCTGTCCCCCGAGGCGGCCGCCGCGCACGCCTGCTTCACGCACACCCCGGACGTCCCCGCGGCCGTGGCCGGCTGTTCGTCCGGCGTCGAGCTGGCTCGGGGCGGTTTCGCCGAAGACGTGGACATCGCCTGCGAGTTGGATGCCGGCACGGTCGTCCCCGTCCTCGCCGACGGAGCCTTCGAGGCCCAACGGGCCGGCTGAAGGTCAGAGGTTGACGCGCTTGAGGTAGACCCGGCTGCGGTGCGGGATGGTCTGGTACCAGACCATGAGGTGTTCGTCCTCGTACGTACGCAGCCGCATCGGGTGGGGGTCCTCGTAGAGGCTGCCGTCCTTGGGGTCGATGGCCATCGCGGCGAGGTCGACCAGGCCGTCCATGACGGCACCGACCAGCTCCTGCTGTGCCGCGGGCATGTCGCCGAGCACCCACAGCCGGCTGGGGTCGCACTCCCACGCCCAGCCGCTGTCGTTCTCCACGCCTTCGCCGCGCGGGGTCACTGACCGATCTCGTGCTGGGCTTCGGCGAGGATGCGGCTGCTGGTCTCCATGGCGGCGCGGAACTGTTCCTCGGTCGCGTCCGGGTCGCCCGCGATGCGTTCTGCCTCGTGCAGTGCGGCCGAACGGGCCGGCCAGCGGTGGATCGCGACGTGCGTGGCCCACTTGATCAGGAAGAACCGCAGCGGGTTGATGGCACCCGTCTCCGCGGCACGGTCGAAGGCCTCGTTGCATTCCTTGTCGAGTGCGGCCAGGTTGGCCATGTCGATCCGGCGCACGGCGTCCCGCAGGGCTTCCCGTGTCATCGCCGGCTGGGGGATGAGAGGCCCGCCGTCTTCCAACTGTTGTGCTGTCATCGTGTCCTCCAGGGGAACGCTGGCCAGGATACCGAGCCGAGCCCCGAACCAGCCCCTGAACGCAGAAAAGCCCCGCACCCAGAGGGTGCGGGGCTTTCCCACAATGATTGTTCGGCGGCGTCCTACTCTCCCACAGGGTCCCCCCTGCAGTACCATCGGCGCTGAAAGGCTTAGCTTCCGGGTTCGGAATGTAACCGGGCGTTTCCCTAACGCTATGACCACCGAAACACTATGAAATTTGAACGCTGGCATAATCACAGCTGTTCGTTATTTCAGAACTAACACAGTGGACGCGAGCAACTGAGGACAAGCCCTCGGCCTATTAGTACCAGTCAGCTTCACCCGTTACCGGGCTTCCACATCTGGCCTATCAACCCAGTCGTCTACTGGGAGCCTTACCCTCTCAAGGAGGTGGGAATACTCATCTTGAAGCAGGCTTCCCGCTTAGATGCTTTCAGCGGTTATCCCTCCCGAACGTAGCCAACCAGCCATGCCCTTGGCAGGACAACTGGCACACCAGAGGTTCGTCCGTCCCGGTCCTCTCGTACTAGGGACAGCCCTTCTCAATATTCCTACGCGCACAGCGGATAGGGACCGAACTGTCTCACGACGTTCTAAACCCAGCTCGCGTACCGCTTTAATGGGCGAACAGCCCAACCCTTGGGACCGACTCCAGCCCCAGGATGCGACGAGCCGACATCGAGGTGCCAAACCATCCCGTCGATATGGACTCTTGGGGAAGATCAGCCTGTTATCCCCGGGGTACCTTTTATCCGTTGAGCGACGGCGCTTCCACAAGCCACCGCCGGATCACTAGTCCCGACTTTCGTCCCTGCTCGACCCGTCGGTCTCACAGTCAAGCTCCCTTGTGCACTTACACTCAACACCTGATTGCCAACCAGGCTGAGGGAACCTTTGGGCGCCTCCGTTACCCTTTGGGAGGCAACCGCCCCAGTTAAACTACCCATCAGACACTGTCCCTGATCCGGATCACGGACCGAGGTTAGACATCCAGCACGACCAGAGTGGTATTTCAACGGCGACTCCACACCAACTGGCGTTGATGCTTCAAAGTCTCCCACCTATCCTACACAAGCCGAACCGAACACCAATATCAAACTGTAGTAAAGGTCCCGGGGTCTTTCCGTCCTGCTGCGCGAAACGAGCATCTTTACTCGTAGTGCAATTTCACCGGGCCTATGGTTGAGACAGTCGAGAAGTCGTTACGCCATTCGTGCAGGTCGGAACTTACCCGACAAGGAATTTCGCTACCTTAGGATGGTTATAGTTACCACCGCCGTTTACTGGCGCTTAAGTTCTCAGCTTCGCACACCCGAAAGTGCACTAACCGGTCCCCTTAACGTTCCAGCACCGGGCAGGCGTCAGTCCGTATACATCGCCTTACGGCTTCGCACGGACCTGTGTTTTTAGTAAACAGTCGCTTCTCGCTGGTCTCTGCGGCCACCCCCAGCTCACGGAGTAAATCCGATCACCAGTGATGGCCCCCCTTCTCCCGAAGTTACGGGGGCATTTTGCCGAGTTCCTTAACCATAGTTCACCCGAACGCCTCGGTATTCTCTACCTGACCACCTGAGTCGGTTTAGGGTACGGGCCGCCATGAAACTCGCTAGAGGCTTTTCTCGACAGCATAGGATCATCCACTTCACCACAATCGGCTCGGCATCAGGTCTCAGCCTTAACGAGGGACGGATTTGCCTACCCCTCGGCCTACACCCTTACCCCGGGACAACCACCGCCCGGGCTGGACTACCTTCCTGCGTCACCCCATCGCTTACCTACTACAAGTCTGGTTCGTCGGCTCCACCACTTTCCTTTCCCCGAAGGGTCCGGAACGGCTTCACGGACTTAGCATCGCCTGATTCGATATTGGGCGTTTCAAAGCGGGTACCGGAATATCAACCGGTTGTCCATCGACTACGCCTGTCGGCCTCGCCTTAGGTCCCGACTTACCCTGGGCAGATCAGCTTGACCCAGGAACCCTTAGTCAATCGGCGCACACGTTTCTCACGTGTGTATCGCTACTCATGCCTGCATTCTCACTCGTGAACCGTCCACAACTAGCTTCCGCTGCTGCTTCACCCGGCACACGACGCTCCCCTACCCATCACAGCGGGCGTTGGCCCTATTGCTGCAATGACACGACTTCGGCGGTACGCTTGAGCCCCGCTACATTGTCGGCGCGGAATCACTTGACCAGTGAGCTATTACGCACTCTTTCAAGGGTGGCTGCTTCTAAGCCAACCTCCTGGTTGTCTCTGCGACTCCACATCCTTTCCCACTTAGCGTACGCTTAGGGGCCTTAGTCGATGCTCTGGGCTGTTTCCCTCTCGACCATGGAGCTTATCCCCCACAGTCTCACTGCCGTGCTCTCACTTACCGGCATTCGGAGTTTGGCTAAGGTCAGTAACCCGGTAGGGCCCATCGCCTATCCAGTGCTCTACCTCCGGCAAGAAACACACGACGCTGCACCTAAATGCATTTCGGGGAGAACCAGCTATCACGGAGTTTGATTGGCCTTTCACCCCTAACCACAGGTCATCCCCCAGGTTTTCAACCCTGGTGGGTTCGGTCCTCCACGAAGTCTTACCTCCGCTTCAACCTGCCCATGGCTAGATCACTCCGCTTCGGGTCTAGAGCGTGCAACTCAATCGCCCTATTCGGACTCGCTTTCGCTACGGCTTCCCCACACGGGTTAACCTCGCTACACACCGCTAACTCGCAGGCTCATTCTTCAAAAGGCACGCAGTCACGACCCATTGGGTAAACCCAATGAGCGACGCTCCCACGGCTTGTAGGCACACGGTTTCAGGTACTATTTCACTCCGCTCCCGCGGTACTTTTCACCATTCCCTCACGGTACTATCCGCTATCGGTCACCAGGGAATATTTAGGCTTAGCGGGTGGTCCCGCCAGATTCACACGGGATTTCTCGGGCCCCGTGCTACTTGGGAGATGAGCAAGCAAGCCGCTGATGTTTCGTCTACGGGGGTCTTACCCTCTACGCCGGACCTTTCGCATGTCCTTCGACTACATCAACGGTTTCTGACTCGCCGACCGGCCGGCAGACCGATCAAGCTCATTCCCACAACCCCGCATGCGCAACCCCTGCCGGGTATCACACGCATACGGTTTGGCCTCATCCGGTTTCGCTCGCCACTACTCCCGGAATCACGGTTGTTTTCTCTTCCTGAGGGTACTGAGATGTTTCACTTCCCCTCGTTCCCTCCACACTGCCTATGTGTTCAGCAGTGGGTGACAGCCCATGACGACTGCCGGGTTTCCCCATTCGGACACCCCCGGATCAAAGCTCAGTTGGCAGCTCCCCGGGGCCTATCGCGGCCTCTCACGTCCTTCATCGGTTCCTGGTGCCAAGGCATCCACCGTGCGCCCTTAAAAACTTGGCCACAGATGCTCGCGTCCACTGTGTAGTTCTCAAACAACGACCAGCCACCCATCACCCCACCAGACAAGCTAGTGAGTTCACTGGGGCCGGCACTGAAGACATGACCATACGGCCGTACCTTCAGGACCCAACAACGTGCCAAGCACGATCCCGTCGACTCTCACTGTGTTCCACGCCGAAGCAGTACTTACAGGAGGTTTCAGAAACCGTGCCAACTAATCAACGTTCCACCCATGAGCTGACCGTGCAGAACGTTTGTCTGCAATCGGTACTGTGCTCCTTAGAAAGGAGGTGATCCAGCCGCACCTTCCGGTACGGCTACCTTGTTACGACTTCGTCCCAATCGCCAGTCCCACCTTCGACAGCTCCCTCCACAAGGGTTGGGCCACCGGCTTCGGGTGTTACCGACTTTCGTGACGTGACGGGCGGTGTGTACAAGGCCCGGGAACGTATTCACCGCAGCAATGCTGATCTGCGATTACTAGCGACTCCGACTTCATGGGGTCGAGTTGCAGACCCCAATCCGAACTGAGACCGGCTTTTTGAGATTCGCTCCACCTCACGGTATCGCAGCTCATTGTACCGGCCATTGTAGCACGTGTGCAGCCCAAGACATAAGGGGCATGATGACTTGACGTCGTCCCCACCTTCCTCCGAGTTGACCCCGGCGGTCTCCTGTGAGTCCCCATCACCCCGAAGGGCATGCTGGCAACACAGGACAAGGGTTGCGCTCGTTGCGGGACTTAACCCAACATCTCACGACACGAGCTGACGACAGCCATGCACCACCTGTATACCGACCACAAGGGGGGCACTATCTCTAATGCTTTCCGGTATATGTCAAGCCTTGGTAAGGTTCTTCGCGTTGCGTCGAATTAAGCCACATGCTCCGCCGCTTGTGCGGGCCCCCGTCAATTCCTTTGAGTTTTAGCCTTGCGGCCGTACTCCCCAGGCGGGGAACTTAATGCGTTAGCTGCGGCACCGACGACGTGGAATGTCGCCAACACCTAGTTCCCAACGTTTACGGCGTGGACTACCAGGGTATCTAATCCTGTTCGCTCCCCACGCTTTCGCTCCTCAGCGTCAGTAATGGCCCAGAGATCCGCCTTCGCCACCGGTGTTCCTCCTGATATCTGCGCATTTCACCGCTACACCAGGAATTCCGATCTCCCCTACCACACTCTAGCTAGCCCGTATCGAATGCAGACCCGAGGTTAAGCCTCGGGCTTTCACATCCGACGTGACAAGCCGCCTACGAGCTCTTTACGCCCAATAATTCCGGACAACGCTTGCGCCCTACGTATTACCGCGGCTGCTGGCACGTAGTTAGCCGGCGCTTCTTCTGCAGGTACCGTCACTTTCGCTTCTTCCCTGCTGAAAGAGGTTTACAACCCGAAGGCCGTCATCCCTCACGCGGCGTCGCTGCATCAGGCTTTCGCCCATTGTGCAATATTCCCCACTGCTGCCTCCCGTAGGAGTCTGGGCCGTGTCTCAGTCCCAGTGTGGCCGGTCGCCCTCTCAGGCCGGCTACCCGTCGTCGCCTTGGTAGGCCATTACCCCACCAACAAGCTGATAGGCCGCGGGCTCATCCTTCACCGCCGGAGCTTTCCACCGCAGAAGATGCCTTCCGCAGTCGTATCCGGTATTAGACCCCGTTTCCAGGGCTTGTCCCAGAGTGAAGGGCAGATTGCCCACGTGTTACTCACCCGTTCGCCACTAATCCACCCCGAAGGGCTTCATCGTTCGACTTGCATGTGTTAAGCACGCCGCCAGCGTTCGTCCTGAGCCAGGATCAAACTCTCCATGAATGTTTACCCGTAATCGGGTGCACACGCACGAAAGAGCGGGCCAGTCTTGGTCGGAATAAGACCGACTGACCACAACGTCCTCGCTGTGTTTGGTTGCCTGCCAGTGCCCGAAGGCCCGACAGGTCTTTTTCAAAGGAACCTCATCCACCGAAGTGGACGGGGTATCAACTTCTGGCGTTGATTTTTGGCACGCTGTTGAGTTCTCAAGGAACGGACGCTTCCTTTGTACTCACCCTCGCGGGCTTTCCTCCGGGCTTTCGTTCTGCTGTCTTGCGTTTCCGACTCTATCAGACTCTTTCGGGCCTGACCCCCAGTCAGCGGGGTTTGTCTTTCGGGCTGTTGGGCCCTTCCGACTCCCCAAACTCTAGTGGATTTCCCCGGCGATTCACAATCGACCTTCGGAAATGAATTCGGGCACGCCGAAATCGTTCCCAGTGGGAGATCGTGCTGAGTTGGGTGCCGCAACGAGGCGGCCGATTCGTTGACGCCGAAACCTTCCGGCTGCGGAGCAACTCGAAGAACCTTACGGACCCGCCGAGGCTGTGTCAACCCCAGTGGTCAGCTGGGTGACTGGAGGTCTTCCACCCGGTCGAGCAGGCGCGTGAGCATGTCGCCCAGCACCCCGCGCTCCGCCGTCGAGAGGTCCTGGAGGAGGTCCTCCTCGAAGATCGTGGCCGCCCTCATCGCGTCCAGCCACTTGCTGCGGCCCTCGTCGGTGAGCTCCACGATCACCCGGACCCGGTTGGACTCGTCCCGCTCGCGGGTGACCAGGCCCTCCGCCGTCATGCGGTCGATCCGGTGGGTCATGGCCGCCGGCGTGAGGCCCAGCTGCTTCGCGAGCTCGCTCGGGCCCATCCGGTAGGGAGCGCCGGAGATGACCAGGGCCTTGAGTACCTCCCACTCCGCGTTGCTGATGCCCAGGGCCGCGGTCTGGCGTCCGTACGCGACGTTCATGCGGCGGTTCAGGCGGCTCAGCGCCGAAACGACCTTCTCGACCTGGGGGTCGAGGTCCTGGAACTCGCGCTGGTAGACGGCGATCTGCTCATCGAGGCTCGGCTCGGGGACGGACGTCGTGCCGTCGGGGGTGTCACCCATGCGTCGAAGTATGGCACGAGCGCGTTGGCGTCTAACTCCTTCGATGTGTACTGTTAAGGATCGAAGTTTAGGTATGAAGTCTTCAGTCTTCAGTTATCAAGGCAGGTGAGAAGTGACCAAGGTGATGGGCGCTGCGATGCGGCGGATCCAGGCCGGGAACGCGCTGACCGCGTTCGGCATCGGCTTCACGGTTCCGTTCCTCTACATCTATGTGGCGCAGGTGCGAGATCTGGGCTCCATGGCCGCCACGAGCGCGTTCGTGGCCTTCGCCCTGGGCGCTCTCGTCGCGCTGCCCTTCACCGGTCGGGTCATCGACCGACGTGGTCCGGTGCCCGTGGTCATGGGTGCGGCCGTCGCCGCCTCGGCGGGTGCGCTCGCGCTCGGGCTCTCCACGGGGATCGTGCCGATCCTGCTGTCCGCGCTGGCGCTCGGCGCCGGTCAGGCCGTGATGCAGCCGGCCCTGGCCACGATGATCGTGTGGTGTTCCACGCCGTCCACCCGGACCCGTGCCTTCGCCCTCCAGTTCTTCATGCAGAACCTGGGCCTGGGCATCGGCGGGCTCCTCGGCGGTCAGATCGTCGACGAGAGCCGACCGGGGAGCTTCACCCTGCTGTTCGGCATCGAGGCCGTAATGTTCCTGGTGCTGGCCGGTGTCGTCGCCACCGTGCGGCTGCCGCACGTGCCGACCATCAAGGACGCCGTGCCGAGGGACCCGGCCCAGGCCGGGGGCAGTGGCTGGAAGCGGCTGCTGCGGCACAAGGCCATGGTGCAGCTGTGCGTGCTGGGCTTCGTGGTGTTCTTCGCCTGCTACGGACAGTTCGAGTCGGGTCTGGCCGCCTTCGGCACGGAGGCCGCCGGGATCTCCCCCTCCACGCTCGGTTTCGCCCTCGCCGCCAACACCGGTGCGATCGTCCTCGCGCAGTTCGTCGTGCTCAAGCTGGTCGAGAAGCGCCGCCGGTCGCGCGTGATCGCGCTCGTCGGGCTGATCTGGACCGGGGCGTGGCTGATCGCCGGGTTCTCGGGGCTGGGCCACGGCAGCGCGATGATGGCCGCCGCCGCGTTCATCACCACGTACGCGCTCTTCGGCATCGGCGAGGCCATGCTGTCGCCGACCCTGGCCCCGCTGGTCGCCGACCTGGCGCCCGAGGGCTCGGTGGGCCAGTACAACTCGGCGTTCGCTCTGGTCAAGCAGATGGCGCTGGCGCTGGGGCCGCTCGGGGTGCCGCTCGGTGCGGGTGCTCCCATGCTCTACATCGCGGTCTTCGTACTCGTGTCGCTCGGGATCGCCGGCCTGGCGCTGCGGCTCGGCAAGGGCCTCACGCCGATGCAGGACAACCCGGTGCTGGCGAGCAGGGTCGTCGCGCAGGGCGGTCCGGCCGTCGCGGTGAAGGAGCCCGCGCAGCCCGTGCACGCGTAGCCGTACGGCCGCGTAGCCGCAGGGGTGCGTGCGTACGTACGGCGGAAGGCCCCGGTCCTTGTGGACCGGGGCCTTCCGTGTGTCCGGAACTGCTGCGGCTACCTGTCCGGCAGGGCGAACTCGCACCAGACGGCCTTGCCGCCGCCCGGGGTGCGGCGCGAGCCCCAGGACGAGGCGATGGTGGCGACGATCGAGATGCCGCGGCCGGTCTCGTCGGCCGGTTCCGCGCGGCGGCGGCGCGGCAGGTGGTCGTCGCCGTCGGTGACCTCGATGATCAGCCGGCGGTCGGTGCGGCGCAGCCGCAGGCGCATGGGCGGGGTGCCGTGCTGGAGGGAGTTCGCGACGAGCTCGCTCGCCGCGAGGACCCCGAGGTCGCACAGCTCGACGGGGAAGCGCCAGGAGGCGAGGACCCCCTGGGCGAAGGCCCGGGCGCGCGGGGCCGCCTCGATGCCGCCCAGGAGTTCCAGGGCGGCGTTGTGGAAGAGCTCCGCGTCCGCGCCGCTGCGGGCGGGCTGCTGGAGCACCATCACGGCGACGTCGTCGTCGTGGTCGGCGTCCACGCCGAGGGCGCGCATGAGGCGGTCGCAGATGACGGTGGGGGTGCCCTGGGCGCCGGCGAGGGCGCGTTCGAGCGCGGCGACGCCCTCGTCGATGTCCTCACCGCGGCGTTCGACCAGGCCGTCGGTGTAGAGGACGGCGGTGGAGCCGGGGCCGAGCGCGATGGTGCCGGAGGTGTGCAGCCAGCCGCCGGTGCCGAGCGGCGGGCCGGTGGGGTCGGCGGCTCTGCGTACGGTGCCGTGCTCGTCGCGGACCAGGATCGGGAGGTGGCCTGCGGAGGCGTACGCGAGCAGGCCCTCGTTGGGGTCGTGGACGGCGTACACGCAGGTGGCGATCTGGCTGGCGTCGATCTCGGCGGCGAGTCCGTCGAGGAGCTGGAGCACCTCGTGCGGGGGCAGGTCGAGGCGGGCGTAGGCGCGGACGGCGGTGCGCAGCTGGCCCATGACGGCGGCGGCGCGGACGCCGCGGCCCATGACGTCGCCGATGACGAGGGCGGTGCGGCCGGCGCCGAGGGTGATGACGTCGTACCAGTCCCCGCCGACGGCGGCCTCGGTGCCGCCGGGCTGGTAGGTGGCGGCGATGCGCAGGTCGTCGGGCTGTTCCAGTTCCTGCGGGAGCAGGGAGCGCTGGAGGGTGACGGCGGCCTCGCGCTGGCGGCGTTCGCTGGCGCGGAGGCGCTCCACGGCCTCGGCGTGGTCGGTGACGTCGGCGAGGTGGATCAGGACGCCGGCGTGGTGGGCTTCCGCTTCGGGTGCGGTCCCCCCGGTCTTGGGGAACTCGACGGGGGTGCAGGTGACGGTGTACGAGCTGCCGCCGCCCGGTGCGGTGCGGTTCTTGGCGGTACGGGGCTTGCCGCTGCGCTGGACCTGGTCGAGGAGCGGGAGGAGGCCGAGCTCGCCGAGTTCGGGGAGGGCCTCGTGGGCGGGGGCGCCGGGGGTGCGGGCGCCGAAGCCGGCGGTGTAGGCGTCATTGACGTAGGCGACGCGGTGCTCGGGGCCGTGGACGAGGGCGACCAGGGCGGGGAGCCGGCCGAGGACCTCGCGTGCGGAGAGCTCGTCGAGGGAGGGCACGGCGGTGAGGACGCCGGTCCGCTGGGCCGGGGTCGTGCCGGTGCCCGGTCCGGTGCCGGTCCCTGGGCCGGTCCCTGTGCCGGTCCCGGTGCCGGAGACCGTGGGGTCTGCGGGGTGGTCGTCGGCGGGCGCGGACCGCTCCGCTCCGGGGTCGGCGCGGCCGCCGCGGGCTGCCGGGACCGCGCCTTCGCCCCGCTTGGCCTGGGCTGCGGCGTGTTCGGTCCGGGCGGCGGCGCGGCGCTGCGTTCCGGGAAACCGGGCGCTCCAGCGCGTGAAGTTCACTGCGTTCAAGCCTCGTGGTGTCGCGAGTGGTCGCTGTGTCGCTCGTGGGCGGTCGCCGACTGGACGATGTCACTCTGTGCAGGTGTGAGCACACCTATGGTCACACGTCCAGTGTGGCCGACCGCACTGACAACGTCAGCCCTGGCCGTTCTGCGGGGGGTTGGGGGCGAGGGGCGGGGGAGGTGACTTGGGGCCGCCGCCTGCGGCCAGTTCGAATTCTGCCCTGGGGTGTTCGAGTGAGCCAAGGGAGACGATCTCACGCTTGAAGAGGCCGGAGAGGGTCCATTCGGCAAGTACGCGCATTTTCCGGTTGAAGCTCGGGATGCGGCTGAGGTGGTATGCGCGGTGCATGAACCAGGCCGGGTAGCGCTTGAGCTTGCGTCCGTAGACGTGGGCGACGCCCTTGTGGAGGCCGAGGGAGGCGACCGATCCGGCGTACTTGTGGGCGTACTCGGTCAGGACTTCGCCGCGCAGGGCGGCCAGGAGGTTGTCGGCGAGGACCTTGGCCTGGCGGACGGCGTGCTGCGCGTTGGGGGCGCACTCGCGGCGGGGCCCCTCGGCGTCCGGCGGGGCGGTGATGTCGGGGACGGCGGCCGCGTCGCCCGCGGCCCAGGCGTGCTCGACTCCCTCGACGGTGAGGAAGGAGGTGCAGACGAGGCGGCCGTGGGCGTTCCTGGGCAGGTCGGTCGCGGCGAGGATCGGGTGGGGTTTGACGCCGGCGGTCCAGACGATGGTGCGGGTGGGGAAGCGGGCTCCGTCGCTGAGGACGGCGACGCGGTCCTCGCAGGATTCGAGCCGGGTCTCCAGACGGACGTCGATGTTGCGGCTGCGCAGTTCGCGGACCGTGTAGACGCCCATCTCGAGGCCGACCTCGGGGAGGATGCGGTCGCTGGCCTCGACGAGGACCCACTTCATGTCCTCGGGCTTGATGTTGTGGTAGTACCGCGCGGCGTAGCGGGCCATGTCCTCCAGCTCGCCGAGGGCTTCGACGCCCGCGAAGCCGCCGCCGACGAAGACGAAGGTGAGGGCGGCGTCGCGGATCGCGGGATCGCGGGTGGAGGAGGCGATGTCCATCTGCTCGATGACGTGGTTGCGCAGGCCGATGGCCTCTTCCACGGTCTTGAAGCCGATGCCGTAGTCGGCGAGGCCCGGCACGGGGAGGGTGCGGGAGACGGAGCCGGGGGCGAGGACGAGTTCGTCGTACTCGATCTCGACGGGGCCGATGCCCTCGTCGGCCGAGGCGAGGGTGTTGACGGTCGCGGTCCGCTTGGCGTGGTCGATGCTCGTGGCCTGGCCGATGAGGATGCGGCACTTGCCGAGGACGCGGCGCAGGGGGACCACGACGTGGCGCGGG
The DNA here is from genome assembly GCF_036170895.1 of Streptomyces erythrochromogenes. Lineage (NCBI taxonomy): Bacteria > Bacillati > Actinomycetota > Actinomycetes > Kitasatosporales > Streptomycetaceae > Streptomyces > Streptomyces erythrochromogenes. The sequence goes on along the minus strand of NZ_CP108036.1, from coordinate 4,449,342 downwards.
GAGATCGCGCCCGCGGCCGCTTCCGGGAGGAAGGGCTGGTACGTCATGTACGGCTCGGGCGTGACCACCGTGACCTCGGCTTCTCCCGCTCTGAGCTTTCGCTGGAGCCGGAGCGCCGTATACATGCCGACGTAGCCGCCGCCGACGATCAGGATGCGCGTGCGGGGCGGGGTACCGGGGGCCGTGCCCCGGGAGTTAGCAGCCTTCACCATCCCATGACGCATCGTGGCCGGGAGTTTGTCCACAGGCCCGGCGGATTGTGTGACCGGTGGTAGCCCTGGGGCAGGGTGGAGGAGGACCTCCGGGGGTGGCCGAAGTTCGCAGGTCAGAGCGGGCGGATAGGGAGGTTCCGGGGGTATGGAAGGGAAAAGTGGGGGTGAATGCTCCGATCGGGCGGTGGTCCGTCCGGGGCTGCCTCTTCTGAATTGACTCTGGCTCAACTATGTTCGTATCTCGTCGAGGACCGGGCCTGAGACCGTGGCCCCCCTCGGCGTGAAGGCGGGGAGTGTCTCCGGGGGGAGACAAATGATTACCGGGGGATACATATGAACATTTCCGATTTCCATGGTTCTGCGACCGCTCTCTCGGTCGAGAGCAACGGTCGCGCCCTGACGAGCGCAACCACGCACGGTGTGGGCCGGTCCACGCCGCTGCGCGTCGACGCCCAGCGCAATCTGGAGCACGTGCTGCGCGCGGCCCGCGAGGTCTTCGGCGAGCTGGGCTACGGGGCTCCGATGGAGGACGTGGCGCGCCGCGCGCGGGTGGGTGTCGGCACCGTGTACCGGCGGTTCCCGAGCAAGGACGTCCTGGTACGTCGGATAGCCGAGGAGGAGACCGCCCGGCTGACCGAGCAGGCCAGGACCGCGCTGGGTCAGGAGGAGGAGCCGTGGCAGGCGCTGTCGCGCTTCCTGCGCACCTCCGTGGCCTCGGGCGCCGGGCGGCTGCTGCCGCCGCAGGTGCTGCGCGTCGGCTCGACCGCTGAGGAGGCGGCCGAGGCGGCAGCGGAGGAGGTGCGGGTTCCGCACCAGCGCCAGGCGGCCGAGGCGGCTGGGGCTCCCGGCCTGCGGGTCGTGGGTGCGGCGCGGAGCGCGGCCGAGGACGAGCCTTCGGACGACGCGGGCGCGGGTGCGCTGCTGGAGGTCGTCGGCCGGCTGGTGCACCGGGCGCGGGAGGCCGGTGAACTGCGTGCCGATGTCACGGTGGCCGATGTGCTGCTCGTGATAGCGACGGCGGCGCCCGCGCTGCCCGACCCGGCGCAGCAGGCGGCGGCTTCGACCCGGCTGCTCGACATCCTGCTCGAGGGGCTGCGTTCCCGGACGGTGTGATTTCGGCGTTCCGGTGCCGGCCCGGCGACGGGCGGGCACCGGGCCGGTACGGGGTCGGTACGGGGTCAGCACCCGGGTGGCGGTGGTCCGTTGGCACGGGCGGCGGCCCCTTCGGTGCTGCGTCGAAACCTGCCCGGACGGGTGGATGGTGCGCAGAGGGGTCCGAGCCGTGTCCGCCATGTGACACGCTTGATCGGTGTACCGGTTGAGCGTGTCGTGCGGGAGCTTCCGCGATGAGCATTGACGGGCGTGAAGAGTCACCCGGTGGCGCCGGGGGCGAGACCGAGGTGGGCAGCCTGCCCTCGCGGCAGGTGCCGGCTCAGCGCGAACCGGGCGGGCGGCACGCGCGTTCGTTCGGCCCCTCGGGTCCGGCCGGCGCCGGGGGCGAGCTGCCGCCGTCCGACGCGGACTTGATCGCCCGGATGCGGTCCGGCGACGACGGCGCCTACGCGGAGCTGTTCCGTCGCCACGCCGACGCCGTACGGCGCTACGCGCGGTCCTGCTGCCGGGACGGTCACACCGCCGACGACCTGACCGCCGAGGTGTTCGCGCGGACCCTGCAGGCGGTACGGGGCGGGGCCGGGCCGGACCAGTCGGTGCGGGCCTATCTGCTGACCACCGTACGCAGGGTCGCGGCGGCCTGGGGCAAGACGGCCAGGCGGGAGCATCTCGTCGAGGACTTCGCCGTCTTCGCGGAGCAGGCGGCCACGCGTACCGAGAGCGGTGCCGCGATGTCGGGGCTGTCGGGGCTGTCTGGGGATGACACCCTCGAACTGGGCGCGGACGTACGGGCGATGCGGGAGGCCGAGCAGTCGCTGGCCATGCAGGCCTTCCGGAGCCTGCCCGAGCGGTGGCAGGCCGTGCTGTGGCACACCACCGTCGAGGAGGCGTCGCCGAGTGCGATCGCTCCGCTGTTCGGGCTGAGCGCCAACGCGACCGCGGTGCTGGCCAGTCGGGCCCGGGAAGGGCTCAAGCAGGCCTATCTGCAGGCGCATGTGAGTTCGGCGCTGAGTGAGGGCGGCGACTGCGCCCGGTACGCGGACCGGTTGGGCGCCTATGCGCGCGGCGGGCTGCGGATGCGGGCGGAGCGGGGGCTGCGCAAGCACCTGGAGGAGTGCGCGAAGTGCCGGCTGGCCGCCGGGGAGCTCAAGGACGTCAACGCGGGCATTCCCGCGCTGCTTCCGGTGGCGGTCATCGGGTGGTTCGCCGCCGGGTACGCGGCCAAGGCCGCCGGGGTGGTGGCCGGTGGGGCCGTCGCCGCGGGCGGGGCCGGGATCGCGGCGGCCGCCGCGGGAGGGTCGGCCGCCGGGGGCGCCGCCGCCGGTGCGGCTGGGGCTGCTGGAGGTACCGCCGGGTCCGGGGCCGGAGCAGGGGCTGCGGGTGGCGCTGCCGGCGGGGCCGGAGCCGGCGGTTCAGGGTCCGCGGCCGGGGGTGCTCTGGCGTCCGAGGGGCTGGGGCTGCCGGCCAAGGCCGCCATCGCCGCCGGTATCGCGGTGGCCACTGCCGCCGGGGTGGTGTTCGCGCTGGCCGGGGACGAGCCCGAGCCGCAGGCCCGGGTGACGCCCGCGCCGAGCGTGGTGGCGCCGGCCCTGCCGAAGGCACCCGCCTCGCCCTCGGCGGAGCCGAGCCCGCCCGAGGAGGAGCCGGCGCCCGCGCGCGCCTCCGTAACGCCGACGCCGAAGCCGACGCCGTCGGTCTCGGCCTCCCCGTCCCCGGCGGCGCCCTCCGTCTCCCCGTCGCCCTCTCCCGACCGGCAGAAGCCCGCGCCCGCGCCGTCCCCGAGCACGCCCTCGCCGAAGCCGACGACCCCGTCGCCCGTCCCGAAGCCGCCGGAGTCGTTCCGGCTGGCCGCCCTGCCGTACTCGGTGCAGGGCGATCACAGCGGCCCGGAGCTGCAGACCTGGCGCAGCAGCTGGGTGTGGCAGCGCTGGGGCCTGCGGGTGGGCGACCGGCGGTTCGCGCAGGGGATCACGGTGAACTCGCGTTCCTCGGTGGAGATCGCCCTCAACCGGCAGTGCACCAGCTTCTCGGCGTGGGTGGGGGTGGACGGCCTGTCGCTGCTCACCGACGGGTCGGTGCGGTTCTCCGTCCACGCCGACGGGCAGCGGCTGTGGCAGTCCGGGGCCCTCGGGTACGAGGATCCGCCGGCGGCCGTCCAGGTGTCCCTCGCCGGGCACACGTCGCTGCGGCTGGTGGTGGAGCAGGCTGCTCCGGGCGGCCTGCCGACGCTGGCGAGCTGGGCCGACTCGGTCATCGCCTGCCGGTGAGCGCCTGTCGTCGAGCGCCGCCTGTGGCTGATCAGCTGCCGGTGAGTGCCGTGACGAGGTCCGCCGGAGTGAGCGCGGCGCCCGCGGCCTCCTCCCGCGCCCAGCGCTCGGGGCCGAGCAGCGCGCGGGTGCGCTCCGGGAGGCCGTCCACGACGTCCGCCTCGGGGACCGATCGGGGCAGGCCCGCGCGCCAGGCGGTGGCCGCCGCGAAGGCCCGTACGGCTTCGGCGGGGCGGTCGGCGTCGGTGAGGAAGCGGGCCGCCGCCTCGGCGATGCCGGCCAGGACGCGCTCGGCGCACCGCCCCTCGACGGCGGCGCTCAGGACGGGCCCGATCAGGGCCAGTGCGGCCGCCGGGCCCTGTTCGCGTGCGGTCAGGACGGCGGCGACGGTGTCCAGCCCGGCGGTCAGCTGGGCCGGCACGGTGATCCGTTCGGTCTGGACGCGGGCGAGCTCGCACTCGGTCCGGGCACGGACGGTGTCGCCCCGCTGGAGGGCGAGCAGGGCCGCGAGGAGCCGGGCGTAGGCGCTGACGTCGTAGACGCCGCCGTGCTGGTCGGCCTCCTCGTCGGCTTCGGCCAGGAGCCGCTCGGCGTCGTCGAGGTCGCCCGCGCTGTAGGCGGCCTCGGCGATCCGCGCGATGGCGAAGGGCGCCTCGACGTGGGCCCCGACCTCGCGGGCGAGGCGCAGGCACTCCTCGAACTCGGTGCGGGCCTCGGCGTACCGGCTGCGCGAGAGGGCGATCTCCCCGGCGGCGCTCGCGACCTGGGCGCGGGTCCAGCGGTCGCCGACGCGCTGGGCGATCGCGTGGAGTTCGGCGAGGTCGGCGTCGACGGTCGGCAGGCCCCCGGTGACGTCGATGGCGACATGGGTGCGCAGCATGAGGACGACGCCCAGTTCCCATTCGCCCGCGTGGCGGCGGCAGTTCTCGACGGCCTGGTCCAGGTCGGTGTGGAATTCGAGGACGTCGCCGGTGAGGAAGGAGGTGGCGGGCCAGAGGATTCCGGGGAAGACCGCGGTCTCGGGGGAGCCGTGGCGGAAGGCCGTCTTGATGCGGACGGCGAGGTCCCGGTATTCGGGGGTGCGGAACTTCTCGGCGGAGTTGCTCTCGGCGAGCAGGAACATGTCGAAGACCTGCAGACGCATGCGGCGCCAGTAGGCGGGCGTGCCCTCGGGCGGTTGGGCCGGGGTGAGGGCGAGGATCCGGGTGGTCCACTCGGCACCCTCGCCGCGGTAGTTGCGCAGCCACCAGAACCAGCCGAGGGCGAAGGCCAGTCGCTGCGCGGATTCGACGTCGACCTCTTCGACGGTCGTGGTGTGGAGGGCGGCGCGGAGGTTGTCGAGCTCGGTCTCGACGAGCCGGATCCAGGGGAGCTGGGCGGCGGAGCGGATGAGGGGTTCGGCCTGCTCGGCGAAGGCGAGGAAGTGGGCGGCGTGGCGGCGGGCGGTGGCCCGGGCGTCGGCCGGGTGGGCGGCGGCGCGTTCGGCGGCGTACTCGTGGATGGTTTCGAGCATGCGATAGCGCATGCCGTGGCCCTCGTACGGTTCGGCCAGGACGAGGGACTTGTCGACGAGGGAGCCGAGGGTGTCGGCGACGTCCCGGGCGGTGTCCCCGGCCGGGTCGGCGCAGACGGCCTCGGCGGCGGCGAGGTCGCAGCCGCCCGCGAAGACGGACAGCCGGCGCAGGACGGTGCGCTCGGCCTCGTCGAGGAGGTCCCAGGACCAGTCGACGACGGCCCGCAGGGTCTGCTGACGCGGCAGCACCGTACGGGCGCCGCTGGTCAGCAGCCGGAAACGGTCGTCCAGCCGGTCCGCGATCTGCCGCGGCGTCAGCAGCCTGAGGCGCGCCGCGGCCAGCTCGATGGCGAGCGGCAGCCCGTCGAGACGGGCACAGATCTCGGCCACCGCGGCCGGGTCCTCGTCCACGGTGAACCCGGCGCGGGCCGCCGCCCCGCGGTCGGCGAAGAGCTGATGGGCGGGGTCGGGCGGCAGGGGCTCGACGGGGCGGACGGTCTCCCCCGGCACGCCGAGGGGTTCGCGGCTGGTGGCCAGGATCTGGACGCCGGGGCACTGGGTGAGGAGGCGCTCGGCGAGCTCGGCGGCGGCTTCGACGACGTGCTCGCAGTTGTCGAGCACGAGCAGCAGCCTGCGGTGGGCGCAGTGCTCGACGAGGCGGGTTGTGGGGTCGGCGGCGGCCGTCGGGGCCGGGGTTTCGCGGGCGACGAGGGAGTTCTCGCGCAGGCCGAGGGCGCTGAGGACGGCGCCGGGGACGGCGGCGGGGTGGTCGAGGCGGGCGAGTTCGACGAGCCAGCCGGGCTCGGGGTGGGCTGCGGCGGCGTGTTCGGCGAGGCGTGTCTTTCCCGAACCGCCGGGTCCGGTGAGGGTGACGAGGCGCAGCCGGGCCAGGTCGCCGTGGAGGGCGGCCAGTTCGGGCTCGCGGCCGACGAAGGAGTTCAGGCGGGGGCGGAGGTTGCCCCGGGGGGCCTCCGGGCGGGAGGGCGGGACCGGCTCCGGCCGGACCGCGGGCCGGGCAACGGGCTCGGCGGGCTGCGCGAGCGGGGTGGCGGGCTGCGCGAGCGGGGTGGCGGGCTGCGCGAGCGGGGCGGCCGGCTGCGCGTCCCGGCCGGCGGAACGGCCGGCGGGAGGGCTCGGCGGAGCCGGCGGGACGGCCGGGGGTGCCTGGGGTGCCTGCTGGTTCGGCGCGGTCTGCGGCGGCAGGGGCCGGGGCCGGAGCAGTTCCGCGTGCAGGGCGGTGAGTTCGGGCCCGGGGTCGGTGCCGAGGCCGTCGCGGAGGGCGCGGCGCGTGCGCTCGTACGCGGCGAGGGCGTCGGCGGGACGGCCGGCCGCCTGCAGGGCGCGCAGTTGCTGGGCCCGCAGCGGCTCGTCGTACGGGCTCTCGTGGACCAGAGCCTCGATCTCCGGCAGGAGCAGCGCCGGGGCGGTGGTGCCGCTGAGCAGGTCCGCCTCGATGCGTCGGCGCAGGGCGGTGGAGCGGTGGGCCTCGGGGGCGGCGGCGTGTGCGGTACGGGCGGGCTCCGCCAGGTCGGCGAGGGCCGGGCCGCGCCAGAGCGAGAGGGCGGTGCGCAGGGTGCGGGCGGCGGTCTCCGGGTCGGCGGCCAGTTCCCGGTCGCCGTGGGCGGCGAGGCGGGTGAAGCGGTGGAGGTCGACGTCGTCGCGGGAGGCGGCCAGGAGGTAGCCGCCGGTGGGGGCGGCGGGGACGGTGTCCCGGCCGCCGAGGGCACGGCGAAGGCGGGCGACGAGGGCCTGGAGGGCGGCGGGGGCGTCCAGGGGCGGGGCGTCGCCCCAGACGTCGTCGACGAGTTCGGCGACGGAGGCGGGACGGCCGGCGCGCAGGGCGAGGGCGGCGAGGAGCGCGCGCAGCCGGGCGCCGCCGATCGGGAGGGCGGCGCCGGTCTCGTCGTGTGCCTCGGTGACGCCGAGGATGAGGTACCGCACGCGCCAATTCTGCCCGGCCGCGCGGTGGGTGGCGGCGGGATGCGGCGCGCCGGGGCGCGCCCCGGACGGCGGCCGCCGGGCCGTCAGGTGATCGAGGTGTCCCCGCCGGCTTCCAGGAGGGTGCGCAGGGCCTGGGCGAGCGTGGCGCAGGTGGCGGGGTCCAGCGGGGCGAGCAGTTCGGCGTAGTGGCGCAGGTGGTCCTCGAACAGCGACTCGGTGAGCGCGATGCTCTGCTCGGTCAGCCGGATCCGGACGGTGCGGCGGTCCTGGCCGTCCCGCACCCGTTCGACCAGCCCCTTGGCCTCCATGCGGTCGATGCGGTTGGTGATCGCCCCGGAGGTCACCATGGCGGCCGGGATGAGGGCGCCGGCGGTGAGCGCGTACGGGGGGCCGCTGCGGCGGAGGGTGAAGAGGATGTCGACCTCGCCCACCTCCAGGTCGCGTTCGGCCGCGAAGGCCTTGAGGTGCTTGTCGAGGATCCGGTTCATCCGCTGGATCCGGGCCAGGACCTCGACCGGCCACAGGCCCGGCACCAGCTCGGGGCGCTCCTGCGTCCACTGGCCGATGATGGCGTCCACCGCGTCGCTCATGCCGTCTCCTCTTCCGCCGACGTGCTCGTCGATCTCCGTCGATGTCCGTCGATCTCCTGGGATCTCCGTCGATGACTCCGGATCGAGGATATCTCAACGTTGAGACACTTGACGTTGAGAGGATGGCCCTGATTTTATCTCAACGTTGAGATTCTGAGCCTTGAGAGGGATCGGAGCGGGCGCCACCATGACCACCACCGCCAGAACCACCGCCGCCACCACGACCGAGGCCCCCGACCGATCCGCCCCGGCGACCGTCCCCGTGCTGTGGCTGGCCCTGCTCGCCACCCCCGTCGCCGCCGCGGCCAACGCCCCCGTGCTGATCCTTCCGGACATGGCCGCCTCCCTCGGGGTGGGCACCTCGACCGCGGCCTGGCTCGTCGCCGCCTTCGCCTGGGCCATGGCCGTCTCCGTCCCCCCGCTGGCCGGGCTGCTGCGCCGACGGGGCCTCACCCCGGTCCTCCGACTGTCCGGCGTCCTCCTCCTCGGCGGCACGCTCCTCGTCGCCGCGTCCCCCTGGCTCCCGGCGACCCTCCTCGGCCGGGCCGCGCAGGCCGCGGGCGGCGCCGGCCTGGTGGCCGCCGCGATGAGCCTGGCCGGCTCGGCCCGCCGCATGGGCGTCATCAGCGCCGGCTTCGGCATGCTCGGCGCGTCCGGCCCGCTGCTCGGCGCGCAGCTCTCCCACACCGTGTCGTGGCGGCTCGCGCTCTCGGTGTCCCTGGTCTCGCTGCTGGCGGTGCCCGCGGTGAGCCGGTACGCGAAGGCCGGGGCCGCCTCCGCCACCGCCCCGCAGGTCGGCCGGTTCGACGCACGCGGCGCCGCGCTGCTGACCGTGCTGGCCACCGCCCTGGTCCTGCTCCCCCACGCACCGGCCGTGGCCCTCGGCTCCGCGGCCGTCGCCGCCGCGCTCCTCGCGCTCCACGTACGGCGCCGGCCCGACGGCTTCGTCCCGGCCGCCCTGGTCCGCAGCCCCCTCTTCATCGGCTCCGCGCTGCTGGCGCTCGCGCTGTCGACCTCGTACTTCACCCTGTTGTTCGCCGTGCCCCGGCTGCTCGCCGACCGCGCGGGCTGGGACGCACCCGCGGCCGGCGCCGGTCAGCTCGTGGCGCTCCTCACCGGCTCCGCGCTGTCCTGGCTGCTGGCGGCCGCCTCGGCGCGCATGGGGCGGACGGCCGTACGCACGGTGCTGGTCGCGATCGGCACGCTGGCCGCGGTGCTCGCGGTGTTCGCGAGCTGGGGCCCGCTGCTCCTGGCGGCCACCCTCGGCGGCGTGTTCGGCGCGACCGGCGCCAACGCCGTGCTGTCGGTGCAGGCTGCGTCGAGCGTCCCCGCCCCCCGGCGGCCCACGGCCATCGGCCTGTTCGCCCTCTGCTACCAGCTGGGCGGCGCCTTCGGCCCGGCGATCGCGACCGCCCTGGTCCTCGGTTAGGCCGCAGCACCGGTCAGGTCAGGACAGCGCCGGGCGGTGCACGGGGACCCCCTCGGGCACGGCCCGGCGCCGAGCCGCGGACGTACCCGTCCAGCAGGTGCCGCGCCGGGCCAGCAGCCGGTGCAGCCACAGCTCCATCGAGACGAGCTCCGCGAGCCCGTCCAGCGGGACCGGCCGGCCCTCGGCCGCGTCGAGCAGCGCCTGCCGCACGACCCGGGCCTCGATCAGACCGGCATCCGCGAGCAGCGGGGCGGCGAAGAGGTCCAGCAGGTCGCTCAGGGCGGCGCGCAGCCCCAGCCTGGTCGCCGTCTCGTTCGGCGTGTGAGCGGTGGCGCCCCAGCCCGGCGGGAGCTCGCGCACGCCGGCCGAGTACAGGACGCTGCGCAGGATCTCCGCCCGGGCGCCGGGCTGCACGCGCAGGGACTCGGGCAGGGCACGCGCGGCCCGTACGACCTGGTTGTCGAGGAAGGGGGCGTGCAGGCGCTGGCTTCGGACCTCCACGGCCTGTTCGAAGACCCGGTGGTCGGCGGCCTGACGGGCCAGCACGGAACGGGCCCGGGCCTCCCCCGGCCGCAGCGACAGCGGGGGCCGCCCGGCCGCGGCCGAAAGCCGGATCGATACTTCCGCCAGCGCCTCCCCCGTGAGCCAGCCCGCCGCCGGACCGGGCCGGGACCAGGTCAGGGCCGCGAGGGAGGCGTCCACCGGACCGGAGGCGCGCTCGGTGACCCCGCCCTCGCGGAGCCGGGCCGCGGCCGCCTCCATCCCCGCGCGGTACGTCGTACGGGCGAGTCTGCGGGCCGCCGAGTACACGGTGAGCGGCACTAGCAGGAACTCCCCGGCCGCTCCGGCGGCGGAGGCCGAGCGGGCCAGCGCCGCCACCGGGCGCAGCAGGTGGCGGCGCCGGCGGTCCATCAGGAGGTCGGCCATGCGGGCCGGGTGGGCGTCGAGGACCTGCCGGGCGCCGTGGCCGGTGAAGTGGTCGGCCGCTCCGGCGGCGAGTCTGCGCCGCTCGCGGGCGGCGCAGACCAGGGAAGGGCCGGGTTCGTCGGTGAGCGGGCCGTCCAGGTCGGTGTACGGGAGGGCCTCGGCCGCGGCGGCGACCACGACGTGGTGCAGGCGCGGGTCGGCCGCGATGGCCCTGGCGCGTTCCAGTTCGTCCTCGCGCCCCTGCGGGGTGGCCAGGTCGTTGAAGGTGACCGCCAGCAGCCGGGCCCCGGCGGGACTGGTGAGGCTGCCCGGCGCTCCCGGCAGACCGGCCGCCAGCAGGGCGAGCGTCGCGGAGGCGCTGCCTCCGGACAGGTCGGCGCCCACCCCGGGGGCCGGGGCGCCGCGGGCCGCGCGCCGATCGGCCGGTCCCATGCCGGGCACGGGGCCGGGATCGTACGGTGGCGGGATGTCGGGAGCATGCCGCGGAGCCGTGAGCCGGGCGCGCACCGCGTCCACCAAAGCTTCCCGTACGCCCTCCACCGCGCGGTCGGCGTCGGCCTCGGGCGCGGCCACCGCGAGCGAGGCCACCTGTTCGTAGCCGGTGATCTCGCGGGAGCCCTCGCGCAGGATGAGGGCGTGCCCGGGCGGGATGCGGCGGACACCCGCGTACGGGGTGCCGTCGCCCAGGGCCTCCGGGCTGTCCGGACAGGCCAGCAGGGCGGCGAGGTGGCCGATGTCGAGCTGCGCCTCGATGAGGTCGGCGAGCGGGAGCGCGGCGGTGGCGTACGCCGTCCCGCTCGCCCAGGGCGTGTAGAAGACGGGCCGGGCGCCCGCGAGGTCCCCGACCACGGTGATGCGGCGGCCGGCCTGGACCACGGCGGTGTAGCTGCCGGACCACTGGGTGAGGTGGCGCAGCGCACCGCCGCGCGCCGCGTACAGGGCCCTGCGCAGCTCGGCGTCGGTCGCGCCGCAGCAGCCGAGCACGGCGAGCCGGGTGAAGGGGTCGGCGGGGTCGGCGGTGACGGTGCGGATCTCGTCGGGGCGCCAGTCGCCGACGGCCCAGAGCGGGTCGGGGTCGCCCCAGAGCAGCTGGGCGCCGACGGGGTGGACGGTGCGTTCCGCGTCCGCGCCGGGGTCGGCCGCATGGGCGGCGTCCGCGATGCCGCCGTGCAGGGGCGCGCCGCCCGGGCCGTACGCGCCCGGGCCGTGGCCGGGTCCCTGGCCGGAGACGCGGCCGGCCGTGCCGAAGCTCGCGGCGATACTGCTCCACCCCACCAACCAGCGCACCGCCGCCTCCCCAGCCTGTGGGCACATGACCGGGGCACGGGCAGCACGGACAGCGCTGAGGGCGCGATCGGTGGGACCCCGGTGGCTCGGGTCCATGCTGCCACGGGACAGGCGTGCGAGAGGGGTTATAGGGGGCGCACACGCAAACGAACACGCCCCGGCCACGCGGTATTTGGCGTTCCGTTCCCACCGCCCCATAGGTCGCTTTCGGCCATTCTTCGGCCGCGTGGAGAGCCGTCGCGCGGTGTCGGCGCCCGGCGCGCGGGCGCGGTCCGGGGAGCGGAATCCGCCCCCCGGACCGTTCCGCCACCCGCGGGGATTGAGGTAGCGGCATCCCCCGGCCCGCCCGGTTCACGCAGCGGGCCGACCCACGCACCGCACATCGAATCGCCGGGTCCGCGGACCGGCCAGAGCGCACGGGCGGGCGCACGGCCACACGGGCGGAGCACGCGACGAGACGTGCGCCCCCGCCGCCGGCCCCGGGCCGGACCGTGCAAACGGACAACAATCCCGCCATACGGAAGTAAGGCCCTTAACGCTTGGGAGGCGGGGAACTACGCTGGGTTTACGAAATGCCGGGCGCCTATGCCCCGGCGGCGTATGCGTTCCGCGTGTGACGAGGGGTGGCGCATGTCCAGGGAGCTCCGCGAGCCCAATGAGAAGCTCGGCGCCGTCCTCGCCCTCGCGGGCATCAGCAACGCCGGGCTGGCCCGGCGCGTCAACGACCTCGGCGCGCAGCGCGGCCTGACGCTTCGGTACGACAAGACGTCGGTGGCCCGGTGGGTGTCGAAGGGGATGGTGCCGCAGGGCGCCGCCCCGCACCTGATCGCCGCCGCCATCGGCGCGAAGCTGGGCCGGCCGGTGCCGCTGCACGAGATCGGCCTGGCGGACGCGGACCCCGCCCCCGAGGTGGGGCTGGCCTTCCCGCGCGACGTCGGTGCGGCCGTGCGTTCGGCCACCGACCTCTACCGGCTCGACCTCGCCGGGCGGCGCGGCGGTGGCGGGATCTGGCAGTCGCTCGCGGGCTCGTTCTCCGTGGCGGCGTACGCGACGCCCGCGTCGCGGTGGCTGATATCTCCTGCCGACAGCTCGGTGGCCCGGGAACCGGCGGGTCAGGCGGGTACCGCGGGTCAGGCGGGTCCGGCGCGTTCGGCGCACCACCGATCTGCGGCTGCGACCTCCTCGGCTCACGATGCTCCGGCCCAGGACGGACCTGCCCAGGGCGCAACGGCGCGCGACCTCCCGTCACCACAGTCACCACAGTCGCCGAAGCCACCGACGACCGGGACGCCGGAGACAGGTCCCCAGCCCTCCCCGGAAGGCCGTACGACCGGGCCGGCGACAGGCCCGATGACAGCACCGGCGGGCCGGACGGCAGGCCCGCCGTCCACCGTTGTGCCCGCGCAGCACGGGCCCGAAACGCCGCGCGACCACGTGCAGCGCGTGGGCCACAGCGATGTGACCAAGCTGCGCGAGGCCGCCGAGGACGCCCGTCGCTGGGACTCCAAGTACGGCGGCGGCGACTGGCGTTCGTCGATGGTCCCCGAGTGCCTGCGGGTGGACGCGGCGCCCCTGCTGCTGGGCTCGTACACCGACGAGGTGGGCCGCGCCCTGTTCGGCGCGACGGCCGAACTGACCAGGCTGGCCGGGTGGATGGCCTTCGACACCGGCCAGCAGGAGGCGGCCCAGCGCTACTACATCCAGGCGCTGCGCCTCGCCCGCGCGGCCGCGGACGTACCGCTCGGCGGCTATGTACTGGCCTCGATGTCCCTCCAGGCGACCTACCGGGACTTCCCGGACGAGGGCGTGGACCTCGCGCAGGCGGCCGTCGAGCGCAACCGCGGCCTGGCAACGGCGCGCACGATGAGCTTCTTCCGGCTGGTCGAGGCCCGGGCGCACGCGAAGGCGGGCGATTCGGCGGCCGCCGGGGCGGCGCTGCGGGCCGCGGAGGGCTGGCTGGAGCGGTCCCGCGCGGGCGACCCCGATCCGACCTGGCTCGGCTTCTACTCGTACGACCGTTTCGCGGCGGATGCGGCGGAATGCTACCGGGACCTCAAACTCCCCCGGCAGGTGCGGCGCTTCACCGAGCAGGCGCTGTCCCGGCCCACGGAGGAGTACGTACGTTCCCACGGGCTGCGGCTGGTCGTCAGCGCCGTCGCGGAGCTGGAGTCGGGCAATCTGGACGCGGCGTGCGCGGCGGGCACCCGGGCGGTGGAGGTGGCGGGCCGGATCTCCTCGGCGCGCACGACCGAATACGTACGGGACCTGCTGCACCGCCTGGAACCCTACGGGGACGAACCGCGCGTCGCGGAGCTGCGCGAGCGGGCCCGGCCCCTCCTCGTGGCTCCGGCGTAGACCCGCGTGGCCTCGTTGTCGGTGCGGGGGTGCAGTATGCAGGGGTGGGAGGTATCGGCGTGGGCGGTGGCGTGGACTGCGATGTGCTGGTGATCGGCGGCGGAATCGTCGGCCTGTCGACGGCGCATGCCTTGTCGCGCCTGGCTCCGGGTACGAAGGTGATCGTCCTGGAGAAGGAGTCGGGCCCGGCCCGGCACCAGACGGGCCGCAACAGCGGTGTGATCCACAGCGGCATCTACTACCGCCCGGGCTCGCTGAAGGCGCGCTTCGCGGTGAGCGGCGCCGCCGAGATGGTGAAGTTCTGCGCGGAGCACGGGATCCCGCACGAGGTGACGGGCAAGCTGATCGTCGCCACCGAGCGCGAGGAACTGCCCCGGCTGCACGCCCTGGTCCAGCGCGGCCGGGAGAACGGCATCCCGGTGCGCGAGCTGGGCCCGGCCCAGATCACCGAGTACGAGCCGCAGGTGCAGGGGCTGGCCGCGATCCACGTCGGCAGCACCGGCATCGTGGACTACGGCCGGGTGAGCGCCCAGCTCGCGCAGTCCTCGGGCGCGGAGATCGTCTACGGCGCCGAGGTGGACCTGATCTCGCGCCGCGCGTCGGCGGTGGCCGTGCGCACCACGTCCGGCCTGGTGTTCCGGTCCCGGATGCTGGTGAACTGCGCGGGCCTGCACTGCGACCGGATCGCCCGCCTGGCCGGAGACGACCCGGGCATGCGGATCATTCCCTTCCGGGGCGAGTACTACGACCTGACCCGCCCGGACCTGGTCCGGGGCCTGGTCTACCCGGTGCCGGACCCGGCGTTCCCCTTCCTCGGGGTGCACCTCACCCGCGGCATCGGCGGCGGCGTCCACGTCGGCCCCAACGCCGTGCCGGCGCTGGCCCGCGAGGGGTACGACTGGTCGACCGTGCGCCCGCGGGACATCGCGGACGAGCTGGCGTGGCCGGGCGCCTGGCGGATGGCCTCCCGGCACTGGCGGTACGGGACGGGCGAGATCCACCGCTCACTGTCGAAGCAGGCCTTCACCCGGGCGGTACGCCGCCTCCTGCCCGCCGTCACCGCCCCGGACCTGCACCCCGCCGCAGCCGGGGTCCGCGCCCAGGCCGTCCTGCGGAACGGCACCCTGGTGGACGACTTCCTGATCCGCGACGCCCCGCGCACGATCCACGTCCTCAACGCCCCCTCCCCGGCCGCGACGGCCTCCCTCCCCATCGGCCGCGAAATCGCCACCCGGGTCCTGCGCACCCTCACCGCGGCCTGACCGGACCAACGGGCCCGGGGGCGGTTGCACGCCGGGCACCGGGGGCGGGGCGGGGGTGGCGCCCGCCGCTCGCGCAGCGGCGGCGCGACCCCCCGTCGTAGAATCAGCGCATTGTGTCTGAGTCCCTGAACCCCACGCCGCCCGCCGTCCCGGACGCCCCCGTCGCCGACTACGCCGACGGCCCCGCGCCGGAGGCGAACTCGTACGTGCCCCCCAAGTGGCGCACCGAGCCCCGCTTCCCCGACGGCCCCTCGCCGGACCCGGCCGGCTCGCACCACGAGCGGCGGATCCGGAGCTTCCAGCCCCGGCGCAGCCGGGTCACCACCGGCCAGGGCGAGGCCCTCAAGCGGCTCTGGGGCACGTGGGGCCTGGACATCGACGGCCACTCGGTCATCGACCTCAAGACGCTCTTCGACGGCCTGCCGGTCGTCCTGGAGATCGGCTTCGGCATGGGCGAGGCCACCGCGCAGATGGCCGCCGCCGACCCCGGCACCGGGATCCTCGCCGCCGACGTGCACACCCCCGGCCAGGGCAACCTGCTCGCCCTCGCCGAGCGCGGCGGCATGACCAACGTCCGGGTGGCCAACGGCGACGCGATCATCCTGCTCCGCGAGATGCTGGCGCCCGACTCGCTCGCCGGGATCCGCGTGTACTTCCCGGACCCCTGGCCCAAGGCCCGCCACCACAAGCGCCGGCTGATCCAGCCCGAGTTCCTCACCCTGGCCGCGACCCGCCTGGCACCCGGGGCCGTACTGCACTGCGCGACCGACTGGGAGCCGTACGCCGAGCAGATGCTCGAAGTCCTCACGGCACACCCCGACTTCGAGAACACGCAGCCCGACGGCGGCTACTCCCCGCGTCCCGACTTCCGGCCGCTCACCCGCTTCGAGGGGCAGGGCCTCGACAAGGGCCACGTCGTACACGACTTGCTCTTCCGTCGCACGGAGAACTGACAACGTCACCGCGCGTGTCCGAGCGGATCGCTAGGGTCATGATGTGTTCCGAGCGCTCCGCCCTGTTCTCGCGCGTCCGTCCGGCGCGGTCCGCACGTGCGTGCTCCTCGTGCTGCTCGCCGCCACCGGCATCGCCATCCTCGAGCTCGTGCGGGAGCAGACCGGCACGCCGGGCTTCTTCGTCGGCCTCGGTCTGGCCCTGCTGCCGGTGGCGCCGCTCATGGCGGCCTTCCGCTGGCTGGGCCGGGCCGCGCCGGCGCCCTGGTCCCAGTTGCTGTTCTGCTTCGGCTGGGGTGCCTGCACCGCGGCGCTGATCGCCATAGTGGCCAACAACTTCGCCACCCAGTGGATAGCCGCAGCGACCGCCGATCCCTCGGAAGCGGACCAGCTCGGCTCGGTCGCCATCGCCCCCGTGGTGGAGGAGAGCGCCAAGGCGGCCGCCCTGCTGCTGGTGTTCGTGTTCCGAAGACGGCATTTCACCGGCCCCGCCGACGGTTTCGTGGTGGCCGGCTTCACCGCCATCGGCTTCGCCTTCACCGAGAACATCCTCTACCTCGGCAACGCCTTCGTGCAGGACCTCGCCGACGGCACCGGCGTCCTGGACTCGGTGACCGCGGCGACCTTCTTCGTACGGATCGTGCTGTCGCCGTTCGCGCACCCGCTGTTCACGGTGCTCACCGGGCTCGGTTTCGGCGCGGCCGCGGTCAGCGCGGGCCGTTCGCGCCGGATCTGCCTGCCGCTGCTCGGCCTGGCCCTGGCCATGGGCATGCACGCCCTGTGGAACGGCTCCTCGCGGTTCGGGGACCACGGCTTCTACGTCGTCTACGGCTGCGTGATGGTCCCGCTGTTCGGCCTGCTGGTGTGGCTGGCCGTGCGGATACGGCGCGGCCGGCTGCAGGCCGTCGCCGGGGAGCTCGCGCTGTACGCGGCCGCGGGCTGGCTGGCTCCCGCCGAGGTTTCCGCCCTGGCCTCGATGCCGGCCCGGTCGCTGGCCCGCTCCCTGGCGCGGCGCAGCGGCGGCCGGGCCGCCGGACGGGCGGTCGCCCGGTACGAGGCGGACGCCGTCGCCCTGGCGCTGCTGCGGAACCGGGCGCGCCGCGGGGGTCCGCTGCGCGAGGCGGACTTCGCCGGCCGGGAACGGGAGTTGCTGAACCGGTTGTGGCAGCGCCGCGCGACGGCCGGACCCGCACTGGCCCGGGCGGCGGTGATGGAGGACCTGCTCCCGCCCTGCTTCGACCCGTCGGAGCCGTTCACGTCGTGGGAGGCGCCGGATCCGGTCGAGGCGTCGCAACCGTTCGAGCTGGCGGAGTCGGCGGCCGGCCCGGCCGGTGTTCCCGGGCCGCGGTGGGAGGAGCCGTCCGTCAGACGTTCAGGCCCTTGGACTCCAGCCACGCCAGCGGGTCCATCGTCGATCCGCCCTTGCGTACTTCCAGGTGGAGATGGGGTCCGGTGACGTTTCCGGTGGCGCCGACCCGGCCGATGGTGTCGCCGGTGCCGACCGATCCCGAGGTCACGGACATCGAGGAGAGGTGGCAGTACCAGATCTCCGTGCCGTCCTCGAGCTCCAGCACGATCCGGTAGCCGTACGCCCCGGACCAGCCGGCCGAGGTGATCTTCCCGGCGCCGACCGCCTTGACGGGGGTGCCGGTCGGGGCAGCGAAGTCGAGGCCGGTGTGGTGGCCGGAAGACCACATGGAGCCGGAGACCCCGTAGTGCGAGGTGAGGGTGTAGGCGGAGGTGGGCAGGGACCAGCCTCCGGCCGATGCGGCGGGGCGCTCCTGCGCCGCCTTGGCCTCGGCGGCCTTCCTGGCGGACTCGGCCTCTTCCGCGGCCTTCGCCTCGGCCTGGGCCTTGGCCTCCTCGGCCGCCTGGCGGGCCTCTTCCAGCTTGTCCTTGGCCTCCTGGGCCGCCGCTTCCCGCGCGACGCGCTCGGCATCCGCACGGGCCGCCGCCTCGGCGGCCCCCTGCTGCGACTCGGCCTGCTGGAGGATGCGGTTGCGCAGGATCTCGCCGGCGTCCGCGCCGCCGTCGGCCTGCTGGGCGATGATCCCGGCCGTGCCGTCGCGGTCGGCTTCCCGGCCGGAACCCCCGTCGCCCTGACGCTCGTTGCCCCCGGGCATCAGGTCCGGGAGGGAGGGCATGGATATCGCGACCTGCGGCCGGTCCTGCGCGGTGGCGATGCCGCTGGCGCCG
The DNA here is from genome assembly GCF_036170895.1 of Streptomyces erythrochromogenes. Lineage (NCBI taxonomy): Bacteria > Bacillati > Actinomycetota > Actinomycetes > Kitasatosporales > Streptomycetaceae > Streptomyces > Streptomyces erythrochromogenes. The sequence goes on along the minus strand of NZ_CP108036.1, from coordinate 4,431,300 downwards.
ACCGCCGCGATGACACCGACACCGAGCACGGTGGAGCTGCGGGCAAGTCCCCCGCGCTGCTTGGCGACCCGGTGCTTGCCCCGGACCGGACGGACGGAGTCCTCGGTGGGGTTCCACTCGCCCCAGGCACCCGCGGTGGGCGGCTCCTGGATCTCGGTGCCTTCAGGAGCAGGCGAGTTGGAGGCCACGGGGGCACACTCCTCATTGACACGCACGCGCACGGTGCCGTCTCTTGCGACGGCCGGGACGACCGCGCTGCGTTATCGAAAGGTAATAGAAGTGAGGGAGTGATTCCAAGCTGTTGCGCTTGATCGTTCCCACCAATTGACCACGGCCTGGCTTGCTTTGGCCAGTCCTTTTCATTCAAAACAGGGTGCAACTGGGGCAAAAATCAACCTCGTCACCCATCTCCTCGGCCATAGACGCAAAATGACTGACCATCAATCAGCTTGCGCAGTGCACCTGTTCCATTACACACCGTCACACCGCGTCGTCGCCCCGCCTCACCACCGGCACCGTCCGGCGCCGCTCCACCTGGCTCCGCTCCGGCCGCCACCGCCCGGGCCGACCCACCGCGAGCAGCGCCATGTCGTCCGTCGTCCCGCCGCCCGTGTGCCGCCGTACGTCCCTGCTCAGCGCGCCGAGCAGGGCCTGCGGGCCGGCCAGGACCCGCCCGCGCAGCCGGGCCGCCGGGTCGTAGAAGTCCCCCGCCCCGTCGCGGGCCTCCGTCAGCCCGTCCGTGTAGAGCAGCAGGGTGGCCCCCGCCGGGAAAGCCCACTGCTCGGCCCGCCCGGGCCCAACGCCCAGATCGCCCATGCCGAGCGGCAGGGCCGGCTCCGCCGGGGCGAGCACCGCCAGGTCCCCGTCCCCGTACAGCAGCAGCGGCTCGGGGTGGCCCCGGTTGAGCAGCCGCAGCACGCCCGACTCCGGCGGGATCTCCCCGAGCACGCACGTCGTGAACCCCTCCACCGCGTCCAGGCCCTCGCGCCGGGCGCCCTCCCGGTCCAGGGCCCGCTCCAACCGCTGCGCCACCGCCTCCAGCGTCGGCTCGGTCTCCGCCGCCTCCCGGAAGGCCCCGAGGACCACCGCGACGGCCTCGACCGCCCCCAGCCCCTTGCCCCGTACGTCGCCCACCGCCAGCCGCACCCCGTACGGGGTCTCCTGCACGGCGTACAGGTCCCCGCCGATGAAGGCGTCGGCCTGCGCGGCCTCGTACCAGGCGGACACCTGCAGCCCACCGATGCGCTCGGCCGGCTTCGGCAGCACCGCCCGCTGCGCCGCCTCGGCGATCCCGCGGGCGGAGGCCAGCCGTTCACCGCTGCGCCGCACCACGCGGTTGATCAGCAGCGCCAGCCCGGCCACGGTCACCACGGTGGCCAGCTCGGTCAGCCCCTGGGCCGTCCAGGAGGTGCCGTGGTGGAGGTGCAGCAGGAACACCGCGAGCACGGCCAGGACGCCGGTCAGGGCCGTGGCCCACAGGGTGTACAGCGGGGCGGCGATCAGCGGGGCCGCGGAGAAGGAAGGTGATCCGGTGAAGCTGGGCGGCGTCAGCAGGTCGAAGGCCAGGCCGACGGCGATCAGTACGGCCGGCAGCACCCGGAGCACCCGGCGGGCCGTGCCGCTCCCGCCGCCGGCCGCGCGCCGCCCGCCACCGCTGCCCTTCCGGCCCAGCCCCACCACACGCTCTCCTGCCGCCCGGTCCCGCGTTCACGGGTGCGGGCCCGCCGCCGCGCCCCTCAAGGCTGGCGGCAGGAGCGGGCGTACGGCGACCCGGCGGTGGCCGTACGGGTGACGGAGCACGAGGAGCGGCCGGGAACACGACGAAGGCCCGGTTCCCAAGGGAACCGGGCCTTCGTCTTCAGTAGCGGGGACAGGATTTGAACCTGCGACCTCTGGGTTATGAGCCCAGCGAGCTACCGAGCTGCTCCACCCCGCGTCGGTAAACACAACTCTACGCCATCCGGGAGCAGCCCTTCACCAATTACCCCCCGACCCACCCCTGAACCGGCATCACCGCAGGTCAAAGCCCTAAAACTGGCCCACAACCGGCATCCCGCGAACGAAGATCATCTCTGTTGCACGGCGGTGACACTGCAGGGATGGTTCCGCGATCGGATCCGGGCGAAGATTCATCTGTCGCCAAGGCCAGGGGGAACACGGACCGGCCGGACGACACAGACCACACCAACCGGCTCGGCACTCTGCCGATGCCCTCGTGATTCCTGGGGGGAGTCCACCATGTCCGTTCGCACCGCAGCCGCCATCGCAGTCGTCGCCGGCGTTGTCACCACTCTGCTGCCGCTCTCGGCCACCGCCGCGTCCGCCGCACCCGCCGCCGACGACCACGCCGTACTGCGCACGGAGATGGGCGCTCCCGTCCCCAGCGGCCCGCTGACCCGCGGCGGCGCCACCGAGACCTTCGACCTGACGGTGAAGAACCCGACCGGCAAGGCCGTCGAGTACAAGCCGTGGATGCTCCTCGACCCGAAGGGTCCGAGCCTGCTCGACGAGAACGACGTCGTCTTCAAGGTCGAGGCGGTGGACGCCCCGGCGACCAAGTCCTCGATCGGCCAGCAGGACGGCGGCTGGCAGGGCACGTTCTCCCCCTCCGCCAAGGACGCCTACGCGGGCTTCGACATCCCCGCGAACGGCAAGATGACCTGGAAGGTCACCATCGGCCTCGGCGCGAACTACCCCACGAACAACGGCGACTTCAACCTCACCGCCACCAGCTACAACAACTCCGTCGCCCCCGGCGGGTCGGACTCCCACCTCTTCAAGGTCGACCCGCAGACCAAGACGGGCGAGCTGAAGACCTGGTTCAAGCAGGTCAGTTCGGGCAAGGACGGCCAGGAGCAGCGCGCGTACCTGGACCTGAACTACCAGGCCACCGGCGACGGCACGTTCGGCACCGCCCTCGCCACCGAGCTGAGCCTGTCGCACCCGGGTGAGCAGGACGCCGACTTCCGGCTGCAGGCGATGATCGACGGCCGCTGGCAGGACCTGGAGGCCAAGGACAGCCGCTACGAGCTGCCGCGCATCGCCAAGGGCTTCGGCGCCGCCTCCGGCGTCCACACCCAGCCGCTGCGGCTCAGCCTGGGCAAGAACACCAAGCTGACGAAGCGGACCACCATCACGATGGAGGCCGAGGTCCGCCAGGCCGAGGGCAACACCTGGCCGCTCATGACCGTCCCGGTGAAGTTCCCGCTGGTCCCGATCACGGAGCCGGCGCCGACCGAGCCGACCACCAACCCGACCACCCCGACCACCACCACCCCGTCCCCGACCCCCTCCGCCACCTCCTCCTCCACCGTCCAGCAGGCCGTCGCCACCACCACGGGCAACTCCAACGTGACGACCACGGGCTCCTCCACGGGCTCCCTGGCCGCCACCGGCGCCGGCTCGTCCACCGGCCTGTACGCCGGCCTCGCCGCGGCCCTGGTCGCGCTCGGCGCGGCTGCCGCCTGGCTCGGCCGCCGCCGCCGCACCAACGCCTGATCGCACCTCCCCACACCCCGAAGCGCCCCGCCCGATCCCTCGGGCGGGGCGCTTCACGTTGCGCGCGGATGCGGTCGGGCGGCGGCCGGTTCGCGGTGGCGGGTCAGGACGTGGGTGGTGGAGCCGTCCTCCTCCCGCACGTCACGGACGTGCGCGAAGCCGATGCGGGTCAGCAGGGCCCGGGAGGCGGTGTTGGGCGCGGCCACCGTGGCGTGCACCTCGGTCAGGCCGAGGCCGGTGAAGCCGTACGCGACGATCGCCTCCGCGATCTCGGTGCCGAGGCCGGCTCCCCAGGCCTCGGGGGCCAGGGCGTAGATGATCTCGTGGCCGTCGACCTCGTCGGTCCGCTTGATCTCGGCGTGTCCGACCAGCCGCCCGTCCCTGCGCACGGCCCAGACGTCGAAGAGGTCCTCGGCGTAGACCTTCGTGAAGACCCGCCCGAACAGGGCGCGGTCCTCGGCCTCGGTGGCGGGGCCGTCCCCCATCCACCGGGAGACCCGGGTGTCCTGGAAGAGGGCCACGAAGCCGTCCTCGTCCTCGGGCGTGTACGGGTCGAGCAGCAGGCGTGCGGTGCGCAGAACCGGAGTCACGGCGGCGACGCTACCGCCCGCCGCCCCGGGGTTCACCCGGTTTGCGGACCGGCCCCGGACACAGCACAGCGCCCCGTCCGCTGCGGGCGGACGGGGCGCTGGGAGCGGTAGGCCATGTCGGACTCGAACCGACAACCAACGGATTAAAAGTCCGCTGCTCTGCCAATTGAGCTAATGGCCCTCCGGGTGCTCACCCCAGAGCATAGCCGGACAGCGCCGGTCAGCCGATCGGGTATCGACCGACCGGCCTGTCGGCGTCAGTTCAGGGGCGCGCCGGCGGCCGGCAACGCGGTGACCGCGTTGCTCGTGGCGTTGTGGTCCTGCACGACGAGCCAGTCGCCCACGGCTTGCGTACGCCCGTGCGGGGTGGGGGCGTTGACGCTGCGCGTCACGGTGAGGTCCGCGCGGGAGCGCGGGGTCGCCGTGACGGAGCCGTTCTTGCGCAGCGAGACCCACTGGGAGCCGAGCGAGTAGTCGACGTAGCCGGGGTCCGTCGCGCCGTCCGGCAGGGCCAGCTGCGTCAGCGTGGCCGTGGCGTAGTCGAGCAGGGCGAGCGTGGTCCGGCCGGCGGCGGACCGGTAGGTGATCAGCGCGCCCTTCTCGTCCACGGTGCGCACCCAGAGCGAATCGACCGGGATGCGTTCGGGCGCGGAGACGGTGACGTCCTTGCGCGGTTCGTTCTCACGGCCGATCAGGTGCAGGGTGACGCGGTCCTCGGCGTCCAGCTCGTAAGCCAGCACCTGGGTCGGCGAGAAGGTGGTCGTCCACGTCCGACCGGCCGGCACGGCGAGGGTCTCGGTGCGGCCCGTGGCCTGGTCGTGCAGGGTCAGCGGACCCGCGGCCGTGGGAGACGGACGGCGCTCGCAGCCGACGGTGCCGCCGAGTTGCAGCGACTGGTCGTACGCCCCCGTGGCGCAGTCCGCGAGCGGCACGTCGCGGCCGTCCTCGAAGCTCTTCCAGTACGGACCGCCGCTGGTCCGGCCGAGCACCGCGCCCTTGGGGCCCGCTCCGTAGATCGGCTGGTACGACGGCTCCTGGTGCGGCAGCGGAGCAACCGTCAGTTCGTCGGCGGCCGCGGGTCCTGCGGCAGCCGGTAGGGCGGTGAGGGCGCCGATGCCCGTGGCCAGTGCGAGCGCAGCAGCCCCCAGCACACGTGACCGTCCCATGCGTGTGCTCCCCCCAGAAGACGCGCCGGGGGCGGCAGCGGTCGCGCGTCGCCGTGTCCCCCACCGCAAAGTTCGGATCGTAGCAACACGCGAAAGGGCCCCCAGCGACCGGAGTCGTGGGGGCCCTGTCAGGGGTTCAGCTCAGCTGAGGTCAGCCGTTGCGCTTCCAGCGCGGCTTGTCGTCGCGGCGGCCGCCGAAGCCACCGGAGGGGCGGTCGTCGCGGCGGAAGCCGCCACGGTCGCCACCGCGGTCACCGCGGTCGTCACGGTTGAAGCCACCCGACGGACGGTCATCGCGACGGAAACCACCGGACGGACGGTCGTCGCGGCGGAAGCCGCCACGGTCGCCACCGCGGTCACCGCGGTCGTCACGGTTGAAGCCACCCGACGGACGGTCGTCACGACGGAAACCACCGGACGGACGGTCGCCACCGCGGAAGCCGCCACGGTCGCCACCGCGGTCACCGCGGTCGTCACGGTTGAAGCCACCCGACGGACGGTCGTCACGACGGAAACCACCGGACGGACGGTCGCCACCGCGGAAGCCGCCACGGTCGCCACCGCGGTCACCGCGGTCGTCACGGTTGAAGCCACCCGACGGACGGTCATCGCGACGGAAACCACCGGACGGACGGTCGCCACCGCGGAAGCCGCCGGACGGACGGTCGCCACCGCGGAAGCCGCCGGAGGGGCGGTCGTCGCGACGGAAGCCGCCACGGTCGCCACCGCGGTCACCGCGGTCACCGCGGTCGTCACGGCGGAAGCCGCCACGGTCACCACCGCGGTCGCCACCGCGGTTGTCACGGCGCTCGAAGTTGCCGCGGTCGTCGCGCTGGGCGCGGTTCTCCTCGCGGCGTTCCTGCGCGGCGATCTCGGCGGCAGCGGCAGCGGCGGCAGCCGCGACCTCGGCCTCGGCGGCCTCGGCCACCTCGGCGACAGCGGCCTCCGGGTCCTCGCCGCGCTCGCGGGCGGAGCGGGCGACGAGGCGGTCGGCCTCCTCGCGCAGCTCGCCGGCACGGCGGGTCAGGCGCTCGAGCTGCTTGGTGAGCTCGGCGACCTCGCGCTCGGCCTGCTTGGCGGCGTTGTTCGCGGAGTCGGCCTGGACCTCGGTCAGCGAACGCGCACCGGTGATCTCGGCGACCTCCGGCTCGAAGGCGCCGGCGCCCTGGACGATGTGGCGCGAGGCGTCGACGCCCGCGTCCTCCATCAGGCGGAAGATCTGGCGGCGCTGGTGCGGCAGCGCGAGGGAGACGACGACACCGGACTTGCCGGCACGGGCGGTGCGGCCCGAGCGGTGCAGGTAGTCCTTGTGGTCACCGGCCGGGTCCACGTTCAGGACCAGGTCGATGCCGTCGACGTGGATGCCTCGGGCGGCGACGTCGGTGGCGACGAGCGCGTTGACGTAGCCGTCCTTGAAGTCCGCGAGGACGCGGGTACGGGCGCCCTGCGTCATGCCGCCGTGCAGTGCGTCGGCCTTGACGCCGGCCTCGACGAGCTGCTCGGCGATGCGGTCGGCGCCCAGCTGGGTGCGGACGAAGATGATGGTGCGGCCCTTGCGGGCGGCGATGGCGGCCGTGACCGGCGCCTTGTCCTTCGGCTTCACGACGAGGACGTGGTGCGTCATGGTCGTGACGTTGCCCTGCGCGCTGTCGACCTCGTGCGTGACGGGGTTGGACAGGTAGCGCTTGACCAGGGTGCCGATCTCGTTCTCCATGGTGGCGGAGAAGAGCATGCGCTGGCCGCCCCCGGGGATCTGGTCGAGCAGCTCGGTGACCTCGGGCAGGAAGCCCAGGTCGGCCATCTGGTCGGCCTCGTCGAGGACCGCGACCTGGACGTTCTCCAGGGAGCAGGCACCGCGGTTGATGATGTCGCGCAGTCGGCCCGGGGTGGCGACGAGGATGTCGACGCCGCGCTCCAGAGCGTAGATCTGGTTGCTCATGGAGGTACCGCCGCAGACGACCTTCATCTTCAGGCCGAGGACGTCGCCGTACGGCTGGAGGGCGTCCGCGACCTGCATCGCGAGCTCACGGGTCGGCGTGAGGATGATCGCGCGGGGCTTCTTCTTCTCGGTGTGGCCGCCGGCCAGCGTGGCCAGGGTCGGCAGACCGAAGGAGAGGGTCTTGCCGGAGCCGGTGCGGCCGCGGCCGAGGATGTCCTTGCCGGACAGGGCGTCCGGGATGGTCGCGGCCTGGATCGGGAAGGGCGTGGTGACGCCGTTCTGGGCGAGCTTGCGCACGATGCCCTCGGGCAGACCCAGGTCACCGAAGGTGATCGTGGGCTCGGCGTCAGCGTCGGCGTCAGCGTCTGCATCGGCGTCGAAGTCGTCGGTGGAGTCCTCGAAGGACTCGCCGTTCACGTCCGCCTCGAGGGCCTCGATGATTCCTTCGGCCTCCGCGGCCTCGATGGCCTCGGTGACGACGAGGGCCTCGGCGTCGATGAGCTCGTTGGAGTCGTTCTCGGGCATGACGGAACGGTCAGAACTGGAAATGGACATGCGAAATGCGAAACCTTCCGGAGTCTCGGCACGCGCCCAAACTCCGTGAATCGCAAATCGACCGCCTCAATGCGGTCAGCCACGGCTAGGGAGAGTACGCGCCACGCGGCGCTCTTCGGATTCGGCGCCGGGCAATGGGATCAAACGATCTATAACCATACGCACCCTCCCCCGGGTCTGGCAAGTCGCTCCGGCGGAATCGCCCCTGACCTGCACAAATGCCCGCATCGGGAAGGCGCGCCCACACCTCCTGGAGCCGCTGACGGGTGCCGCCGCCCCTACGCCTGGGGCGCCGGCTGGGTGGTGGGCTCCGGCTGCGGGCTCGACGGAATCGGAGTGGGTTCCGTCACAGGGGGCGTCGGAATCGGGGGCGCCGGCGTCGGGCTCGCCGACTGCTGGCCGCCGCCCGGCCCGCCCGGACCGCCGGAACCCGAACCGCCGGAACCGCCCGTGGACGGCTCCTGGGGGCCCTGCCCGCCGGCGCCGCCGCCCGGTCCCGCCGACGGCGCGGGCACGCCCGGCGCCCCGCTCGGCGCACCCGGGCTGGGGGAGGCCCCGGTCGCGCCGGAGGCCTTGCCGTCCTCCTTGTGCTTGCCGTCCTGGCCCTCCGCACCCTCCTTGGCGCCGTGCCCGTTGCCGCGGATCCCGGAGCCCCGCCCGGAGGCGGCACCCGCATCCGCCCCGGAGCCGGCGCGCCGGTCCGCCGCGGCGGAGGGCCCTGGCTTCGCCGCGTCCTCACCGACACTCATGCAGCCGGCCGTCGCCGCGACCGCGAGAGCGGTGACGGCCAGTCGGAGGGAAGCGGACAACTGGCGCACGGGGGCACCTCCGGAGCCTGGGGACGAGAGGCCCGCAGGAGCGGGTCGATGTGCCCAACTCCCTTTGCCCCGTAAGGGACACGCCCTCAGGCGAACAGTTGTCGCGCCACCTGCGAGCCGAGGTGCACCGCGCCCAGCCCGACCAGCACCGACATCGCGACGTTCGCCGCCGCCAGGAAGCCCCACCCGCGCTCGGCCAGCCGCAGCGTCTCGTACGAGAAGGTCGAGTACGTGCTCAGCGCCCCGCACAGCCCGGGCCCCAGCAGCAGCACCACCCACGGGGAGGCGGCCCCGGCCCGCGCCGCGCCGGTCAGCACCCCCAGCACCAGGCAGGCGGCCGCGTTCACGACGAAGGTCCCCCAGGGGAAGACGGAATCGTGGCGCCGCTGCACCGCACGGTCCGTCAGATAGCGCAGCGGCGCACCGACGACCGCGCCCGCCACCACGAACAGCCAGTTCACCGGACCACCCGGCCCGTCCCGGGCCCCGCCTCGCGGCCCGGTCCCCGGCCCCGGACGGCGAGCCGGGTCACCGAGGCCGCCGCCCACACCGCGCCCAGGGCGGCCACCACCGTGAGCCCCGCGTACGCCAGCGCGGACCGCGCCTCCCCCTCGTCCAGGAGCCGCGAGAAGTCCATCGCGTAGGTGGAGAAGGTGGTGAAGCCGCCGAGCACGCCGACCCCGGCGAAGGGCCGCAGCAGCGGATGCGGCGCCGACCGCCCGCCCTCGCTGATCAGCACCATGAGTACGCCGATCAGCGCGCACCCGGAGGCGTTGATCCACAGGGTCGCCCACGGGAACGCCCCGGGCGCGGCCGGCCAGAGCAGGGAGATCCCGTACCGGGCCGAGGCCCCGACCGCACCGCCGGCGGCCACCGCCGCGAGCACCCGGCCCTGCGGCTCGGCCCGCTGCGCGGGCACGTGCAGGTCGACGTCCGGGTCGATCGCCTCGGCACCGGGGCCGGGTCGGGAGCGCCTACGGCTCACCCGTACCCCAGCGCGTGCAGCCGCTCGTCGTCGATCCCGAAGTGGTGGGCGATCTCGTGCACCACGGTGACCTCCGTCTCCGCGACCACGCTCTCCCGGTCCTCGCACATCCGCAACGTGGGATTGCGGTAGATGGTGATCCGGTCCGGCAGCACCCCGGCGTACCACTCGCCGCGGTCCGTCAGCGGGGTCCCCTCGTAGAGCCCCAGCAGCTCCGGATCGTCGGCGGGCGGCTCGTCCTCGACGAACACCGCCACGTTGTCCATCAGCCGCGTCAGCTCCGGCGGGATCCGGTCCAGGGCCTCTGCGACAAGCTCTTCGAACTCCTCGCGCGTCATCTCCAGCACCGGGCCATTGTCCCTCCGGGGGAAACCGTTTTGGCGATAGCTCCCCGGATCCCATATGCTTCTCACGTCCCCGACGCGCTGGAAAGCGCCCAGGCGGGCCTTTAGCCCTCATCGTCTAGTGGCCCAGGACGCCGCCCTTTCAAGGCGGTAGCACGGGTTCGAATCCCGTTGGGGGTACGCATTACCGTGTGCAAGACTTTGTCTCGCACACTGCAAGGTCCTGTGGAGCAGTTGGTTAGCTCGCCACCCTGTCAAGGTGGAGGTCGCGGGTTCAAGTCCCGTCAGGATCGCTGAGGCCGGAAACGGTCTCGTGGCTGGGTAGCTCAGTTGGTACGAGCGATCGCCTGAAAAGCGATAGGTCGCCGGTTCGACCCCGGCCCCAGCCACCACCAGGAAGGCCCCGTCCATCGGACGGGGCCTTCTGTGGTTACTCCGGCGCCCCCTCCGTCCGCGCCCGGCGGCGCCACTGCACCAGGCCGAAGACCGCCGCCCCTACGGCGACCAGCCCGAGCAGCGCCCAGTCCGGGACCGCGTCCGCCAGCGACCGCACCCGCTGCTCCACCGCGAACGAGTCGTCCACGTCCAGCAGCCCCGGCAGCGCGCTCGCCCCGTCGTAGACGAGGAACAGCACCCCCAGGGTGATGAAGAACAGCCCGGACAGCAGCGAGGTCGTGTGCAGCTCCCGGCGGCCCACGCGGAAGGCCCGGCCGCGCAGCCAGCGCCGCCGGCCCAGCTCGAACCGCTCCCACAGCAGGGCCATCACGAAGAGCGGCACGGCCATCCCCAGCGCGTAGACCGCCAGCAGCAGGCCGCCGTAGACCGGGCTGCCGCTGACCGCCGCGACCGTCAGGACGCTGCCCAGGATCGGGCCGGCGCAGAAACCGGCCAGCCCGTACACCGCGCCGAGGGCGTACACGGACACGGCGGTGGTCGGCCGGATCCTCCCGGACAGCTCCGAGATCCGCTTCGAGGCGAAGCCCAGGCCCAGGATCTGCGCCACTCCTAGGACGATGATCAGCCACCCGCCGGCGAGGACCAGCTGGTCGCGGTTGCCGTGGAAGAACCGCCCGGCGTACGAGCCGGCCGCCCCCAGCGGTACGAGGGTGCTCGCGAGGCCCGCATAGAAGATGCCGGTACGGGCCAGGAGGCGTGAGGCGGAGTCGATCGAGTACGCGAAGAAGGCCGGCAGGAGCAGCGCGCTGCACGGGCTGAGCAGCGCGAGGAGGCCGCCCAGCAGGGCGGCCAGGTATCCGATCTCGGTCACTGCTTCGCCGCCGCCTCGGCCTGCGCGATGGCGGCGGTGAAGGCGCCGAGCGGCTGGGCCCCGGCGATCGGCTTGCCGTTGACCAGGAAGGACGGGGTGGAGGTGACGCCGATGCGGTAGCCCTCCTCCTGGTCCTTCTTCAGGGCCGCCACGGCCTGCTCGCCGGCCATGTCGGCCTTGAAGCGCTCGATGTCGGGGACCCCGGCCTCGCGGGCCAGCTCCAGGAGCCGCGGCTCGGCGAAGCCCTTCTCCTTGGAGCCGTCGGCGTACGCGGCCGCGTGGAAGGCGGCGAACCGGTCCTGCTGCCCGGCGGCCCAGGCCGCCTTGGCGGCGGCCTCCGATTCGGCGCCGAAGATCGGGAAGTTGCGCCACTCGATGCGCAAGGTGCCGTTGTCGACGTACTTCTTCACCAGCTCCGGCTCGGTGTCCCGGGCGAACTTGCCGCAGTAGCCGCACTTGAAGTCGGAGTACTCGATGAGCACGACGGGCGCGTCCGCGCGGCCGACGGCGAGCTTGTCGCCGGCCTCCCGGCGGGCCAGGGCCTGCAGCGCGGCGGAGGTGTCGTTGCGGGGCGCGGCGGCGGGCGCGGAGCCGGCGGAGCCAGAGTCCTTGTCGGCGGGGGCTGTGGCCTGCCAGGAGACGAGGCCGAGGGTGACGGCGGCCAGGGCGACCCCCGCGCAGATCAGCAGGGGCTTCGCGGCGGACTTCGCCTTGGGGGCGGCCTTGGGCTTGGGATGGGTCTTGGACGAGGACATACGGGTGCTCCAGCGATGCGGTGGTGAGGTGGACCGGGGGAAACCGGTGCTCCTAGAGCCGCATCACGGACAGCTCCACCGGGCCGGGCGCCGGCCGGTCGGGACCGCGTACGAGGACCCGTACGGGCGGCGACGCGTGCGGCCGGGCGTCCGCGGGCACCGGCCGGGCCGGCGGGACCTGCGCGTGCTCGCCCCCGGCGCGCGTCGGGGCGGCGGGGGTCCCGCCGTGTTCGGGGGGTGCGGGGGCGCAGGAGGGGCCGCCGCCGTGCAGGGCCGGGGCCGCGTGGGGCCGGTCCGGGAGCCCGGGGAGCGGTTCCGCCCGGGGGTCCCCGGCAGCCGCCGGGGCCGCGGCCAGGCCGGCCGGCGCGGAATCCGGCAGGAACGGTCCGCCAGCGGCGGGGGCCGTCCCGCCCAGCAGCACCGCCAGGACCGCGAGCACGGCGCAGCCGAAGAGGCGGGGGCGGGACAAGGTGGGCTGCCTCTCATTCGTACGGCCGAGGGACTCGTCCCGAAATGGTACGGGTCCACCCGACAAATGCGTTCGCCACCCGGAGGGCCCAGGTGAGATCCTCGATCAGGTATGTCTACTTCCTTCGCCGCCCTGCAGACGCTTCTCGGTGAGATCTCCCTCCGTGACGCGCACCGCCTCGGCCGCCGCCTCGAAGGCGCCCGCCGCATCCGCAAGCCCGAGGCCAAGCAGGCCGTGCTCGACGAGATCGCCACGGAGGCCGCGAAGGCCGCCGAGCGACTGGCCGGCCGTGCCTCGCGGATGCCGGAGGTCACGTATCCCGAGAACCTGCCCGTCAGCCAGAAGAAGGACGAGATCGCCGAGGCGATACGCGACCACCAGGTCGTGATCGTCGCGGGCGAGACCGGCTCCGGCAAGACCACGCAGATCCCCAAGATCTGCATGGAGCTGGGCCGTGGCGTCCGGGGCATGATCGGGCACACCCAGCCCCGCCGGATCGCCGCCCGCACGGTCGCGGAACGCATCGCCGAGGAGCTGAAGTCCGAGATCGGGCAGACCGTCGGCTGGAAGGTCCGGTTCACCGACCAGGTGGACCAGGACGCGACCTTCGTGAAGCTGATGACGGACGGCATCCTGCTCGCCGAGATCCAGACGGACCGCGAGCTGCGCGCCTACGACACGATCATCATCGACGAGGCCCACGAGCGTTCCCTGAACATCGACTTCCTGCTCGGCTACCTGGCGACGCTGCTGCCCAAGCGGCCCGACCTGAAGGTCGTCATCACCTCGGCGACGATCGACCCGGAGCGCTTCTCCCGCCACTTCGGCGATGCCCCGATCGTCGAGGTCAGCGGCCGCACGTACCCGGTGGAGGTCCGCTACCGGCCGCTCCTCGAAGAGGATTCCGAGGAGTCCGACCGGGACCAGATCACCGCGATCTGCGACGCCGTGGACGAGCTCCAGGCCGAGGGCGCCGGCGACATCCTGGTCTTCCTGTCCGGCGAGCGCGAGATCCGCGACACCGCGGACGCGCTCATCAAGAAGAAGCTGCGCTTCACCGAGGTCCTCCCCCTCTACGCCCGCCTCTCGCACGCCGAGCAGCACCGGGTCTTCCAGCAGCACACGGGCCGCCGGATCGTCCTGGCCACGAACGTCGCCGAGACCTCGCTCACCGTCCCCGGCATCAAGTACGTGATCGACCCGGGCACGGCCCGGATCTCCCGCTACAGCCACCGCACCAAGGTGCAGCGCCTGCCGATCGAGCGGATCTCGCAGGCCAGCGCCAACCAGCGCAAGGGCCGCTGCGGCCGTACCAGCGACGGCATCTGCATCCGGCTGTACTCCGAGGACGACTTCAACGCCCGTCCCGAGTTCACCGACGCCGAGATCCTGCGCACGAACCTGGCCTCCGTCATCCTCCAGATGACCGCCGCCGGCCTCGGCGAGATCGAGAAGTTCCCCTTCATCGACCCGCCGGACCACCGCAACATCCGCGACGGCGTGCAGCTCCTGCAGGAGCTCGGGGCGCTGGACCCGGCCGAGAAGGACCCGTCGAGGCGCCTGACGCAGATGGGCCGCAAGCTGTCCCAGCTGCCCGTCGACCCGCGGCTGGCCCGCATGGTCATCGAGGCCGACAAGAACAACTGCGTCCGCGAGGTCATGGTCATCGCGGCTGCCCTGTCCATCCAGGACCCGCGCGAGCGGCCGTCGGACAAGCAGACCCAGGCCGACCAGAACCACGCCCGCTTCAAGGACGAGACCAGCGACTTCCTCTCGTTCCTGAACATGTGGCGCTACGTCCGGGAGCAGCAGAAGGAGCGCGGCTCCTCGTCCTTCCGCCGGATGTGCAAGCAGGAGTACCTGAACTTCCTGCGGATCCGCGAGTGGCAGGACATCTACTCGCAGCTGCGCACGGTCGCCAAGAGCATGGGCATCCACGTCAACGAGGCGGACGCCCCCGAGCAGGTCGTCCACGTCTCGCTGCTGGCCGGCCTGCTCTCGCACATCGGGCTCAAGGACACCGACAAGAACGAGTACCTCGGTGCGCGCAGCGCCAAGTTCGCGATCTTCCCGGGCTCGTCGCTGTTCAAGAAGCAGCCGAAGTTCGTGATGTCGGCCGAGCTGGTGGAGACCTCGCGGCTGTGGGCCCGGGTGAACGCCAAGGTGGAGCCCGAGTGGGTGGAGCCGCTGGCGCAGCACCTGATCAAGCGCACCTACAGCGAGCCGCACTGGGAGAAGGACCAGGCGGCCGTGATGGCGTACGAGAAGGTGACGCTGTACGGCGTGCCGATCGTCGCCCAGCGGAAGATCAACTACGGCCGGATCGACCCCGAGGTCTCGCGCGAGCTGTTCATCCGCAACGCGCTGGTCGAGGGCGACTGGCGGACCCACCACAAGTTCTACGCCGACAACCGCAAGCTCCTCACCGAGGTGGAGGAGCTGGAGAACCGGGCCCGGCGCCGCGACATCGTGGTGGACGACGAGACCCTCTTCGACTTCTACGACCAGCGGATCCCCGAGCACGTGGTGTCCGGGGCGCACTTCGACTCGTGGTGGAAGCACAAGAAGCGCGACGAGCCGGAACTGCTCGACTTCGAGCGGGAGATGCTGCTCACGGAGAAGGCGGCCGGGGTCACCAAGGCCGACTATCCGGACTCCTGGCGGCAGGGGCAGCTGAAGTTCCGGGTGACCTACCAGTTCGAGCCGGGCGCGGACGCGGACGGCGTGACCGTCCACATCCCGCTGCAGGTGCTGAACCAGGTCACCGACGAGGGCTTCGACTGGCAGATCCCGGGCCTGCGCGAGGAGGTCGTCACCGAGCTGATCCGCTCGCTGCCCAAGCCCGTCCGCCGGCACTACGTACCCGCGCCGAACTACGCGGGCCGCTTCCTGGACACGGCCGTGCCGCTGCAGGAGCCGCTGCCGGTCACCCTGGCGCGCGAGCTCCAGCGGATGGTCGGGGTGCCGGTCACGGCCGAGGACTTCGACCTGACCCGGATCCCCGACCACCTGAAGATCACCTTCCGGATCGTCGACGAGCGGCGCCGCAAGGTCGCCGAGGACAAGGACCTGGAGGCCCTGCGGCTCAGGCTGAAGCCGAAGGCCCGCCAGGCCCTCTCCAAGGCCGCCGCGGCCACCGCCGAGCGGGCGGGCGGGGAGTCGGTGGAGCGCACCGGGCTGACCGACTGGACGATCGGCACCCTGACCAAGGTCTTCGAGACCCGGCGTGCGGGCCAGCCGGTGAAGGCGTACCCGGCGCTGGTCGACGACGGGGGAACGGTCTCCGTACGGCTCTTCGACACCGAGGCCGAACAGCAGCAGGCGATGTGGCTGGGCACCCGCCGGCTCATCCTGCTGAACATCCCGGTGAACCCGGCGAAGTTCGCCTCGGACCACCTCACCAACCAGCAGAAGCTGGCCCTGTCCAGGAACCCGCACGGCTCCATCCAGGCGCTGTTCGACGACTGCGCGACCGCGGCGGCCGACAAGCTCATCGCCGACCACGGCGGCCCGGCGTGGGACGAGGCGGGCTTCCGCAAGCTCTACGAGGCCGTCCGCGCGGACCTGGTGGACACGACCGTGCGGGCGGTCAACCAGGTGCAGCAGGTGCTGGCCGCCTGGCAGGCCTGTGAGCGCCGCCTGAAGGCCACCTCCAGCCTCGCGCTGGTCGCGAACATCCAGGACGTCAGGACGCAGCTGGCGGCCCTGGTGCCGGCCGGCTTCGTGACGCTCACCGGGCTGCGCAGGCTGCCGGACCTGATGCGCTACCTCGTGGCGGCGGACCGGCGGCTCCAGCAGATGCCCACGGGCGTCCAGCGCGACACCACGCGCATGGAGAAGGTCCACGAGATGCAGGACGAGTACGCCTGGCTGCTGGAGCAGTTGCCGAAGGGGCGGCCCGTCCCGGCCACCGTCACCGACATCCGCTGGATGATCGAGGAGCTGCGCGTCAGCTACTTCGCGCACGCGCTCGGCACGGCGTACCCGATCTCCGACAAGCGGATCGTCAAGGCGGTGGACGCGGCCGCCCCCTGATCGGTTCGACCGCACCCCCTGAGCTGCTGTACAGTCTGATTCGCAGCCGCCGCCGAGTGGCCGCGAATCAAGGTCCTGTGGAGCAGTTGGTTAGCTCGCCACCCTGTCAAGGTGGAGGTCGCGGGTTCAAGTCCCGTCAGGATCGCAACAACGTCAGGGCCCGTATCCCCCCGGGGATACGGGCCCTGACGCGTTGGCGGACACGTCCGCCCGGGCCGGGTTGGGGAGGCGGGGCCCACGACCGCCGACGGACGCCTCCCGCGGCCTTTTCCCGCCGCTCTCTCCGCGCGGCTCGCCGTGGCTTCCCGCGGCTTCCCTCAGCCCGCACGACGGCCGCTCCGCGGCCACGACGACTCCTGCCTGCCGAGCGCCGGCCCGACCGCGTACGCGCATCGTCCCTTCGGCGGAGAATCCCCCGTTCGCATGATGGTCACCGCGACGCACTTCCCCATTACGGGGTGCATTGCCGGATATACAAGAGTGATCATCTGTGACGGGTGTCACCGCATGAGTTTTTCGGACTCACACATTTATCGCATCCATACGCCGGCTCGATTTAATATGTGCAATGGTACCTACCCCGCCAGGCATCCCGGCGGGCTTTCGGCACCCCCCTGACCTGGGCATAAAAAAGATCGCGCTGGACCCGGCGGAGTCCAGCGCGATCGAACGACCGGAGAACCTGTTGGGGCAGGTCGGGTCGTATGAAGCCATGTGGGTTTTCATCGGATTGGGGGACCCGATAGAAACCCGTTTAAAGCGGGGTGTTAACGCGACCTCAGGCCTCGCTGCGCTGCTGCGGAATTCCCGCCAGCAGTGCGCGGACCTCGGCCTCGCGGTACCGGCGGTGTCCACCCAGGGTGCGGATGGACGTGAGCTTGCCAGCCTTGGCCCAGCGGGTGACCGTCTTCGGGTCCACGCGGAACATCGTGGCAACCTCAGCCGGGGTCAGCAGCGGCTCGGCATCAGGGGTGCGAGCGGTCATGAGCGGCCTCCTCGGGAGAACCGAACCATCTCGGTTCTTTCCTCTAAATTCTGCACCTTGGCCCGCGTTGCCCGAAATGGACATACGCGGGCCGAGTCGGTTATAGGACGAACGGCTTGTCCTCGGCACTACAACTACACCATCCGTCCAGCCGCGACGGCCAAACCGACGGAATTGCCCTCCGAGGTGTTCATCAGCGGCGGAAGCCCGATGGACCGTCCCATAACGGACAGTCACCCCACTGTGACGATCAGTCACAGAGCGATCAGGAGTCGTCAGACCCCCCGTAGAGTGCAATGCCGAGCATTCCGCCCTTAGTTGGGCGGAAGGAACCCTCCCCGGACTCCTTGTCCTATTTTGGCACGAGGGTAGGGGAAGGGCGCAAGGGTGTGGTTAGTGCGGTCCGTCACGCTTGGGCCAATGGCCCGTATCGGGACGTAGGTCCTGGCACTACGTCCCAAATGCCACGATCAGGGCTCTGATCAGCCAGTTTTGACCGAACGACCGATACGCGGCGGTACGTACGGACCTCCGAAAGGTGAAACCAGCCACACCGGCGACTTTCGGCCTAATTCGCAAAAAGTCGCTCCCGGACCGCCCGCCACCGCTCCGCGAGCCCCCAGTAGACCTCCTCCGCACCCTCGGCGTCCCCCGCCCGCAGGGCCGCGATACCCGCCGCGAGGTCCCCCGCCGAGCGGTCGGCCGCGAGCCGGTCCGCCGACAGGGCGTGCACCAGCCCGCCGTAGTCCAGCTCGACCATCGAGCGCGGATGGAACTCCTCCAGCCAGCTCCCCACCTCGACCAGCCCCTCGGCGAGCATCCCGTACCCCTCCGCGGCGCGCAGCGTGCGCAGGGCCCGGGCGAGGCGCCGGCGCGCCTGCACCATCGGCGTCCGGTAGCGCAGCCGCTCCCCCGGCACGTACTCCCGCTCCTCGTCCGCGACCAGCACGAACCAGCGCAGCGGGATCTGCCACACCCCCGTACGGATCCACGGGCGCGCGTCCGGGTTCCGCTCGCGCCAGCGCTCGTACTCCTCGGCCGCCCGCCGGCGCGCCACCGGCGGGAGCGCCGCGTCCAGCACCGGCAGCGGGAACTGGTCGACCAGCTCCTCCAGCGCCAGCCAACCGCGCAGCCGGGTGCGCCACGGGCAGACCAGCAGCACCCCGTCGACCTCCGCGGTGAAGGCGTCGGCACTCTCGTGCTCCGGCACCCCCACCAGCGGGACCCGCACCAAGTCCGCCAGCGACCGGCGCAGTTCGTCCTGGGCGGTCGGGGCCGTCCCGCGCCGGGCGTACTCCGCCCAGTGCGTGCGCTCCGGCTCCGCGAAGGCGGCCAGGGGTTCGTAGACGCGCAGGTAGGAGGCGTACGGGACGGCCGGCGCCGAGCGCGCGGAGGGCAGCAGGGGATCGGGGGATTCGGTCACCCTCTCGTACTCCCCTCTTCCGGGGCCCGCTTCACCTCCGGCCCGCCTGTCGCCGGGCCCGGACCGCCTCCCGTACTCCAGGAGTGTTTCGATCCCCGGACAGGACACCCCCATCCGGCCCACAGGTCTTACTCTGCTCCCAGCACGTCCTCCCCCACCCGCAGGGGGGCGTCTTCCCGCCGCATCTCTTCCATGGGAGTCACCACCGTGACCGAAATGACCGACGGCGTCCTGCACACCCTGTTCCGCACGGAGCAGGGCGGCCACGAGCAAGTCGTGCTGTGCCAGGACCGAGCCACCGGCCTGAAAGCCGTCATCGCGATCCACTCCACCGCCCTGGGCCCCGCCCTCGGTGGTACGCGTTTCCACGCCTACGCCTCCGACGAGGAGGCCGTGCGCGACGCGCTCAACCTCTCGCGCGGCATGTCCTACAAGAACGCCATGGCCGGTCTCGGCCTCGGCGGCGGCAAGGCCGTGATCATCGGTGACCCCGACGTCATCAAGACCGAGGAACTCCTGGAGGCCTACGGCCGTTTCGTGGAGTCCCTCGGCGGCCGCTACGTGACCGCCTGCGACGTCGGCACCTTCGTCGCCGACATGGACGTCGTCGCCCGTGAGACCCGCTGGGCCACCGGCCGCTCCCCCGAGAACGGCGGAGCCGGCGACTCCTCGGTGCTCACCGCCTACGGCGTCTTCCAGGGCATGCGCGCCAGCGCGCAGCACCTGTGGGGCGACCCGACCCTGCGCGGCCGCAAGGTCGGCGTCGCGGGCGTCGGCAAGGTCGGCCACTACCTGGTGGAGCACCTGCTCGAGGACGGCGCCGAGGTCGTCATCACCGACGTCCGCCAGGAGTCGGTGCAGCGCATCCTCGACAAGCACCCGGGCAAGGTCACCGCGGTCGCCGACACGGACGCCCTGATCCGTGTCGAGGGCCTCGACATCTACGCCCCGTGCGCGCTCGGCGGCGCCCTGAACGACGAGACGGTCCCGGCCCTCACCGCCACCATCGTGTGCGGCGCGGCCAACAACCAGCTCGCCCACCCGGGCATCGAGAAGGACCTCGCGGACCGCGGCATCCTCTACGCCCCGGACTACGTGGTCAACGCGGGCGGGGTCATCCAGGTCGCCGACGAGCTGCACGGCTTCGACTTCGACCGGTGCAAGGTGCAGGCCACGAAGATCTTCGACACCACGCTGGAGATCTTCGCTCGTGCGAAGGCGGACGGCATTCCGCCGGCCGCCGCGGCCGACCGGATCGCCGAGCAGCGCATGGCGGACGGCCGCCGGACCCTCCCGGTCACGGCCTCCTAAGGGCCCGTCGGGGGGCCCGCCGGGGTGCGGCGAGACGGAACTCACTGCACTTCGGCGGGTCGCCCGCCAGGAAAGGGTTAAAATCGCAGCTGACCAGCGAGGACGGGGCGCCTTGTTGGTTCTGCACCGGGGCGCGTCATGCGGGCGGCGTACCGTATGGCCGCGGAAGCAGGTACCGTTAAACCCCTACGGACGGTCTCTCCACGGAGAGCCCGCTCCGAACCATGAACGCGTGTCAGACTCTGGGGCCGTCGAGCCCCGTCACCGAGGGGGTCGAGCCATGGGGCGCGGCCGGGCAAAGGCCAAGCAGACGAAGGTCGCCCGCCAGCTGAAGTACAGCAGCGGCGGGACTGACTTGTCGCGTCTGGCCAACGAGCTGGGCGCATCGACCGCGGAACCGCTGCCTGTCAGCGAGCCGGTCGAGGTAGACGACGACGAGCTGGACGAGGACGACCCGTACGCTCGGTACGCGGACCTCTACAACAGCGATGACGACGACGAGGACGACGAGTCCGGTCCGTCGGCACAGCGTCGCGGCGCTTGACGCCCTGAGGCGTCTGCACGGCACATCAAAGACTGAAACCCGGTCCAGGGCATAGCCCCGGGCCGGGTTTCAGTGCTGCTCAGCTCGCGTAGGAACCGGTGAGGGTCGCGCCCTCGGTGCGGTCGCCGCGGTCCAGGATCTCGCCAGCGACCCAGGCGTCGACGCCCCGGTCGGCCAGCGCGGTCAGCGCCACGTCCACCGACTCGGCGGGCACGACGGCCATCATGCCGACGCCCATGTTGAGGGTCTTCTCCAGCTCCAGCTGCTCCACCTGCCCGGCCTTGCCGACCAGGTCGAAGACCGCGCCGGGGGTCCAGGTCGAACGGTCGACCGCGGCGTGCAGGTGGTCCGGGATCACCCGGGCCAGGTTGGCCGCGAGACCGCCGCCGGTGATGTGCGAGTAGGCGTGCACCTCGGCCGTCCGGGTGAGGGCCATGCAGTCCAGCGAGTAGATCTTGGTGGGCTCCAGGAGCTCCTCGCCGAGGGTCCGGCCGAGCTCCTCGACGTGGCTGTCGAGGGACATCCCGGCGCGGTCGAAGAGGACGTGGCGGACCAGCGAGTACCCGTTCGAGTGAAGGCCGGACGAAGCCATCGCGATGACGGCGTCCCCCGTACGGATACGATCCGCGCCGAGCAGGCGGTCGTACTCGACGACACCCGTGCCGGCTCCCGCCACGTCGAAGTCGTCCGGGCCCAGCAGGCCGGGGTGCTCGGCGGTCTCGCCGCCCACCAGGGCGCAGCCGGCGAGGACACAGCCCTCGGCGATGCCCTTGACGATGGCCGCGACACGCTCGGGGTGCACCTTGCCGACGCAGATGTAGTCGGTCATGAAGAGCGGCTCGGCGCCGCAGACGACGATGTCGTCCATGACCATCGCGACCAGGTCGTGGCCGATGGTGTCGTACACACCCATCTGGCGGGCGATGTCCACCTTGGTGCCGACCCCGTCGGTGGCCGAGGCGAGCAGCGGGCGCTCGTACCGCTTGAGGGCGGAGGCGTCGAAGAGGCCGGCGAAACCGCCGAGGCCGCCGAGGACCTCGGGGCGCTGCGTCTTCTTCACCCACTCCTTCATCAGCTCGACGGCGCGGTCTCCCGCTTCGATGTCGACGCCCGCGGCTGCGTAGCTGGCACCGGTGGTCTTCTCTGTCATGACAGGAGAGAGCTTTCGTGTCGTTACTGCGGTTGGTGCGGGGCCCTGGGAAAAGCCTGAAAGACAGGGCCCCGCGCAGGTCGAGCCGGGAACCTACGGGCGGCGGAGCGCGTCGGCGGCGTCCGTGCCGCCGGCCAGCTCGGTCTCCAGGAGCTGCTTGCCGAGGAGCTGCGGGTCCGGGAGCTCCATCGGGTACTCGCCGTCGAAGCAGGCGCGGCAGAGGTTGGGCTTCTGGATCGTCGTCGCCTCGATCATCGAGTCGAGCGAGATGTACGAGAGGGAGTCCGCACCCAGCGACGTGGCGATCTCGTCGACCGTCATGCCGTTGGCGATGAGCTCGGCCCGGGTGGCGAAGTCGATGCCGAAGAAGCACGGCCACTTCACCGGCGGCGAGGAGATCCGGATGTGGACCTCGGCCGCGCCGGCCTCGCGGAGCATCTTGACCAGGGCGCGCTGGGTGTTGCCGCGGACGATCGAGTCGTCCACGACCACCAGGCGCTTGCCCCGGATGACTTCCTTGAGGGGGTTGAGCTTCAGGCGGATGCCGAGCTGGCGGATCGTCTGCGAGGGCTGGATGAAGGTCCGGCCGACGTAGGCGTTCTTGACCAGGCCCGAGCCGTACGGAATCCCGCTGGCCTCGGCGTATCCGACCGCGGCGGGCGTACCGGATTCCGGCGTCGCTATCACCAGGTCGGCGTCGACCGGGGCTTCCTTCGCCAGGCGCCGGCCCATCTCGACACGCGAGAGGTAGACGTTGCGGCCGGCGATGTCGGTGTCCGGGCGCGCCAGGTAGACGTACTCGAAGACACAGCCCTTGGGCTTCGCTTCCGCGAATCGGGAGGTGCGCAGACCGTTCTCGTCGATGGCGACGAGTTCACCCGGCTCGACCTCGCGGACGAAGCTGGCGCCGCAGATGTCGAGGGCGGCGGTCTCGCTCGCGACCACCCAGCCGCGCTCCAGGCGGCCGAGGACCAGCGGGCGGATGCCCTGCGGGTCACGGGCGGTGTAGAGGGTCCCCTCGTCCATGAACACCAGCGAGAAGGCGCCCTTGACCTTCGGGAGCACCACGCGGGCGGACTCCTCGATGGTCAGCGGCTTGCCGTCCGCGTCCACCTGGCCCGCCAGCAGGGCCGTGACCAGGTCGGTGTCGTTGGTGGCGGCCACCTGGGTGGCACGGCCGTCCTGACGAGGGAGGTCGGCGACCATCTCGGCGAGCTCGGCGGTGTTCACCAGGTTGCCGTTGTGTCCCAGGGCCAGGGAGCCGTGGGCGGTCGCGCGGAAAGTGGGCTGCGCGTTCTCCCACACGGATGCGCCGGTGGTCGAATAGCGGGCGTGACCGACCGCGATATGACCTTGGAGCGAGCCGAGGGAGGTTTCGTCGAAGACCTGGGAAACGAGGCCCATGTCCTTGAAGACGAGGATCTGGGAACCGTTGCTCACAGCGATTCCCGCGGACTCTTGTCCACGGTGCTGCAGCGCATACAGTCCGAAGTAGGTGAGCTTGGCGACCTCTTCACCCGGAGCCCAGACACCGAAGACGCCACAAGCGTCCTGGGGGCCCTTTTCGCCGGGGAGCAGGTCGTGGTTGAGTCGTCCATCACCACGAGGCACGCTTCCGAGTGTAGGCGAGATCGACCACTGGTCCGAATTGGGGACGGCCGGGAAATGTCACAGCACAGAGGGTGACCGCACGCCCCCGTCTCGGTATTCGGATCACCTTGTTGACATGTACGAAGGCATTCGTACAGGCTCTCGGTCCATGCAGCCTCTCGGTGACCGCACCGTCACCCTCTTCGAGCGCCGGCACGTGGACCTGGTCCGTGTCGCGAGCGCCATCTGTCGCTGTTCCGCGTAGCCACAACTCTTCCTGCGCTTTCCCCTTTTCCGCTCCGCCCCGCCCTGCTCCGCCGTGCCGCGCGCCGTCCCGCGCCCCGCCCGGAGCCGGCCGGCGGACCGTGCTTTGGAGTATCTGTGTCTTCGTACGAGAACAAGCTGTCCCGGCGCGCCTTCACAGGCGCCGTCGGCGTGACCGCGGCCGCCGCCGCCACGGGGCTGGGAGCCGCCCCCGCCCAGGCCGCCGAGGGCCCGCAGGCGGGTCCCGCCGAGCGGGATTTCCGGGCCTCCCGGGTCCGTCCGTCGCGCCGCCCGAACATCCTGTTCATCCTCGGTGACGACCTGGGCTGGGCCGACCTCTCGGTGTACGGCTCCCCGCACATCAAGACCCCGAACCTGGACCGGCTCGCCCGCCAGGGCGTCCGCTTCACCGACGCCTACTCGGGCTCCGCCACCTGCTCGCCGACCCGGTTCAGCCTCTACACCGGCCGCTACCCGGCCCGGACCAGGGGCGGGCTGGCCGAGCCGATAGCCGACAAGTCCGTCGGCCTGGAGCCCACCCACCCCACGCTGGCCTCGCTGCTGAAGGCGTCCGGGTACGCGACCGCGCTCATCGGCAAGTGGCACGCCGGCTACCTGCCCGACTACAGCCCGACGAAGTCCGGCTGGGACGAGTTCTTCGGCAACTTCGGCGGGGCCCTGGAGTACTACTCCAAGCTGGGCCTGGGCGGCGAGTACGACCTCTACGAGGGCGACGCCGAGTACAAGGACCTGCGCTACTACACGCGGATCATCACCGAGCGGGCGAGCGAGTACGTCTCCCGCGACCACCACGGCAAGCCCTGGCTGCTGAACCTGAACTTCACCACCCCGCACTGGCCGTGGATCGCCGACGGGGACACCGCGGAGAGCGCCGAGATCGTCCGGCGCATCAAGGCGGGCGACGGGCGCGCCCTGTGGCACCAGGACGGCGGCTCGGTCGAGAAGTACAAGGAGATGGTCGAGGACCTCGACCGGTCGGTCGGCGAGGTGCTGAAGGCCCTGAAGCGCTCCGGCCAGGAAGAGCACACCGTCGTGGTGTTCTCCAGCGACAACGGCGGCGAGCGGTTCTCCTACAACTGGCCGCTGTCGGGCAACAAGGCCTCGCTCCAGGAGGGCGGCATCCGCGTGCCGAACATCCTGCGCTGGCCCGCGAGGCTGGACGGCGGCCAGGTCAGCCGCGTGCCGGTGTTCAGCCCGGACTGGACCGCGACCCTGCTGGAGGTGGCCGGTGCGCGCCCGCACCCGGCCTACCCGCTGGACGGCGTGAGCCTGGCCGGATACCTGCTGCGCGGCGAGAAGGCCGCCGAGCGGGACCTGTTCTGGCGGGTCCGCGGGGAGCGGGCCCTGCGCCGCGGGGACTGGAAGTACTACCGCGGCAAGACGGGCCGCGACCAGCTGTTCAACCTGGCCGGGGACATCCGCGAACAGGCCGACAGGGCGACCGTGGAGCCCGCCCGGCTGGCGGAGCTGCGCACGGCCTGGGAGGCCGTGGACGCGGGCCTGCTGCCCTACCCGGCGTGAGCCGGCCGGGGCGGGACGGGCGGCCGTGCACCGACCGCCCGTCCCGGACGCCCCGTCCCGGACGCCCCGCCCCGGACGCCCCGGCCCGGACGCGGACGGCGCTATTCGACGTCGGACGGCGCCTCGGCGATCAGGCCCTTGCCGTCCGCGGCGGTGAGGGTCAGCCGGCGGCCCTCGATCCCGGAGACGAGGGGTCCGCTCGCGAACAGGTCGGTCAGCTTCGCCTCGACCTCGCCCGCCGGGCCGTCGCACGCCATCCGCGTGGTGGTGAGCGGCCCGAAGGTGAGCCGGTCGCCGTCGCGAGTGACCTGGGCGCTGAACCGGTTGCAGCCGAGGGTCCCGCTCACGGACAGGTCGGCGGCGATGGTGAACCGCGCCGTGCCGGCGGCCCCGGCGGGCAGCGAGGACACCGACGTGCCGCTGATCAGGGACTGGACGGTCCATTCGACCGCGGTGAGCGGTGCGTCGGGGGTCGCGGGCGCCGAGGTCATGGCGATGGTGCTCCCGTCGGCGGTCTTCAGGGTGAGCCGGTCGGGCCCCCGGTCGATGGTCAGGCGCCCGGTGAACAGCTTGGCGAAGGCCGTCTCGAACTCCATGTCCGCGCAGGCCATGGTGGTCGAGGCGCCGGGGGTCACGGTCACCGCGGAGGTGCCCGCGAAGGAGACGGCCGCCGTGAAGCCGTTGCAGCCGTAGTTGCCCTTGACCTGGTTGTCGCCGAAGTCGAGCCGGGCCGCTTCGGGGGCGTGCAGGGTGCGGCCGCCCGTGGTCAGGGACTCGACGGCCCAGCGGCCCACGGGATCGGGGAGCACCGCGCCCGCGCCTTCCTCGGCCCGGCCGCAGCCGGCCGCGGCGAGCGCGAGGACGAGGGCCAGCCCCGCGGGGATGGAGACGTGCCGGAGGGTACGCATGCCCCTGGGACGAACGCGGTCTCCGGTCGGTTCCACCACGGCCGCGCCCCGCTCAGCGCATCAGCGGGAGCAGCGCCGACAGGTCGGCCCGTTCACCGCCGGCCCGCACGTGGGCCGCGTCGAGCGCCTCGGCCCATGCCGTACGGCCGGTCGCGAGCCGGATCCAGGTCAGCGGGTCGGTCTCCACCACGTTCGGCGGGGTGCCCCGGGTGTGCCGCGGGCCCTCGATGCACTGGACCACAGCGAAGGGCGGGATCCGTACCTCGACCGAACCGCCCGGGGCCTTCAGGGCGAGGGAGTCGGCGAGCAGCCGCGTACAGGCGGCCAGCGCCTGCCGCTCGATCGGGATGTCCAGTCCGGCGGCCCGGTTCAGGTCGTCGGTGTGGACCACCAGCTCCACGGTCCGGGTGACCAGGAAGTCGGCCAGGGTCATGTCCCCGATCCACAGCTGGAGCACGCGCCCGCCGGGGTTCGCCGCGAGCGCCTCGGCCATGGCGCCGGCCGCCCGCTCGTACAGCTCGGGCAGGGGGGCGCCGGTGAGGGTCTCCCGGGCCGCCTCGGAGATCTTCCCGGCGAGGGACGCGGTGGCGAAGGGCCATTCGGTCGCGGTCAGTTCGGGGACGGCGGCGGGCGGCCGGGCGAGGCCGGCGGCCAGCGAGTCCGCGATCCACGCGATGTGTGCGGCGAGGTCGGCGACGGTCCAGTCCCCGAGCCCGCTGGGGCGCTGCAGCTGCTCGGGCCCCAACTCCCTTACGGCTCGCCCGACATGGGCGAACTGCGCGGTCACGGCCGCACGGATCTTCACGGGGTCGTAGGCGCGCGGCTTCTTCCTGGCGGGCGGCATGCCCCGACCCTACTCGGGCGGCGGGAGCACGAGGCCGGTACATCCGCGCCGCGCGGCCGCGTCGGTGGCGTACGCCGTGAACAGCTCGTCGAGGCGCGTGCCGAGGACGGACCGGTAGCGGTACGGGACGGTCATCGTCAGGGTGGCCGGCCGGCCCTGGCAGGTCGCCGAGCCGTGGAGCACGTCGCCGAGGCGGCCCGCGGTGCCGGGGGCCACCGGGTCGGGGATCCGCTTGCCGGGGGTCTCGACCGCGAACGCGGCCGCGTCGTCGCCGAAGTAGGACCTGGTCCGGACCCACCAGGACGAGATCCGCAGGACGGCGTCCAGGTCCAGGTGGGCACGCTGCTCCTTGCCCAGCGTCGGATGGATGCGCCGGGTCGCCCCGGGACCCACGGCGAGCAGGCAGCCCTCCTCGCGGGCGGCTCCGCCGAGGGGCACTCCGGCCGCCCGGTCGGGCAGCGTTCCGCCGTCCGCCGTCCGCAGGTGGGCGGCGTACCAGCCGCAGCTGTCCGACCGGTCACCGGCTGCCGGACCGAGATCGACGACGGGTGCCGGCAGCCGGTCCGGGAGTTCGGGGAGCTGCGCCCGGCAGCCGTACTTCGCGGCGGCGCCCACGGCCGCCTGGCGGGCGAGGCGCGCCAGGACCGGACGGTCACCGGCCTCGTCCCGGGTGCTGGGGGAGGTGGCGGTCACGATCAGGGTCGTGGTGGCGGCCTCGGCCGGCTGCTCGCAGCGCGCCACGACGGTGACGTCGTCGGGGCCGTAGTCACCGAGCCGGCCGTCGCCGAGCGGCATCCGGTCCGGAAGCCTGGTCCGGGCGGTCATGTCGCCCTGCGAGCCGAGGCCCAGGGTGGTGAAGGGCTCGTCCGGGAAGTCTTCGACGGTGTGCAGGACGCGCTCCTGGGGCAGCCCCTTGATGTCGAGGGTGAACTGGCCGATCCGCACCTCCCGGCCGTGGCGTTCCTCCACGCGGCTCAGCACGCAGCCGTCCGGGATCCCCTCGAAGTCGACGGTGCGGGGCTCGTCGCCACCGAGCACCACCCGGTCGGTGCCCCCGTCCAGGCGCATGACCGCGTCGGCGTCCACCAGCCCGGCGCACGCCCGGGTGATCAGCCCACGGGAGGCCTTGGCGTACTGGTGGGTCGTGTACGTGTCGTGCAGCGCCCAGCCACCGAACACCACGCCGCCCACACCTGCCGTGCACAGCAGCAAATTGACCGCATTGCGCCATCGGCCCCGATCGGGCAACGGCCCGCCCCTGGACGGCCCCAGTGGTTCGAACATCCCCGCCCCCCGCTCTTGCACCTGCGATTCCGGCGCCGACCGTACCAACAGGGGCGGCGCCCCGGAAACCGCCGAGCCCCCGGCCGGTGGGGCAGGCCGGGGGCTCGTACGAAAGCGGCGGGATCAGGCCAGCAGGGCCGGGATCGTCGCCTCGTGGGCCTCGCGGAGTTCGGCCAGGGGCAGGCTGAACTCGCCCTGGATCTCGATCTCGTCGCCGTCCACCACGCCGATGCGGGCGACCGGCAGGCCGCGCGCACCGCACATGTCGGTGAAGCGGAGCTCCTCGCTGCGCGGGACGGCCACGATGGCGCGACCCGCGGACTCGGAGAAGAGGAACGTGAAGGCGTCCAGGCCCTCGGGGACCACGACGCGCGCGCCGTTGCCGCCCTTGAGGCAGGACTCGGTCAGCGCCTGGATGACACCGCCGTCGGACAGGTCGTGCGCGGCGTCGATCATGCCGTCGCGCGAGGCGGAGATCAGGATCTCGGCGAGGAGCTTCTCGCGGCCCAGGTCCACCTTCGGCGGCAGGCCGCCGAGGTGGTCGTGGACGACCTGGGACCAGGCCGAGCCGCCGAACTCGGCGGCGGTGTCGCCGAGCAGGTAGAGCAGCTGGCCGGCCTCCGCGAACGCCATCGGCGTACGGCGGTTGACGTCGTCGATCACGCCGAGCACGGCCA
Source organism: Streptomyces erythrochromogenes (assembly GCF_036170895.1). Taxonomy (NCBI): domain Bacteria; kingdom Bacillati; phylum Actinomycetota; class Actinomycetes; order Kitasatosporales; family Streptomycetaceae; genus Streptomyces; species Streptomyces erythrochromogenes. Next base: position 4,402,357 of record NZ_CP108036.1, on the reverse strand, counting down.
CGACCGGGGTCGGGTGGATCGCGACGTCGCCGGTCTGGTTGTAGAGCGAGACGTTGCCGCCGGTCACCGGGGTGCCGAGCTCCAGGCAGCCGTCCGCGAGACCGCGGGTGGCCTCGGCGAACTGCCACATGACGCCCGGGTCCTCGGGGGAGCCGAAGTTCAGGCAGTCGGAGATCGCCAGGGGCTTGGCGCCGGTCGCGGCGACGTTGCGGTACGCCTCGGCCAGGGCCAGCTGCGCGCCCGTGTACGGGTCGAGCTTGGCGTAGCGGCCGTTGCCGTCGGTGGCCATGGCCACGCCGAGGTTGGACTCCTCGTCGATGCGGACCATGCCCGCGTCCTCGGGCTGCGACAGCACGGTGTTGCCCTGCACGAAGCGGTCGTACTGGTCGGTGACCCAGGACTTCGAGGCCTGGTTCGGGGAGGAGACCAGGGCCAGGACCTGCGCGCGCAGCTCCTCGGCGGTCTGCGGGCGGGGCAGCTTGCCCGCGTCGTCCGCCTGGAGCGCGTCCTGCCACTCGGGGCGGGCGTAGGGGCGGTTGTAGACCGGGCCCTCGTGGGCGACGGTGCCCGGGGGCACGTCCACGATCTGCTCGCCGTGCCAGAAGATCTCCAGGCGCTCGCCGTCGGTCACCTCACCGATGACGGTGGCGATGACGTCCCACTTCTCGCAGATCTCCATGAAGCGGTCGACGTGCTGCGGCTCGACGATCGCGCACATGCGCTCCTGCGACTCGCTCATGAGGATTTCCTCGGGCGAGAGCGTCGCGTCCCGCAGCGGGACGGTGTCGAGCTCGACGCGCATGCCGCCGGAGCCCGCGGAGGCCAGCTCGGAGGTGGCGCAGGACAGGCCGGCGCCGCCGAGGTCCTGGATGCCCGCGACCAGCTTCTCCTTGAAGATCTCCAGGGTGCACTCGATGAGGAGCTTCTCCTGGAAGGGGTCGCCGACCTGGACGGCGGGGCGCTTGGTGGGCTTGGTGTCGTCGAAGGTCTCGGACGCGAGGACCGAGACGCCGCCGATGCCGTCGCCGCCGGTGCGGGCGCCGTAGAGGATGACCTTGTTGCCGGGGCCGGAGGCCTGGGCGAGGTGGATGTCCTCGTGCTTCATGACGCCGATGCAGCCGGCGTTGACCAGCGGGTTGCCCTGGTAGCAGGCGTCGAAGACGACCTCGCCGCCGATGTTGGGCAGGCCCAGGCAGTTGCCGTAGCCGCCGATGCCCGCGACGACGCCCGGCAGGACGCGCTTGGTGTCGGGGTGGTCGGCCGCGCCGAAGCGCAGCGGGTCGACGACGGCGACCGGGCGGGCGCCCATGGCGAGGATGTCGCGGACGATGCCGCCGATGCCGGTGGCCGCGCCCTGGTAGGGCTCGATGTAGCTCGGGTGGTTGTGCGACTCGACCTTGAAGGTGACCGCGTAGCCCTGGCCGACGTCGACAACGCCGGCGTTCTCACCGATGCCGACGAGCATGGCGTCGTTCTGGGGGACCTTCTCGCCGAACTGCTTCAGGTGGACCTTGCTGCTCTTGTACGAGCAGTGCTCGGACCACATGACCGAGTACATGGCGAGCTCGGCGCCGGTCGGGCGGCGGCCGAGGATCTCCCGGATCCGGGCGTACTCGTCCTCCTTGAGGCCGAGCTCCTTCCAGGGCTGGGAGGCGTCCGGGGTTTCGGTGGCGTTCTTGACGGTGTCGAGGCTCATGCGCTGACCAGCTTCTTCAGGACCGACGTGAAGAACGGGAGGCCGTCGGTGCGGCCGGTCCCGATCAGCGGCTCGACCGCGTGCTCGGGGTGCGGCATCAGGCCGACGACGTTGCCCTCGGCGTTGGTGATGCCGGCGATGTCGCGGAGCGACCCGTTCGGGTTCACGTCCAGGTAGCGGAAGGCCACTCGGCCTTCGGCCTCCAGTTCGTCGAGCGTGCGCTCGTCGGCGACGTACCGGCCGTCCATGTTCTTGAGCGGTACGGAGATCTCCTGGCCGGCGGTGTAGTCGCCGGTCCACGCGGTCTCCGCGTTCTCCACCCGCAGCTTCTGGTCGCGGCAGATGAAGTGCAGGTGGTTGTTGCGGAGCATCGCCCCCGGCAGCAGGTGGGCCTCGGTGAGGACCTGGAAGCCGTTGCAGATGCCGAGGACCGGCATGCCGGCCCTGGCCTGCTCGATGATGGTCTCCATCACCGGCGAGAAGCGGGAGATGGCCCCGGCGCGCAGGTAGTCCCCGTAGGAGAAGCCGCCCGCGAGGACGACCGCGTCGACCTGGTGGAGGTCCTTGTCGCGGTGCCAGAGCGAGACCGGCTCGGCCCCCGCGAGGCGGACGGCGCGCAGCGAGTCACGGTCGTCGAGCGTTCCGGGGAACGTGACGACTCCGATGCGAGTGGTCACCGTCAGGCCTCGACCTTCACGGTGAAGTCTTCGATGACGGTGTTGGCGAGGAACGTTTCGGCCATCTTGTGGATGCGGTCGAGGGCGGCCTGGTCGACCGGTCCCTCCACTTCCAGTTCGAAGCGCTTCCCCTGACGGACGTCGGCGATGCCCTCGAAGCCCAGGCGCGGCAGTGCACGCTGCACCGCCTGGCCCTGGGGGTCGAGGATCTCCGGCTTGAGCATGACGTCGACTACGACGCGTGCCACTGGCACTCCCGATGAGGTGGTTGGTGCAAGGCGGTTCCATCAGCGTACCCGGCCGAAATTTCTACGCGGGTAGATATCCGGCGGCCTTGATCACCGCGCCGTTTCGGCTTCACCAACGCTTCGCAAAATCCGCAGGAAAACCACGTACCCGGCATTGCGGCGGGACACGCGGAGAGAATTAACTGAGCTTCGCAATGCAATGAGAATCGAGGTACAAAGGAATCAACCGGGATTCCGGTCGAAAGTTGCATTGCCCCAAAACATCCGAACAGGCGACATCGCCGCACGTCATGCAGGTGGCGGCGTCGCACGAAGGGACCGATATCCGTGGCGCAGCGCGTAGTGGTCACGCTCTCCGACGACATCGACGGCGGAGAAGCGGCGGAAACGGTCATGTTCGCCCTGGACGGTAAGTCGTACGAGATCGACCTCAATGCGGCCAACGCAAAGAAACTGCGGAAGGGCCTCGCGCCCTTCGTGGCCGCCGGGCGCCGCCAGTCGCGCTCGGGGAAGACCTTCAAGCACACCTCGGTCGCACCCGACCCGGCGGTCGTCCGCGCCTGGGCCCGGTCCAACCAGCACGACGTGCCGCCGCGGGGCCGCATCCCGAAGAAGATCTACGAGGCCTACAACGCGGCCCACTGAGGGCCGATTTGCCAAGGCCCCCCATCCGTCCGCTAGTGTGTGGATCACGCCGAGGGGCGAGGCCGCAGGTCAGAGCCTCCGAGGTCGTGCGGGTGTAGTTCAGTAGCAGAACATCCCTCTTCCAGAGGGAAGGCGCAGTGTGCGATTCCTGTCACCCGCTCTGCATGGCTTTCCGACCACTCCGGTGGATCGGGTAGAGTGATGCACGTACTGCCCCGGCAGTGCACTGCTTGCGGACGTAGCTCAGTTGGTAGAGCACCACCTTGCCAAGGTGGATGTCGCGCGTTCGAGTCGCGTCGTCCGCTCTGTAAGAAGAAGGCTCCGATCATTGCGATCGGGGCCTTCTTCTTATTTCCCCCGCCTCCGGCCACGGGGCTCCCTGACAAATGTCATCGCCGGTCGTGACAGCGCGCACTGCCGACCCGCCCCGGCCGCCGTGACGCTTGAGCCATGACTGACACCGTGATCGAAGCCCGGGACCTGCGCCGCGGCTACACCGGAGGATTCGAGGCCGTACGGGGCGTCTCGTTCTCCGTGGCGCGGGGCGAGATCTTCGCCCTGCTCGGCACCAACGGCGCGGGCAAGACCTCCACCGTCGAGCTGCTGGAGGGACTCGCCGCGCCGAGCGGCGGGCAGGTCCGCGTCTTCGGCCTCGACCCCCTCACCCGGCGGGCCGAGGTCCGGCCGCGCACCGGGGTGATGCTCCAGGAGGGCGGCTTCCCCTCGGACCTGTCGGTCACCGAGACGGTGCGGATGTGGGGCGGGGTCACCACCGGCGCCCGCCCGGCGGCCGAGGTGCTGGAGCTGGTCGGCCTGGCCGCACGGTCCTCCGTACGCGTGAAGCAGCTGTCCGGCGGTGAGCGGCGGCGCCTGGACCTGGCGCTGGCCCTGCTCGGCCGGCCCGAGGTGCTCTTCCTGGACGAGCCCACCACCGGAATGGACCCCGAAGGGCGCCGGGACACCTGGGCCCTGGTGCGCGAACTGCGGGAGCAGGGCACCACGGTGCTGCTGACCACGCACTACCTGGAAGAGGCCGAGGAACTCGCAGACCGGCTGGCGATCCTCCACGAGGGCGAGCTGGTGCTGTCCGGCACCCCGGCCGAGGTGACCGCCACCCGCCCGGCCCGGATCCGCTTCACCCTGCCCGCCGGGGTGCCCGCGGCCCGGCTCCCGCTGGCACTGCGGGCCGCCGCCTTCGGGCAGCGCGTGGAGATCCGTACCGAACGGCTCCAGGAGGACCTGACCGAGCTGCTCGGCTGGGCCCGGGAGAACGGCGTGGAGCTGGCCGGGCTCGACGCCCGGTCCGCCTCCCTGGAGGAGGCCTTCCTGGAGATCGCCCAGAACCGCCGGAGCGCCGGCGACCGCACCGACGACGACACGATGGCGGGGACCCGATGAACACGCTCACCCTCAACGCCGGCCGGATCACCGCGCTCGGCCGCTTCGAGCTCACCCTGCTGGTGCGCAACCGGGCCACACTCGGCGTGGCCCTCCTGATGCCCCTGCTGACGGTGTTCGTCCTGCGCTCCTCCCTCAGCGGCGTCGAAGGCGCCCAGGCCGTCGGCGAAGCCACCCTGACCGGCGGGATCGGCATGGTCCTGCTCCTCGTCGTCTACATGAACCTGGTCTCCGCCTACGTCGCCCGGCGCGAGGAGCTCGTCCTCAAGCGGCTGCGCACCGGCGAGGCCCGGGACCTGGAGATCCTGGCCGGGACCGCGCTGCCGGCCGCCTGCCTGGCCCTCGGCCAGATCGTCGTCCTCGCGGTCGCCGGGGCGGTCGCCCTGGACGTGCGCATGCCGCAGAACCCGCTGCTCCTCGTGGCGGCGGTCCTCGCCGGCCTCCTGCTGCTCGCCGCGCTGTCCGCGGTGACCAGCTCCTTCACCCGCACCGTGGAGACCGCCGGCCTCACCACGCTGCCGCTGTTCCTGGCGACCGTGCTCGGCTCGGGGCTGTTCTCGCCGACGGACGCGCTGCCCGACCTGGCCGCCTCGCTCTGCGAACTGCTGCCCCTGAGCGGCGTGATGGCCCTCGTACGGGCCGGCTGGAGCGGCGGCGCGGAGAGCGGGGACCTGCTGGGCGCCGGGCTGAACGCGCTGGCCTGGATCGTGATCAGCGTGTTTGCTGTCCAGCGGTGGTTCCGCTGGGAACCGCGCCGCTAGGACGAGTCGGGGGACGGGGCCGTGTCGAAGCTGACCGGGTGGTGGAAGAACCGCAGCACCGCGGGGAAGGTCGAGCTGTACACCCGGGGGTCGTTCTACCTCTTCGTGTTCCTGGAGATCCTCTCCTTCGGGCTGACCCCGCTGGCCGCCGCGGCCCCCGAGCGGACCTCCTTCGTGGTGCCCCTCTCGCTCTTCCTGATGATGTGCGTGCACGCGGTCCTGTGCGGCGTGCTCACCTCCCGGGCGCTGCACTGGGTGGTGGGACGGCGTGAACGCCCCACCCGGCTGGCGGTGGCCACCGCCCTGGTGACGGCGGGATGCATCCTGGCCGTCCTCACCCTGCGGACCACCGGCGGGTCCGAGGCGACCGTGGCACCGACCATGGTGGCCGGACTGGCCTGGTTCACCTCCGGATCGCTCGTCCTGTGCCTGAAGTCGGTCCGGCGGATGTGGTACGTCTCGGCGGCTGCGGGCGTCGCCACCGGGCTGGCCGCCCTGGGCCTCGGGATGCCTGTGGGGAAGGCGCTCGGGTACGCCGTCGGAGTACTGCTGGGAGGCCTGTTCTTCGGCGCCACCTGCGGGTTCTCGGGCTGGCTGCTGAGGACGGTCTACGAGCTGGACCGCTCCCGCGAGGTCCAGGCGCGGCTGGCGGTGGCCGAGGAGCGGCTGCGCTTCGGCCGCGACCTGCACGACGTGATGGGCCGCAACCTGGCCGTGATCGCCCTCAAGAGCGAGCTGGCCGTCCAGCTGGCCCGGCGCGAACGCCCCGAGGCGGTGGATCAGATGATCGAGGTCCAGCGGATCGCCCGGGAGTCCCAGCGGGAGGTGCGGGACGTGGTGCGCGGCTACCGGGAGGCGGATCTCGCGGTGGAGCTGGAGGGCGCGCGCGGGGTGCTGAGAGCGGCCGGGATGGACTGCCGGGTCGACTTCCGGCCGGACCGGGAGCTGCCCTCCGAGGTCCAGTCGGCGCTCGGCTGGGTGGTCCGCGAGGCCACGACGAACGTGCTGCGGCACGGGGACGCGCAGCGCTGCCGGATCCGGCTGACGGCTCCGGCGAGCGGGCCCGTGACGCTGGTGGTGGAGAACGACGGCGCGCCGGAGGCCCCTGCCGGGCCGCCCGGCTCGGGACTGGCCGGGCTGCGGGAACGGCTCGCCGTGCTGGAGGGGACGCTGGAGGCGGGGCTGGTCGGCGACGGCCGGTTCCGGCTGCGTGCGGAGATACCGGGCCCACGGCTCGATGGACTGGAGGTGCGGGCGTGAGCCCCGTACGTGTACTGCTCGCCGACGACGAGCACTTGATCCGCGGGGCGCTGGCCGCGCTCCTGGCGCTGGAGGACGACCTGCTGGTCATCGCGGAGGCGGCGTCCGGCCCCGAGGCACTGGCGATGGCACGGGCGCACCGGCCGGACGTGGCGGTGCTGGACCTGCAGATGCCGGGGGCGGACGGTGTGAGTGTCGCCACAACCCTGCGGGCCGAACTCCCCGACTGCAGGACGATGATCGTGACCAGTCACGGGCGCCCCGGACACCTGAAGCGGGCCCTGGCGGCGGGGGTGCGGGCCTTCGCCCCGAAGACGGTCTCGGCGCAGCGGCTGGCCGAGCTGATCCGGACCGTGCACGCCGGGGGCCGTTATGTGGACCCGGAGTTGGCGGCCGACGCGATCAGCGCCGGGGACTCCCCGCTGACCGCCCGGGAGGCCGAAGTGCTGGAGCTGGCGGCGGACGGGGCGCCGATCGCGGAGATCGCGGAGCGGGCCTCGCTCTCGCAGGGGACCGTCCGCAACTACCTGTCCTCGGCGGCCACGAAGCTGGGTGCCGAGAACCGGCACACGGCAGTGCGTCTCGCGAGGGAGCGGGGTTGGGTATAGTAGGTCTCGCCTTACGGCGCTTGCGGACATAGCTCAGTTGGTAGAGCACCACCTTGCCAAGGTGGATGTCGCGCGTTCGAGTCGCGTTGTCCGCTCTGTAAGGAAGAAGCCCCGGTCCTCGGACCGGGGCTTCTTCGTTTTCCTACGACCAGTCCAGGCCGGTCAGGCGCTCGTAGGCCTCGATGTACTTCGCGCGGGTCTGCGCGACGACCTGCGTCGGGAGGGCCGGCGGCGGCAGCTCGCCCTTGGGGTCCCAGCCGGAGGCCGCGGAGGCCAGCCAGTCGCGGACGTACTGCTTGTCGAAGGAGGGCTGCGAACGGCCCGGCTCCCACTGGTCGGCCGGCCAGAAGCGGGAGGAGTCCGGGGTCAGCACCTCGTCCGCGGCGACCAGCGTGCGGTCCTTCGGGTCGAAGCCGAACTCGAACTTGGTGTCGGCCAGGATGATCCCGCGCTCGCGGGCGATGTCCCGGGCGCGGCTGTACACGGCGAGGGTGGTCTGGCGCAGCAGCGCGGCCGTCTCGGCGCCGGTGGTGCGCGCGACCTCCTCGTAGGAGACGTTCTCGTCGTGCTCGCCGACCTCGGCCTTGGCGGCCGGGGTGAAGATCGGGCCGGGCAGCTCGGAGCCGTCCACGAGGCCCTCGGGGAGGCCGAGTCCGCAGACCGTGCGGGTCTGCTTGTACTCGGCGAGGCCCGAGCCGGTGAGGTAGCCGCGGGCCACGCACTCCACCGGGACCATGTCGAGGTTCTTGCAGATCAGCGTGCGGCCGGCCCAGTCGGCGGGGGCGCCGGCGGGCAGGTCGGTGGAGATGACGTGGTTCGGGACGAGGTCCGCGAGCTGGTCGAACCACCACAGGGAGAGCTGGGTCAGGACGCGGCCCTTGTCCGGGATCTCGGTGGGCAGCACCCAGTCGAAGGCGGACATGCGGTCGCTGGCGACCATGACGAGGCGGCCGTCCTCGTCCTGGTAGAGGTCGCGCACCTTGCCGGTGTGGAGGTGGACGAGGCCCGGAACCTGAACCGGCTCGGGCTTTTCGACGAATCCGGACACGGGGTCTCCCTGTGGTTCTGTATGAAGCGCACACCGATTCTCGCGCACCTGGCCGCCCTCCCGGGTACAGGGGTGGGTCGGCCGTGCGCGGCCGTGTCAGTCGTGCTTGCAGATCCGGTCGAGGAGATTGGCCGTCGCCCGCTGCACGCGCTCGTCGACGTGGCCGGGGCGATCGAGGGCCGGGGACCAGGCGAACGTGCCGGAGGCGAAGACCAGCGAACCGCTGGGCGCCCGGTAGAGGGAGGTCTCCTGGTGGCGGCGCTGCCCCTCGGTGTCGAGGTACGGGGAGTGCGCGAGCAGGATCCGGTCCTGGTGCTCGGGGAGCTGGGTGCGCGGGAAGTACCGGTCGGCCTCGCCCGCGACCAGGCCGGGCAGTTCGTCGTTCTCGCCGGCGCCGGTGGCGTCCCACAGCCAGTGCGTGGCGTTGCGCACGATCATCGGCGCGGGCTCGGGGACCCGGCCGGCGTACTGGATGCCGAGCAGCTGCTGCTCCGGGCGGTCGACCTCGCGCCAGAGGCTGGGGCGGCCCGGTCCGCGCCGTTTTCGGCAGGTGAGCAGCCGGTCGGCGACCCCTGAGGGCGAGGGGCCGAGCTCGACCTGCCAGTACATCGTGTTGGCGGAGAGGAAGACGAGCGAGGTCCCGTGGTTGCGGGCCCGCTCGACGGTGCGGCGCATCGGCGCCGACCAGTACTCGTCGTGGCCGGGGAAGACCAGGCCGCGGTAGCGGGTGGGGTCGACGCGGCCGGCGTGCAGGTCGCGGGTGTCGGCGTAGGCGATGTCGTAGCCGTAGCGCTCGGCCCAGCGGATGAAGTCGTAGGCGTGGCCGACGTGGAGGGGCAGGCCGGCGCCCGCGTAGGGCCGGTCGAAGGACACGGTGACGGCCGCGTCCTGCTCGCCGAGGAGCCGGCCCGCCTCGTCCCAGGCGTGGTAGAGGCTGGCGCCGGTCCGGCCGTCCTCCGGGTAGAGGTTGTAGGCCTGCCACGTGATGTCGGGAAGCAGGAGCAGCAGGTCGGCGGGGTGGTCGTCGCGGACCGTGAAGGGGATGTGGGAGCGGTAGCCGTCGCCGGTGGTGAGGACGGCGACGTACGCGCCGACGCTCCAGTAGGACGGGACCTGGAGCCGCCAGGAGAGCCACCAGTGGTGGCAGGAGACGGTGCGGTCGGCGGCGAGGGGGGCGGGCTGGACGATGCCGGAGAGGCGGGGGCTGGTGGTGATCTTCGAGGCGCCGTCGCCGCCGTAGTGGCCGATCCGGTAGACGTCGACGGAGAACTGCTGGGGCGGGTCGACGGTGATGTGGAAGTCGATGGCCTCGCCCGGGGCGACCGCGCCGGTGGAGGCGAAGCCCTTGATCTGGCGGTGCACGTCGTCGGCCGTGCGGGGGCCGCCGTTCCCGCGGGCCCGGGGGATCTGGCCGGTGCCGGCGGCCGCGGCGGCCGGGTCCACGTACCAGGGGACGACCTGGCCGGTGTCGTCGAAGTAGAGCTCGCTGCCCCGGAACCAGGGCAGGGGGCCCTGCCCGAAGGGGTCGTTCACCGCGTGCGCGAGCGCACCCGACTCCCAACGCCGGATCTGGTCCGTACCCATGACCGCTCCCCTCCCTCGCTCCCCGGCCGGCGTGCGTCGCCTCGGAGCGTGGCGCCCTTTGCGCCGGTACGGCGCTTCTCGGACATCCGCTTCGGGAGCATCCAGCCGCGACCGGTCCCAGCACATCACATTACGCACGCAGTCCGTCACCGTTCGTCGCGAATTGACGAGACCGGAACATTGAAGTCCGCTTGCGTGTGCGATCCGTCGCCCCTCCGGGGGCGGGGCAGGGGGTGTCTCAGACGAGCCGGACCGGCTTCTCCGTGCGGACGCCGAGGGCCGACAGCCAGTCCCGCAGGGGCTCCGGGTCGCCGTCCTCGACCAGGCAGAGCACGCGGGGGGCCAGGTCGGTCCGGCGGTCGCCGCCGACCAGCAGGACCGGTCCGTCGAGCCAGTCCATCCCGGGTGCGGCCCCGGCCGAGTCCACGGCCGCGCAGCACACCATCGCCGTCACGTGGTCGGCCAACAGGTCCCGGCCGCTGCGCGGCGGCTGGAGCGGGAACAGCGGTACGGCGTCCGCGCCGCGCGCCTTCCCGGCCCCGCCGGTCGTGCCCGCGGCCCGCTCCTCACGGGCCAGGTCGGCGCTGAGCCGGCCGGCCAGGGCCTCGCCGAGCGCTCCCTCTCCCGAGGCGCCCGTGAGGCAGCCCAGCACCCGCTCCAGCGTGGGCCCGGCGAAGCCGTCCGCGGCGGGGGGCGCCGCGGCGGCGGCTTCGATCGTCGCGGATCCCGCCGTAGCGGAGGGGCCGGACGGTACGGGTGAGCCGGAGGCACCCGCAGCGGCGGCGGGAGGCACCGAGGCGCCGGGGGCGGCGGAACCGGCACCGGCCGGGCTCACGGAGCCGGCGGACGCGGTGGGTCCGGTCGTTCTGGTCGTTCCGGTCGTTCCGGTCGTCCCGATCGGTCCGGCGGGCAGTCCCGCCGGGCCGGCGAGCGCGTCCAGCGCCGTGTGCAGGCGGGCGGCCTCCGCACGCCACTTGCGGTCCACGACCTCTTCCGGATACGCCGTCCACTCCACCGGGGACCATTGCGGCCCGGCTTCGGCCGGGCCGCCGTGGAAGAGCCGCGCTGCCAGCAGCGAGGTCGCCTCGTCGATCACGCCGGGCTGCTCCAGCAGGTCACAGGCGGGCCGCTCGCCGAGGCGCGAGGTGAAGCCCTCGGCCAGCCGGTCCCGCCGCGACAGCTCGGTCAGCGCCGAGACCACCCCGGCGTCCAGGTGCGCGGGCCAGCGGCCCATCCGCCAGGCGGGCAGGGCCACCCTGGTCAGCAGCCGGTCCCAGCCCGCGTAGGCGAGGCCGACCTGCTCCTGGGCGACGATGCGCAGCCCGTAGTCCACACCCTGTGCACGGTCCGACGCGGCGGCGGCCACCCCGCGCTCCATCTCGGCGGCGTCCGTCCGACACAGTCTCAGCAGGAGCCGGGCCGGCGCGGCGATCCAGCCGAGGCCCCGGCGGCTGCCCACGTCCACGGCCGCGTCCAGGCCCCGTACGAAGCCTCGGGCGTCGGCTATGTCCGGGTGCGCGGAAGGACCCGTGCCGGCGACGACCGGCGCCAGGACCGCCCGCAGCTCGGCGACCCGCATCCACCACAGGAACGGCGAGCCGATCACCAGCACAGGCGCCGCACCGGGCGCGGACTGGGGGCCGCCGGCTATGCCGCCGCGGCGGTGGGCCGCATGCGTGCGGTCCTCCAGCCAGCTGTCGCAGTCCGGCGTCAGGGCTATCGCCGAGGGCGGCGGCACGTCCATCCGGTCGGCAAGGTCCCGCACCAGCCGGTAGAGATCGGGGGCGGCGGCCTCGGACAGCGGCACCGTCGGCGTCACCGCCGGGCTCGCCCGCAGCACCACCGTGGCGAAGACCCCGCCGAGGAGCAGCACCAGCGCCGCGACCGCGCACACCACGAGCGTCACGGTGCCCCACGGCTCGCCGGCCAGCCGGCCCGTCGCCCGGGCGGCCACCAGCACCACCGCGAGAGCGGCGGGCAGCAGCGCGACGGCCAGGGCCCGGCTGCGCACGCGCAGCACGGCCAAGGCGCGGGACCGCGCGGACGGAACGCCCGCTTCCATGATCGAACCGATTCCGGACACGGCCGGTCTCACCCCCTCTGCCCTGCGGCTGCGTTGCTCACTCCCCCACTGTGACACCCGCCACTGACATCGCAAGGTCGGTGGGCCAAGTGCCGGAATGCTTGCGCCGCACCCTAGTTGGGGCACGCCCGGCCGTCAGGCAGACGAGGTGACGATCACCCGATGGAATGGCTTTGGGTAAAGGTGGATGCGTTCGAACGAGGCCGGATGCAGTCGCACGCGGACACGCCCGCGGGCCCGGGCGCAGGGGGTGCGCACCGGGCCCGCGGGTCCGTGGAGCCGCTGGTCAGCCGAGCCCGGCCGCCTTGGCGGCGATGTCCGTACGGTGCTGCGAGCCGTCCAGCCGGATGCGCGCGACGGCCGTATACGCCTTCTCGCGCGCCTGCGCCAGATCAGAACCGGTCGCCGTCACCGACAGCACGCGACCACCCGCGCTGACGACGGCGTCGCCCTCGCGCCGGGTCCCGGCGTGCAGCACGTAGGCGTCGGGCGCGTCCTCGGCGGCCACCTCGGCCAGGCCCTCGATCGGGTCCCCGGTGCGGGGGGTGTCCGGGTAGTTGTGGGAGGCGATGACGACCGTGACGGCGGCGTCCTCGCGCCACACGAGCGGCGGCTCGTCGGCCAGGGTGCCCTTGGCGGCGTTCAGGAGCACGCTCGCGAGCGGGGTCCGCAGCCGGGCCAGGACCACCTGGGTCTCGGGGTCGCCGAACCGGGCGTTGAACTCGATGACCCGGGTGCCGCGACCGGTGATCGCGAGGCCGGCGTAGAGCAGCCCCGAGAAGGGGGTGCCGCGGCGGCGCAGCTCGTCGACGGTCGGCTGGAGCACGAGCTCCATGACCTCGTCGACCAGCTTCGGGTCGGCCCAGGGCAGCGGGGAGTACGCGCCCATGCCGCCGGTGTTGGGGCCCTGGTCGCCGTCCAGCGCGCGCTTGAAGTCCTGCGCGGGCTGGAGCGGGACCACCGTGACGCCGTCGGTGATGGCGAAGAGGGAGACCTCGGGGCCGTCGAGGTACTCCTCGATGACGACGCGGTCGCAGCCGAGTGCGTGCGCGCGGGCCGCGTCCCGGTCCTCGGTGACCACGACGCCCTTGCCGGCAGCCAGACCGTCGTCCTTGACGACGTAGGGGGCGCCGAAGGCGTCGAGGGCCGCGTCCACCTCCTCCGGGGTGGTGCAGACGTAGCTGCGCGCGGTCGGGACCCCGGCCGCCGCCATCACGTCCTTGGCGAAGGCCTTGGAACCTTCGAGCTGCGCCGCCTCGGCGGACGGGCCGAAGACGGGGATGCCGGCCGCGCGCACGGCGTCGCCGACCCCGGCGACCAGCGGGGCCTCCGGGCCGACGACGACCAGGTCGGCGCCGAGTCCGGTCGCGAGAGCGGCGACGGCTTCGCCGTCGAGGGCGTCGACCGGGCGGAGCTCGGCCACCTCGGCGATGCCGGCGTTGCCGGGAGCGCAGTACAGCGCGGAGACGTCGGGGTCGAGGGACAGAGAGCGGCACAGGGCGTGTTCGCGGGCGCCGCCGCCGATGACGAGGACCTTCACGCTGCTCAGCCTAGCCCGGACGGCGGCGCCGCCTTCGTGCGGCCACCCAACTGGGGCCGCCTACTCGTTTGTGTATTCCTCCACAACGGTGGCTCCGAGCTCGCGCACGATCAGGTCGTGTCCGGTCAGCGCGCTCTCGACGAGGTCGGGGTCGTCGTCCTCCGCGAAGTCGTCCTCGGGAGCGACCGGCGGGGGCGCCTGCTGTACGGGGGGCTGCGGCGGGGAGACCGACTGCTGGGGCTGCTGAGGCTGCTGGGACGGCTGCTGCTGCGGCGCGGCCGGGGCCTGCGGGGCCGGGGCGTGCTGCTGCGGGGGCGGCGGGCTGTAGGCCGGGGCGGGCGCGGACGGCCCGCCGTACGACTGGCCGGGGGCGGATGCCGGGCCGCCGCCGCCCACGACGGCTTCGATCTTCCAGTTGACCTGGAACTGCTCGGCGAGGACCGCCTTGAGCACGTCCTCGCTGCCGCTGCTGGCGAAGTTGTCGCGGGCTCCGGCGTTGGGGAAGCCCAGCTGGAGGGTGGTCCCGTCGAAGCCGGTGACCTGGGCGTTCTGGCTGAGCAGGATCCAGGTGAAGCGACGGCGGTTCTTGACGGCCTCCAGGACGCCCGGCCACATCGCCTGGACCTGCCCGGCGCCGGCGGCCATGCCGGGGGAGGGAGCGGGTGCGGCGGCCGGGGCGGCCGGGGCGGCGGGCGCCGGTGCCGGTGCCGGGGTGGCCGGAACGTGCGCGGGTGCGGGCGCGCCCTGACCGGGCGCGGCCGCGCTGGGCCAGGCGCCGGGCGCGGAGGCCGCGGCGGCGGGCCGGGCGGCCGGGGCCCCGCCGCCGGGCTGCGCGGCCCCGGGCCACGCACCGGGCGCGGGCGCGGCCTGGACGGGTGCCGCGGCGGGCTGGGCCTGCACGGGAGCGACTTCCGGCTGTACGGGAGCGGCGACCGGCGCGGGGGCCTGCACGGGAGCGGAGACGGGCGCGGCGACCGGCGCGACGGGAGCCGGAGCCGGCGTACGGGCAGCGGCGGCGGCCCGCGCGGCGGCGGGACCCCCGCCAGGACCGGCGGGAGCCATGGCGTGCGCCTCGGGCCCGGGCACGTAGCCCATGGCGGGCGGCCCGGCGGCGAAGGCGGCGGCCCCGCTGCGCTCCAGGCGGTCCAGGCGGGCCTGGAATGACCGCTCGTCGTCGAAGGCGGCGGGGAGCAGCACGCGGGCGCAGATCAGCTCCAGCTGGAGCCGCGGCGAGGTGGCGCCCCGCATCTCGGTGAGGCCGGCGTTGACCAGGTCGGCGGCGCGCGAGAGCTCGGCGGCTCCGAACACGGACGCCTGGGCCTGCATCTTCTCCACGACGTCGGCGGGGGCGTCGATCAGCCCCTTCTCCCCGGCGTCGGGCACGGCGGCGAGGATGACCAGGTCGCGCAGCCGCTCCAGCAGGTCGGCGACGAACCGGCGCGGGTCGTTCCCGCCCTCGACGACCCGGTCGACGACCTCGAAGGCGGCAGCGCCGTCCCCGGAGGCGAAGGCGTCGACGACGGAGTCGAGGAGCGAGCCCTCGGTGTAGCCGAGCAGCGAGGTGGCCATGGCATACGTCACACCCTCCTCGCCGGCGCCGGCGAGGAGCTGGTCCATGACGGACATCGAGTCACGCACGGAGCCGGCGCCGGCGCGCACGACGAGCGGCAGCACGCCGTCCTCCACCTGGGCGCCCTCGCGTCCGCAGACCTCGCCCAGGTACTCCCGCAGGGTCCCCGGCGGAACCAGGCGGAAGGGGTAGTGGTGCGTCCGGGACCGGATGGTCCCGATGACCTTCTCCGGCTCGGTGGTGGCGAAGATGAACTTGAGGTGCTCCGGCGGCTCCTCGACCACCTTCAGCAGGGCGTTGAAGCCCGCCGAGGTGACCATGTGGGCCTCGTCGATGATGTAGATCTTGTAGCGGCTGGACGCGGGGCCGAAGAAGGCCTTCTCGCGCAGGTCGCGGGCGTCGTCCACACCACCGTGCGAGGCGGCGTCGATCTCGATGACGTCGATGGAGCCCGGCCCGTTCCTGGCGAGGTCGCGGCAGGACTGGCACTCCCCGCAGGGGGTCGGAGTGGGACCCTGCTCACAGTTCAGGCACCGGGCGAGGATGCGCGCGCTGGTGGTCTTTCCACACCCGCGCGGCCCGCTGAACAGGTACGCGTGATTGACCCGGTTGTTCCGCAGGGCCTGCATCAGGGGTGCAGTGACATGCTCCTGACCGATGACCTCGGCGAACGACTCGGGGCGGTAGCGGCGGTACAGCGCAAGGGACGACACGTCTACGAGGTTATCCGGGCCCACCGACAACAGCGGCCCGCCGGCGCCACGAAGGCCCCCGGAACGCAAAGCGCCCCCCACGCACCCGCCAGAGCCCACTTACCCTTGCTGCCTTCCGGCCCTGGGGGAGTTGGGTGAGATAGCGCCACGTGAGGGGCTGGCCCCACCCTAGCGGATCCACGCCCCCGGAATCGACCCCGCCCCCGCCCGCGCCCCCGATCCGACCCCGCCGGATCCCCGCCGGACGATCACGTTCGCGAGCACCCCTCCACGTCTTGTATTGTTTGCGGCGGAGGATTCGCCTAGAGGCCTAGGGCGCACGCTTGGAAAGCGTGTTGGGGGCAACCCCTCACGAGTTCGAATCTCGTATCCTCCGCCAGTGCCTCACCGGGCACGATGTCGAAAAGCCCCGCTGCTTGCAGCGGGGCTTTTCGCTTGCCCCGTCTCAGTTTCCGTCTCAGTTGGGGTCGGGAGCCTCCTCGGCGGCACCCCAGAGCGCGTCCCCGATCTGCTTGGCGACGTTCTTGAGCATGGGTCCCGTCACGTGCATGTACCGGGCCCTCATCCTGGAGAAACTGCTGGCGGGCGCGACCTGGGAGGAGCTGCGCGCCATGCTGGTGGCACTTGGTATCAAGCCGCCGAGCACCAAGCAGCAGCGACTGGCGGCCCTGGTGGAACACCACAGCGACCCGGAAGCCGTCGCCGAAGTCGTGGCACGGGCTCCCGCGATCACCCGGAAGCTGCTCGCCCGCCGAGCGGACTCCACCACGGGGCAGCGGCAGTTCATCATGTTCGGGTCGCCCGGACCCGAGCTCGAACCCGGCGCGCGATGGACACTCGACCGGGGACTCCTGATCGTGGACCGCCACCGGTACGGCCCCGCGCGCCCCCGTCGCCGAGACCGCCGACGGAACCGTACGCATCGAGAAGAAACGACCGCAGAGGGCGGCCGCCCCCTTACCGACCCCGCGACGGGCCGACGCGGGCGCCGATCGCCGCAACGCGGTCCGCGACACCACAAGGAAACCGGCCACCGCAGACCCGAAGTCCTTGGCCGCCCGCCTGCTCACCGCTCCATCGACCACCCCGGACCCCGACCCTTCGGCGGCGGAGTCCCGTTCGGAACGGACACCGAGGAGGTCGTCGCCGGGTGGGCGAAGCGGTTGTCCTACACCGATGTCCACCAGCTCGCGCATGCCATCGACACCGGAACGCCCCTCACCGTCGAATACGTCGCCACCTCTGGCAACCGGACCGTGCGCACCCTCAGCCGCCTCGAACTCGACCCGCCCTACCTCGAAGCCTGGTGCCACCTGCGAGAAGACGAACGCGTCTTCACCCTCTCCCGGATCCACAGCGTCATGCCGACGTGAACGTCCATCCAGCGCTCCTGGATCTCGGCCCGAGGGACGTCCCCAGAGTCGATGAACCATAGTAGGTATACTTGTCTCCATAGTTGATATAAGGAGGTGCACATGAGCCGGACAGTGATTGATCTCGATGACGAGCTGGTGGCAGAGGTAGCCAAAGCCCTGGGGACCAGCACCAAGAAGGAGACGGTCAACACAGCCCTGCGCGAGGTACTGGAGAACAGGCGGCGGGCACTGGCCCTGACCCGCCTGCGCGCCGCCGCCGACGAAGGCGCGTTCGATCTGACACTCTTCGAGGACAAGCGGAACTACCGACGGTGAACGCCGCTCTCTACCTGATCGACACCAGCGCCCTGGCCCACTTCATGCGGGGCGACGCGGAGCAGTACGGCTGGGACCAGGCAGCGGCCGCCGGCCTGATCGCCACGTGCCCCATCACCGAGCTGGAGTTCTTCTACAGCGCCCGATCGGCTGCCGACCGGGCACGCGGCATCGAGGACATGCGGCTGCTCTTCGGCTGGGTCTCCGTCGACGACCGGGCTTACGACCGGGCCTGGCAGGTCCAGGAGGCCCTCACCAAGCAGGGCAAGCACCGCAGCGCAGGTGCGGTGGATCTCGTTGTCGCCGCGACTGCCGAGTTGCAGGGGCTCACCCTCCTGCACCGTGATCACGACTTCGAATGCATCGCCGCGGTAACCGGCCAGCCCCTCCAGTGGTACGGCCCGGAGGGCCGCAAGTAGTCGACGGGTGGTTGCAGTCCTGGTTGCGTTCGCCTCCGCCCGGGACCGTTTGGGCGAGGCCTCCCTGGACAGTCCGCCGCAGGTCAGGACAGGCACGACCCCCGCCGGACCCCCGTACGAACATTTGGAAAGCGTGTTGGGGACAACCCCTCACGAGTTCGAATCTCGTATCCTCCGCCAGTGCCTCACCGGGCACGTCGTCGAAGGGCCCCGCTGCTTCCAGCGGGCCCTTCCGTCCAGTCCCGGGAGGCGGACAGCGTGCCGTCCTCGTTGAGGTCGTGGCCCGCCGCGGTGTTCCCCGTCCGGCCGCCGGGCAGGTCGCCGGCGTCGAAGCCGGTGCGCGACAGCCCCAGCGGCCGCAGGACGAGCTCGGCGACCGCCTGCTCGTACGTCAGGCCGGTGACCTTCTCGATGATCCGCCCGGCCAGGTTGAACCCGGCCTGGCTGTACGAGGCCCGGGCGCCGGGCGGCGCGATCAGCTGCAGCTCCGCCATCGCGGCGACGAAGCCGGCCAGCGCGTCGTCACCGTCACTGGTGTCGGCGATGACGTTCCAGTCCAGGCCGGCGGTGTGGTTGAGCAGCTGCATCACCGTGATCTCCGCCGCGGCCCGCTCGTCGGCGAGGACGAGCTCGGGGACGTACCGGCGCACCGGCGCGTCCAGCTCCACGCGGCCCTCCGCGACCAGCCGCATCAGCGCGGTCGCCGTGTACGTCTTGGTGACCGAACCCAGCTGGAACAGGGTGTTCCGGTCCACCGGGACCGGGTCGGCGGCGCCCGCGTCGGTCACGCCGTGGCAGGTGTGGATCTCGCGGCCGTCCACCCACACGCCGACGGCGGCGCCCGGGATCCCGAACGCGGCGGCCTCCGCCCGGACGCACTCGGCCAGCGCGGCCTGCGAGATCTGGTCGTTCCTGCTGCTCATCACGTTTCTCCCGACTGTCGCCCCCTTGGTGAGCAGGACGATGCCCGGACGTGCTGACAGGCCGCTGACAGCCCGCTGAGCCCCCGGCTAGCCGACGTAGGCGTCGAGGGCCGGGAAGCAGACCGCGTTGTCCGCACTGCAGATGTACTGGTCACCCGGGGTGCTGACCCCGGTGGGGCGCTCGTACGTCAGGAGGCTCAGCGTCCGGCCCGAGGCGAAGGCGGCCGTGGCGTCGTGGACCGGGCCCATGTCGGGGCCGGGAGCGGCCGCGCCCCGATACCCGTACGGGCCGTGGCCGCCGTCCACGACGGCGAAGAAGACCGTACGGGCGCCGGGCGCGCCGCCCTTGGTCACCAGCCGGATGCCGACCCGCGCCCAGGACTTCGGCAGGGGCTTGCAGCTCGTCTCCGCCCGGGCCCCGCGGATCACGGCCAGGCAGTAGTTCCGGTCGTCCGGCATCCAGGCGAGCTCGCCCGCGCCCTCCGGACCGCGGTTGATCACGATCACGGCGGCGTCGTCCGGCACGGCCGCGGCGGATGCACGCCGGACCGCCGCCAGGAGCGGTTGGTCGGCGGCCGTGGCCCTGCCGTCCCCGACCGGCTCGGCGGGCCCGGACTCCGACGGCGGCTCGGGCGGCGCCGAAGGCGTGGGGGAGAGCGAGGGCGACGCCGGAGCGGAGGCGGAGGCGGAGGGAGAAGGCGGCTTCGGCGAAGGCCAGGGCGAAGGCGCGGCCGTGGCCGTGGCCGTCGGCAGCGCCCGCGGTGACGGCGGCGGCGCCGGGGGCATCGTGCACGAGGCCGTCGCCAGCACCGCCAACCCGCAGCCGGCCGCCGCCACGGCCGCCGCACGTCTTCCACGTCTCATCGGATCCGCCCCCGCACGCTCGAACTCACTTATCAGGGGCGAAGTCTGCCGGGTCGGACGGCGTCACGGCCCGGCGGGGCACGCGGCCGGGATCAGCCGAAGCTCGGCATCTCGCCGACCGTCGTCGACAGGTCGATCACCGCGAAGGCGGCGCCCTGCGGGTCGGAGACCGCCGCGAACCGGCCGAACGGGCTGTCCATCGGGCCGAAGTGCAGCTTCCCGCCGTGCTTCTGGGTCTTCGACACCGCCTCGTCGCAGTCCGGGACCCCGAAGTAGACCTGGATGTACGGCGGAACCTCCGGCGGGAAGTCGTCGTCCATCTTCATCCGGCCCAGCACGGGCCGCCCCGGGTCGCCGGCGCTGAAGACCATGAAGTCCATGTCGGCCGCATCCGGGTCGTCCATCCGCTCGGCGCTGTACGGGAAGACCTTCGTCAGGAAGGCGTCCGGCTTGGCCGGCTCCCGCGTGAAGACCTCCGCCCAGGCGTAGGAACCCGCCTCGCCCATCTTTTCGAAGCCCTTGTGCTCGCCCGGCTGCCAGACGCCGAAGACGGCGCCGCTCGGCTCCTTCGCGATGAGCATCGTCCCGAAGGATCCGACCTGCATCGGGCCCATCAGGACATCGCCGCCGTTCGCGGTCACCTTCCCGGCCGTGGCCGACGCGTCGGCCGAGGCGAGGTACAGACACCACTGCGAGGGGGCGTCGACCCCGGGCATCGGCGGTACGACGGCCGCGACGGCCTTGCCGTCCGAGTAGGCCTGCGTGTAGTTGCCGTACTCGCTGCTGGACTCGCCGAAGGTCCATCCCAGCACGTCGCCGTAGAAGGTCTTGGCGCCCTCCACGTCCCTGAACATCGCGTCCACCCAGCACGGCGCGCCTTCGGGGAACTCAAACATGATCGATCGACTCCTCGGCTCGTTCCTCGCTGTCGTCGTGACTCACGCTAGGCGCGCGGTGTGCCGACCGCGCGGGGAGCGCGCCCGCGCGGGACGCTGGAGCCATGGACAAGGACATCACCATCCGGTTGGCACAGCAGCCGGAGGCCGACGCGCTCCTCGGCCGGAGCCCGCTCGCAGCGCTCGTCGGCATGCTGCTGGACCAGCAGGTGCCGATGGAGTGGGCGTTCTCGGGTCCCTGGACGATCGCCCGGCGGCTAGGCTCCGACGACCTGGACGCGCACGCCATCGCCGCGTACGACCCAGAGGCCTTCGCCGCCCTGCTCTCCGAGAAGCCGGCCGTGCACCGGTACCCCGGGTCGATGGCGACCCGGATCCAGCAGCTGTGCGCGTACCTGGTCGAGCACTACGGCGGGAACGCCGAGGCCGTCTGGGCCGACGCCGCCACGGGGCAGGAGCTGCTGGGGCGCCTCAAGGCGCTGCCGGGCTTCGGGGCGCAGAAGGCGCAGATCTTCCTCGCCCTGCTGGGCAAGCGGTTCGGGGTGCGGCCGACGGGCTGGCGGGAGGCCGCGGGCGGCTACGGCCAGGCGAACGTCTACCGTTCGGCGGCCGACATCACCGGGCCCGAGTCCCTCGCCAAGGTGCGCGCGCACAAGCAGGAGATGAAGGCCGCCGCCAAGGCCGCGAAGGCCGCAGGCGGCTCCTGACCCGCTTCGGCCGTTTCCGCTCCGCCCCTGGTCAGGCGGGGGAACAGCCACAATTGACCGGCCGTACGGGGTCCTGATTGACCCCTGTCACCGGTCGATCAGGCTCGTAGATTGAAGACATGACACAGATCGCGACCCGCGCCGCCACCGCCGAAGCCATCCAGGACGCCCCCGGCAGCCTCATCACCCAGCTGACCGACACCGCCGAGCTCACCTGCAACACCGCCACCTTCGAGGAGGGCGCGGCGGGCGCCCCGGTGCACTTCCACACCAAGGCCACCGAGTTCTTCCACGTCACCGCGGGACGCCTCGACGTCCTCGTCGGCGACGAGATCCAGACCCTGGACGCCGGCGACTTCATCGCGGTCCCGCCGGGCGTGAAGCACGCCTTCGCCCCCGCCGCCGGCCACACGGCGAGCGTCTTCGTCGGCTTCACCCCCGGCATGGGCCGCTTCGACTACTACCGGCTCCTCGGCCGGGTCAACGCGGGCGAGGCCACCGTGCAGGACATCAAGGACAGCTCGGCGACCTACGACAACCACTACGCCGAGAGCCCCGCCTGGAGCGGGCGCCGCCGCAGCGCGGAGCCGTAGACCACGTCCGCGTCGAGGCGGCGCAGTTCCTCCGCGATCAGTTCGGCGCCGCTGCGGATCTTCAGGGCCACCCTGCGGTCGGGGCTCCCCGGCAGCGTCAGGGTGGCCAGCGCGCCCGCGGGCCGGTCCACCCGGACGTCCCCGCCCGTAGTGCGCAGCACCACCCCGGTGATGACCGGGCCGCCGGTCGCCACCCGGTCCACCGGCACCCCGAGCCGGTCCTCAAGCCAGCGCGCCAGCAGCTCGGCGCTCGCGTTGTCGGGCTCGCTCTCCACCGCCGCACCGGTCACCGGCAGCGGCTTCTGGTCCAGGGCCGCGGCCAGCAGGGCCCGCCAGGGCGTGAGCCGGGTCCAGGCCAGGTCGGTGTCGCCGGGCTGGTAGCCGGTGGCCCGCTCGTCGAGCACGCCCACCGGGTCGAAGGCGGCGGCCGCGTCCGTGATCCGGCGCTGCGCGAGCGCGCCCAGCGGGTCGTGCGCCAGGTCGGCGGGAGCAGCGGCCGGCCACCACGCCACCACCGGTGCGTCCGGCACCAGCAGCGGCAGGACGACCGATCCGGCCTGCTCGGTCAGCGCCCCGTGCAGGCGCAGCAGCACGAGCTCGCCGGTCCCGGCGTCCGACCCGACCCGCAGTTCGGCGTCCACGCGGCTCGCGCGGAGCTTGTGCGGGCCGCGCGAGACCCGCTTGATGACCACGATGATGCGGCAGGGGTGCTCGCGCGAGGCCTCGGAGGCGGCGCGTACGGCGTCGTAGGCGTTCTCCTCGTCGGTGACGACGACGAGCGTCAGCACCAGCCCCATGGTGGGGCTGCCTATCGCCCGGCGTGCTGCGAGCAGGGCCCGGTTGACCTTGCTGGACGTGGTGTCGGTGAGTTCGGTCCGCATGCCCCGAGTCTGTCACCGCGTCATCTGCGCCTGCGCGCCGTACCGAAGACGGAGCGCGAGATCTCCCGGCCCAGCTGCGTGCCGATCGACCGGGCCAGCGAACGGAACAGCCCGCTGCCCACCACCTGCTGGGCCAGCGAGGGGTCCGCCTTCGGGGCGCCGCGCCCGGTCGCCCGCGCGGCCTCCTTCTCCGCCGCCTTGGCCTGCTTCTCGGCCTCGGCCGCCGCCGCGGCGGCCTCCGCCTGCGCCTCGGCGGCGGCCTGCTCGGCGCTGATCTTCTCGTACGCCGACTCGCGGTCGACCGGCTCCGCGTAGCGCGACCAGAGCAGCGAGGCCTTCACGGCCTGCTCCAGGTCCGCCGCCGCGATCGGTCCCATCAGCGACTGCGGGGCGCGCAGCCGGGTCGCCGCGACCGGCGTGGGGGCGCCGTTCTCGCTGAGCACGGTGACCACCGCCTCGCCGGTCCCGAGCCCGGTGAGCAGCTCCTCCAGGTCGTAGGCGGAGTGCGGGAAGGTCTTCACGGTCGCCTTCAGCGCCTTGGCGTCGTCGGGGGTGAAGGCGCGCAGGGCGTGCTGCACGCGGTTGCCGAGCTGGGCGAGCACGTCGGCCGGCACGTCCTTGGGGGTCTGCGTCACGAAGAAGACGCCGACGCCCTTGGAGCGGATCAGCCGGACGGTCTGGGTGACCGACTGAAGGAAGGCCTTCGAGGCCCCGCTGAAGAGCAGGTGGGCCTCGTCGAAGAAGAAGACGAGCTTGGGCTTCTCCAGGTCGCCGACCTCCGGCAGGTCGTTGTACAGGTCGGCCAGCAGCCACATCAGGAAGGTGGAGAAGAGCTGCGGCTTGTCCTGGACCGCCGGGAGTTCCAGTACGGAGACCACCCCGCGGCCGTCGGCGGCCGTGCGCAGCAGCTCGCTCGTGTCGAACTCGGGCTCGCCGAAGAACTCCGTGGCACCTTGCGTCTCGAAGGCGGTCAGCGCCCGCAGGATCACCCCGGCGGTCACCGTGGACAGTCCGCCGATGCCCTTGAGCTCGGCCTTCCCCTGGTCGGAGACGAGGAAGGCGACGACCGCGCGCAGGTCCTTGAGGTCGATCAGCTCCAGGCCCTTGGTGTCGGCGTAGTGGAAGATCAGGCCGAGGGACTGCTCCTGGGTCTGGTTGAGCTGGAGCACCTTCGACATCAGCACCGGGCCGAAGGCGGTGACGGTCGAGCGGACCGGGATGCCGGGGCCGATCCCGCCCAACGAGTAGAACTCGCCCGGGTATCCGGTGGGCTCCCAGCTCTGGGCCACGTCCCGGGCCCGCTCGTCGATCCGCTCGCCGGGCGTGCCGGGCGCGGTGATCCCCGAGACGTCGCCCTTGATGTCCGCGAGGAAGACGGGGACCCCGTTCGCCGACAGCTGCTCGGCGATGAGCTGGAGCGTCTTGGTCTTGCCGGTGCCGGTGGCGCCGGCGACCAGCCCGTGCCGGTTGAGCATCGCCAGCGGGATGCGGATCTGACGGTCGGGCAGGCACGCGCCGTCCCACAGGAGGGCCCCCAGATCGAGCGCGGGTCCGGTGAAGGCGTACCCGGCGGCGATCTGCCCGGCCGGGTCCGTCCGGTCCGCAGCGGCGTCGGCGTCGGTGCTCTCGCTCATGGATCACTCCCCAAATAGCACTGTCTGCCACTTTTGCACCGCCCTTGCGAGGCTGCGCCCGCAGGCGCGGGCCCGGTAGGCTTTCCGTGTGATCTTCAAGCGCATCGGAAGCGGGCGGCCGTACCCCGACCACGGCAGGGAAACCACCCGGCAGTGGGCGGACGTCGCGCCGCGCCCGGTCCGGCTCGACCAGCTCGTGACGACCAAGGGCCAGCTGGACCTCGAAACGCTGCTCGCCGAGGACTCGACCTTCTACGGCGACCTCTTCGCCCACGTCGTGAAGTGGCAGGGCGACCTCTATCTGGAGGACGGGCTGCACCGCGCCGTCCGCGCGGCCCTGCAGCAGCGTCAGGTGCTGCACGCCCGCGTCCTCGAGATGGACTGACGCTTCGCGTAGATTGCGCCTTTCGGGTCACCATTGACCTATCAGCAGATCATTTAGTAGGCATCGCCACCGGGTCGCATTACGCTGCGCCCATGAGCATGCTCACTCCCCCCGGCATGGGCGGAAAGTACCGCGTCACGGGGACCGCCTACCCCCGCATGAGCCGTAAGCGGAGCCGACGTCGGATCGTCCTCGCCGTGCTCGGCTCGGTCCTCGCGCTTGCCCTGGTCGGCTACGGGGCACTGCAGCTCATCGACGTGTTCCGGGGCGATGGCCCCAAGCGGAACACGGCTGCCGGTGCCAAGGACTGCCCGACGAAGTCACCCGAGGCCGCTGCCAAGGGCGGTGCCCCCGCGGCCGCCTCCACGGCGTCCGCACCCGCCAAACCGGCGGTCGTGCTCCCCCAGCCCGGCACGATCACGGTCAACGTCTACAACGCGACCCCGCGTGCGGGCCTGGCCAAGGCCGTCGGCGACGAACTCGCCAAACGCGGCTTCCTCATCGGCACCGTCGGCAACGCCCCGGCCGACTTCGACAAGAAGGTCCCCGGGACCGGGATACTGCTGGGCTCACCGACGACCGACAAGGCCGTCTTCGCCGTCCTCGGCACCCAGCTCCCCGGCACCACCCAGCAGACCGACACCCGTGAGACCGCGGACGTCGACCTGATCCTGGGCGACGCGTTCAAGGAGCTCAGCACGAAGGAGGACGCGGACAAGGCGCTGGCCCTCCTGGCCAACCCCGCGCCCGCGCCCGCCAAGAACTGCTGAGCGGACGGCCCGGCGTCAGACGCCGGGCCGCCGGGAACTACTCCGCCGAGCCGTACATCCGGTCGCCGGCGTCGCCCAGGCCCGGCACGATGTAGCCGTGCTCGTTGAGCCGCTCGTCCACCGCGGCCGTCACGACCGTCACCGGCGTGCCCGCCAGGTCGCGCTCCATGACCTCGACGCCCTCGGGCGCGGCGAGCAGCACCACGGCCGTGACGTCGTCGGCGCCGCGCTTGATCAGTTCCTGGATCGCCGCGACGAGCGTGCCGCCGGTGGCGAGCATCGGGTCCACGACGTAGACCTGGCGGCCGGAGAGGTCCTCCGGCATGCGGGTCGCGTACGTGGAGGCCTCCAGGGTCTCCTCGTTGCGGACCATGCCCATGAAGCCCACCTCGGCGGTCGGCAGCAGCCGCACCATGCCGTCCAGCATGCCCAGGCCCGCCCGCAGGATCGGGACGATCAGCGGCCGGGGGGCCGAGAGCTTCACGCCCGTGGTCGGGGCGACCGGCGTCTCGATGTCGGCCTGCTCGGTGCGCACGTCACGGGTGGCCTCGTACGCGAGCAGGGTCACCAGCTCGTCCGCGAGCCGCCGGAAGGTGGCGGAATCGGTGCGCTTGTCGCGCAGGGTGGTGAGTTTGTGCGCCACCAAGGGGTGATCGACGACCTGCAAACGCACAACATCCTCCAAAACTCAGCCTGCGACCAGCAAAAACGGCCGCACGACGCGACCTGCACCCAAAAGGCTACGCGCTGACGCCGCCCCTTCGCGTCCCCGGCGGCGGCCACGCCCGCGACGGCCTGCGGATGCGACCCGCCCGGACGCCCAGCACGCTGGACTGGTGAGCAACGCACCGGTGATCGCAGCCGTCGACGGGTCCGAGCACAGCCTCAAGGCCCTCCGGTGGGCGCGGGGAGCCGCCCTGCGGCACGGTACCGGGCTCCTCGTCGCCCATGTACTGCCCGATCACGCCCAGTTGTACGCCGGCCGGCGGGCTTCGCTGCACGACGCCTCCGAGCCGGCGGAGTACCCCGACCCCGTGCACGACTGGGTCCGGAGCATGATCGGCGGGGGCACCGCGCTGCCGGACGGGGTCCGGTACGAGTCGCTGGAGGGCTCCGTCCCCGAGGCGCTGCGGGTGATCGGGGCGGGAGCCCTGATGCTCGTGATGGGCTCGCGGGGCCGCGGCGGCTTCGCCAGCCTGCTGCTCGGGTCGAGCAGCAGGGCGGTGGCCTCGACCGCGGCGTGCCCCGTGGTGGTGGTCCCGCACGCCGAGCGCCACGCCGGGGCGGCCGCCCCGGAGGAGTCCGCCGGACGCGTCGTGCTCGGGCTGCACGCCGCCGAGACGCCCGACGACGTACTGTCCTTCGCCTTCGAGGAGGCGGCCGTGCGGGGGACCACCGTCCAGGTGGTCTCCGCGTACGCCGTCCCGCCCGCGCCGGCCCTGGTGATCGACCGGCCCTTCGAGGTGATCCCGCCGGAGGGCCTCGCCGACGAGGGGGACGGCGTACCGGCCGAGCGGGAGATGCTCCGCTCCCAGACGCAGCGGCTGGCGCCCCTGCGCACGCGCTACCCGGACGTCCCCGTCGAGCAGGCCGCGGTCCCCGGCGACCCGGCGGGCCGGCTGGTCGACGCCTCCCGGTCGGCGGCGCTGGTCGTGGTCGGCCGCCACCACCCAAGGCGCACCGCCATGTCGCTGCAGATCGGCTCGGTGGCCCATGCCGTACTGCACCACGCGCACGGCCCGGTGGCGATCGTCCCGACCCTCAAGGACGACGTCTGACCTGCACGGGGGTGGCATCAAACGCCCTGTCCGGGGGAAGGTGGGTGCAGGGGGAAACGACCGACCAGCCCAGGGTGGTGGCCGATGCCCGACACGCAGCCGAGCGACGACACTCCGGAGACCGCGGCGCAGCGCCGAGCACGCCGCGCGCAGTTCCTGCGTGACCTGATGGAGGCCCGCGCACTGCGCGATCGCGTACAGCCCCGCCGCGCCCGTGCCGCCCGTATGCGCCAGCAGATGCGGATGCGCACTTTCCGTTGGTGATCCGCGCGCATCCCGGGAGTGTCGCCGGCGCGACACGAGCGGCCGGTCGGGCAACCGGCACGGCCCCGCCACCCCGGAACGCCCCGGCGCCACAACCCCGCACCGGCCCCGTCGGGACACGGCGCGGCACGACGCAAGCGCGGAAGACCTCTCGCAAAGCCGCTGTTTCTGCCACGATGCCGATTGGGCGGGGCAGGGCGGCGAGCAGCACGGCCGTTCCGCTCCAACCTCCGGCCGGGGGGACCTCCAACCGGCACGCCTAAGACCAGTGGGAGAGTCACGGTGTATTTCGCCGCACTGCTCGCGCGCACCGAAGACGGGTGGGAAGCGAGCGACATGGAACTCGACGACGTCGAGTCCCTCAGTGATCTGATCGATCTCGCCCGTTCCGCCGCTGTCGACGACGACACGGTGGTCGCCCTCATCGAGCAGGAGGACGCCTGGTTCGGCGTCGTCCGCGTGGACGGCGAGGAGGACCCGCGGTACTTCGTGTCGAACGCCGCAGCGGCCGCCCGCAGCTCCTACGGCTCGATGCTGACCAAAGAGCTGCTGGGCAGCGACGAGGAGGACGACGAACTCGACGAGCTGGACCTGGACGGCACCGAGGACGGCGAGGAGGAATCCATCTCCGCGTTCACGGACGAGGACGACGACGAGGACGGGGAGCGCGGGGCCGGCTCGGAGCCGGTACCGGCCGGTCCGCTCGGCGATCCCCGGCTGCTGGACGACCTCGGCGTGTCCAACAAGCAACTGATGACCCTGGACGGGGACGCGCTCTCGGAGATCGCCGAGTCCCTCGGCGCCACCGAGGTCCTGGAGGCCGTCCGCTAGTGCTCACCACGAACACCACCGATCCCGTCGATCCCGTACGGGACCCGTGGCGGGCCTCCATGCGCCTGGCGCTCCAGGAGGCCGCCCGGGCGGTGCCGGCCGGCGACGTGCCGGTCGGCGCCGTCGTGCTGGGCCCGGACGGGGAAGTCCTCGCCACCGGGTACAACGAGCGCGAGGCGAGCGGCGACCCCACGGCGCACGCCGAGGTCCTGGCGTTGCGCAGGGCCGCCGCCGAGCTCGGGGAATGGCGGCTCCCGGGGTGCACCCTCGTGGTCACCCTGGAGCCGTGCGTGATGTGCGCGGGCGCGCTCGTGCAGTCGCGGATCGCCCGGGTCGTCTACGGCGCGGACGACGAGAAGGCCGGCGCCGCCGGCTCGCTGTGGGACCTCGTACGGGACCGCAGGCTCAACCACCGGCCGGAGGTGGTGCGCGGTGTGCTCGGCGACGAGTGCGCACGGCAGCTGACGGACTTCTTCCGCGACCTGTGAGCCCCGCCGGGACGCCCCCGGGCCCACCGATTTCAGCGGATGGGGTTCCTTAGGCTAGGATCCATCTCGGTAGTGTGTCCGAGTGGCCGAAGGAGCTCGCCTCGAAAGCGAGTATGGGGCAACCCATCGGGGGTTCAAATCCCTCCACTACCGCTTCGATCGAGAGCCCCGCCCCGCAAGGGTCGGGGCTCTCGGCGTATTCCGGGGGCGTTTCCCGAGGTGTTGCGGGGCGTTCCGGAGGTGTCCCCGATCGTCTCTCCGGAGGACAGCGGCGTGACCGCCCGCCCCCTCGGCCGTTGTCACGGCATGACCAAGACCCAGCGCATCCTCGCCGCCTTCGCCCTCGCGGGGGCCGCCGCGGGCCTCGCCGCACCCGCCGCCTCCGCGGACACGGCCCCGATCTCCCCGCTGACCCTCCCGGACGTGCCGATCCCGTCGCCCGGTACGCCCGCGGGGGTCCAGCCCGCCTCCGTCCAGGAGGTCGTCGGGAAGGTCGGCGACGGCGCGAACGGGCTCAACGCGCTGACGGACCTGCCCAACCAGCTGGCGCCCGTGATCGCCCCCGTACAGCCCCTCACGGACCTGGCCGGCGCCATCCAGTAGCGGCGGCTGCGCGGGCGGACACGGAGAAGGCCCCGACCGGGGGTCGGGACCTTCGACGCGTGGGACGGGGGGAGCGGCATCGGGGGGACAAGCCGCTCCCCCCGACGAGGACGGGCCCGCCGGCCCGGGCCGCAGTCAGGGGGAAGCTCGCGGCCCGGACCCCGCAGTGAGGCCCTGTCCCTCACCCACCGGTTTCCTGCCAGAACCGGTGGGCTCACATCAATCGTGCGCCCGCAACGACCGCCGGCCGCCCGGCAAAGGGCCCGGAGCACCGGGTCATTGGTCCTTAAAGGACAGGTGAGTGCCCAATCCTGACCGGTTAGACTCACCCGACTTGCAAGGACCGGTTGGGGAGGCCGCCCGCACGTGGACACCAAGAAGCTCATCACGGGTGCCCTCACCGTATTCGCCCTCTTCGTGATCATCACCCAGCCGAAGCGAGCCGCCGAGATCGTGGAAATAGGCTTCCAGGGCATATCGGATGCCGCATCCGGCATCGGCGAGTTCATAACCGAACTGGTGCGCTGACCCGTACGCCGAAGCGGTTCCCGGACTTCCGGCCCCCCACTCGACGGGTGGGGGGCTTTTGCGTACCCACACCCGGGCATAATGCCCGGATATGCCCAACTTGCCATCAACACGGCTATATACGGTGCTTGCACACAGTGCACATCTCTTGTGATGCTATGACCGCTTTTGACGGATGAGTTGACTGAAGGGGTGGCGTGACCGTGCCGGCCAGTACTGCGCCTCAAGTGCCACCCCAGCAGGACCCCCAGGTGCCGCCCCAGCAGGAACCCCGGGAGGGACCCCGGGAGGGACCCCTCCCGGGGCAGCCGCCGGAGGAGCCCCCGGCAGCCCCGAGACCCGCGAGCCGGGGTGCGGACACCCGGGCCCTCACCCAGGTCCTGTTCGGCCAGCTGAAGGGCCTACAGCCGGGTACCAGCGAGCACGCCCGGGTGCGCGGGGCCCTGATCGAGGCGAACCTCCCGCTGGTCAGGTACGCGGCCGCCCGCTTCCGCAGCCGCAACGAGCCGATGGAGGACGTGGTCCAGGTCGGGACGATCGGGCTGATCAACGCCATCGACCGGTTCGACCCGGAGCGCGGCGTGCAGTTCCCGACCTTCGCGATGCCGACGGTCGTGGGCGAGATCAAGCGGTACTTCCGCGACAACGTCCGCACCGTCCACGTACCGCGCCGCCTCCACGAGCTGTGGGTGCAGGTCAACGCCGCCACCGAGGACCTCACCACCCTCCACGGCCGCACCCCGACCACCGCCGAGATCGCCGAGCGGCTGCGCATCACCGAGGACGAGGTGCTGTCCTGCATCGAAGCCGGGCGCAGCTACCACGCGACCTCGCTGGAGGCCGCCCAGGAGGGCGACGGCATGCCCGGGCTGCTCGACCGGCTCGGCTACGAGGACCCGGAGCTGGCCGGGGTCGAGCACCGCGACCTCGTCCGCCACCTGCTCGTACAACTGCCCGAGCGCGAACAACGGATCCTGCTCCTGCGGTACTACAACAATCTGACGCAGTCACAGATCAGTGCGGAGCTCGGCGTCTCCCAGATGCACGTCTCGCGCCTGCTCGCCCGGAGCTTCGCCCGTCTGAGATCCGCAAACAGGATCGAGGCGTAACCGGAACGGGTGTAGATCAATCACGCGTTTCCCGACAGAACGGGCTGATCACGTTCTGCCCCCTTCTGTCGTCGGAGCTATATGTCGACATGGCGCTACAGCGTGTTGCCGACATGTGACATTCTGCGTGAACCGCGTTTGCCGCGGCCCCGCCTCCGGTATTCAGGTGGAAGCTGCGTTCCTCTGACGGGCGCGCCGTACGCGACCGTCCGCGACCTCAAGGGGGTGGCATGTCCGTAGACCAGGGCAGCTCCAAGGTGCTCACGCTCGTAAAGCCCGTGACGCCGCCGGCAGTGTCCGAACGCTCGGAAGCCATCGACACCCGCACCCTCTCCCGCTCGCTCTTCCAGCGACTTGCCACCCTGGACGCGGACAGCCCCGAACGGGCGTACGTGCGCGACACCCTGATCGAGCTGAACCTGCCCCTCGTGCGGTACGCCGCCGCCCGCTTCCGCAGCCGCAACGAGCCGATGGAGGACATCGTCCAGGTCGGCACCATCGGGCTGATCAAGGCGATCGACCGGTTCGACTGCGAACGCGGGGTGGAGTTCCCGACGTTCGCCATGCCGACCGTCGTGGGCGAGATCAAACGATTCTTTAGGGACACCTCCTGGTCCGTGCGCGTCCCGCGCCGGCTCCAGGAGCTGCGCCTGGCGCTGACCAAGGCCAGCGACGAGCTCGCCCAGAAGCTGGACCGCTCGCCGACCGTGCCGGAACTCGCCGCCGTGCTCGGCGTCTCCGAGGAGGACGTCGTCGACGGCCTCGCCGTCGGAAACGCCTACACGGCCTCCTCGCTCGACTCGCCCTCCCCGGAGGACGAGGGCGGCGAGGGCTCGCTCGCGGACCGCCTCGGCTACGAGGACACCGCACTGGAGGGCGTCGAGTACCGCGAGTCCCTGAAGCCGCTGCTCGCCAAACTCCCGCCCCGGGAGCGGCAGATCATCATGCTGCGCTTCTTCGCGAACATGACGCAGTCGCAGATCGGCGAGGAGGTCGGCATCTCCCAGATGCACGTCTCCCGACTGCTGACGCGCACGCTCGCACAGCTGCGCGTGGGCCTCATCGGCGACTGACCCAAGGGCCTGCGGGCCGGGTCGCCGGATCGCTCCGCGGGGCGATCCGGCGCCGACCGCTTCCCGACGCTGCCCAGAGCTTCCCAATTGACGGGCCGTCAGGAACACTGGCGCGATGCGAAAGGGATCGCGCGCGGCCACCGCGCTGCTCGCCCTGTGCTGCACCGCCGCCGCCGGCCTCACCGGCTGCGGCGGCCCGGCGCGCGAGGGCTTCTCCGCCGTGGGCGCCGCAGCCCCGGGCCCCGAGCGGGGCGCGGGGGAGAACGTCGCCCCGCAGGGCGGAGTGGAGTTCCAACAGCTCGGCGACCCGTCCGCGACGGGCGGATCCGCCGGATCGTCCAGTACGTCGACCGCTCCCGCGGGATCGGGAACCGCGGGCGGCCCCACACCGGGCGGAGCCACGAGCACCGCCCCCGGCGGCTCCGCAGGCGCCCCCGGCACCACCGCCGGCCCGGGCCGCGTGCCCACGCCACCCGGCATTCCCGGCACTCCCGGCACGCCGACGAACCCCGCGAACCCCACTGGCCCCACAGGTCCGCCGAGCCCCACCGGACCTCCGGGCAAGCCCGGCACGACGCCCCCGGCACCGCCCCCGGCCACCCCGGCGCAGCTGACGCTGTCCGCGCCGGCCCGGTCCGCCGCGGCCGACCGCTGGTGCGAGCGGGTCACGGTGACCTTCACCAACACCGGCACCACCGCGGCCCGTTCGGGCACGGTCAGCTTCGCGACGCACGTCATCGGCGCCCTCGGCGTCGACTGGGCCACGGTCACCACGACCCAGCCGCTGCCCGCGCCCGTCGCGGGCGGAGCCTCGAAGACGCAGACCTACACGGTGTGCCTGGAGGCCTGGCGGGTGCCGCTGGGCATGCACGTGGACACCCGGAAGGTCACCGCGACCTGGAACTGACCGGCCCCGGCGACGTCAGCGACCTCAGCGACCTCAGCGACCTCAGCGACCTCAGCGACCGCCAAGGCTTGCACGGCCTGCACGGCGGGGCCGGCCTGCACAGCCTCGCGGCCTCAGTGCAGGACGACCCAGGCGGCCGCGCCGATCATGAGCACGAGCGCGAGGACCAGCCCCACCTTCACGGCCGGGCCGGACGACTTGGACGCCTCCTGCTCGGCACGGCGCTGCTGGCGCGACCCCGGGCCCGCCTGCCGGGCCGGTGCGGCCTCCTCGACGAAGGCCCGGAACATCTGGGTGCTGCCCGCCGGGTCGTAGTTGCCCTCGGGGACCTGTGAGTTGTGGTTCTCAGCCATGGAGCAGGACCCTAGCCGGTTTTCCGATTCCTTTACCGCCCCACCCCCGGATTCATTTGCCTGTAGCAACCACCGGCTTCTATGGTTGCCTGAAGCAACAAGATGGGGGTCGCCCGGTGCCTACACAGACGACGCGGACCACTCCGCACGAGGAGCTGGCACGCCGGCTGACCGGAATCGGTGCGGTCAAGCGCGAGCTCTCCCGCAACCTGCCCCCGGACTGCCCGCCCGGCGCCGCCGCCGTACTCACCGTGCTCGACCGGCACGGAGAGATGCGGCTGAGCCGGCTCGCCGACCTCATGGCCGTAGACATCTCGGTCACCAGCCGGCACGTCAGCCACATCACCGCCCGCGGCTGGATCGAGCGCGAGCCGGACCCGGGCGACGGACGCTGCCGCATCCTGCGGCTCACCCCGGCCGGAAGGGCGCTGCTCGCCGAGATCGGCGCCCGGTACTCGGCCGCCCTGGAGAGAGCCCTCCACGACTGGTCCGCCCAGGACATCGACGTACTCAACACCCTGCTGGCCCGACTCCGATCGAGCTTCTAGAGGAAGGAAAGACATGGCCCAGTCGGAGACGACGACCGACGCCGTGTCCACATCCGTGGACATGACCCATCCCCAGATCATGAAGGCGCTGTCCGGGCTCATGCTCGGCATGTTCGTGGCGATCCTGTCCTCCACGATCGTGTCCAACGCCCTGCCCCAGATCATCAGCGACCTCGGCGGCACCCAGTCCTCGTACACCTGGGTGGTCACCGCCGCCCTGCTGTCCATGACGGCGGCCACCCCGCTGTGGGGCAAGCTGTCCGACCTCTTCAGCAAGAAGCTGCTGGTCCAGATATCCCTGGTGATCTACGTACTCGGCTCCGTGGTCGCGGGCATGTCCCAGAACACCGGCATGCTCATCGCGTGCCGCGTGGTCCAGGGCATCGGCGTCGGCGGCCTCTCGGCCCTCGCCCAGATCGTGATGGCCGCGATGATCTCCCCCCGCGAACGCGGCCGGTACAGCGGCTACCTCGGCGCGGTCTTCGCCGTCGCCACCGTCGGCGGCCCGCTCCTGGGCGGCGTCATCACCGACACCGCGTGGCTGGGCTGGCGCTGGTGCTTCTACGTCGGCGTGCCCTTCGCGATCATCGCGCTGATCGTCCTCCAGAAGACGCTGCGGCTGCCGGTCGTGCGGCGCGACGTCAAGGTCGACTGGCTGGGCGCCTTCCTGATCAGCGCCGCCGTCTCGCTGCTGCTGATCTGGGTCACCCAGGCCGGCGACTCCTACGAGTGGATCTCCTGGCAGACCTGGGCGATGACGGGCGGCTCGGTGGTCCTCGGACTGCTCTTCGTCCTCGTCGAGTCCCGTGCGAGCGACCCGATCATCCCGCTGCGGTTCTTCCGCAACAAGACCATCACCCTCGCCTCGGCCGCGTCGCTGTTCGTGGGCATCGCGATGTTCTCGGGGACCGTGTTTTTCAGCCAGTTCTTCCAGTTGGCCCGCGGCGAGTCCCCCACGATGTCCGGAATCCTCACGATTCCGATGATCGCCGGGCTCTTCGTCTCCTCCACCGTTTCCGGTCAGGTGATCACCAAGACCGGTAAGTGGAAGGCCTGGCTCGTCTCCGGCGGTGTGCTCCTGACGGCCGGCCTGGGTCTGCTCGGCACCCTCCGCTACGACACCCCGTACTGGCACATCGCGATCTACATGGCGGTGACCGGCCTCGGTCTCGGCATGATGATGCAGAACCTGGTCCTCGCCACCCAGAACCAGGTGGCCCCCGAGGACCTGGGCGCGGCCAGCTCGGTCGTCACCTTCTTCCGCTCCCTGGGCGGCGCCATGGGCGTCTCCGCGCTCGGCGCGGTCATGGCCAACCGGGTCACGCACTACGTCCAGGACGGGCTCACCGCCCTCGGCCCGAAGGCCGCGGCCCTGGGCCAGAGCGGCACCGCCGGCGGCGGGATCCCCGACCTCGACAAGCTGCCCGCGCCCATCCGCGAGGTCATCGAGTCCGCGTACGGGCACGGCGTCGGCGACGTCTTCCTCTACGCCGCTCCGTTCGCGCTCCTCGGGCTGGTCCTGGTGGTGTTCATCAAGGAGGTCGCCCTGAAGTCGAAGCCCGCGGTGCACAGCCCGGCGGCGGCTTCGGACGGCGCCTCGCCCTCCGGGACCGTCAGGATCGGCGAGGTCGCGGACACCGCCGTCAAGGCCTGATCCCCCACACCCCTGCGCCGCCCGGTCATCCGGGCGGCGCTCAGGCCGTTCCCGGCCGTTCTCGGGCCGCGCTGAGGCCGCGCCCTGGCCGCGTCCGGGCCGCGTCCGGGCCGTGCTCAGGTGGTGGCGGCCTTGGCCTCGATGCCCGCGATCAGGACGTCGAGCGCCAGGCAGAAGTCGCCCTCGGGCGTCCGCCGGACCGCGGCCCCGCAGCCGTGCAGGAACTGCCGGACGGCCACGTGGGCGCCGGTCCGGGCGGCTCCCGCCAGGCCCGTGGCGTCCATCAGCCGCTGGAGGGCGGCGTCGAAGGCCCGCGCGTGCGGGCCGATGTTCGGGTAGGCAGCGCTGAGCGGAGCCACCCACGGGTGGTCCGCCAGCACCCGCCGGTAGCCCCGGGCCAGCTCCTTCAGCCCGCCCGGCCAGCCCGCCCCGCCGGCCCCTGGCTGCTCGGCGGGCAGGGCCAGCTCGCCCAGGGCCCGGTCCAGGGCCAGTTCGAGCAGAGCGTGCTTGGTGTCCACGTACCAGTACAGGGACATCGCGGTGACGCCGAGCCCGGCGGCCAACCGCCGCATCGAGAACCGGGCGAGCCCGTCGGCGTCGAGCAGCCGCACGGTGGCGGTGGTGATCCGGTCCCGGTCGAGCCCGGAGGGCGCCTCGGTGCGACGTCTGCCGGACGGGGCGGGCCTGGCCACCAGCCATACGCTGGTCCGGGTCTCGCCCGGATCGGCCGCGGTCACCATGCAGGCACACTCCTCGCGACAGCCGGACCAGCCCGGAATGCCCGGTCCGCCCTCTTGATGCTAGGGGGTGTGCCGTCGATCGGGCCGGATCGGGGAGCGGTGTCCGGTGCCGTGCATCGCAAGGCGGACGAGGGAGGCGACGCGGAGCGTCGTCGACCGAGGACAACGCGGCCTGGTGCGGCACCGGACACCGCGAGCCCGGCCTGATCGACGGCACACCCCCTGAGGGGTGTGCCGGACGTTCCGGGCTGATCGGCGGGAGACCCGCAGGGGTGTCCGCTCGCTCGGGCCGCATGACGCGGGGTCAGGACGTCGGGGCCGTCAGGTCGTAGAAGGTGGCTCCGCCGACCGTGGACTCCTTGAACGTGGCCTTGACCCAGTTCTCGATCTCCGTGCTGGTTCCACCGCCCGGGCCTCCGGGGCCTCCGGGGCCACCGCCGCCACGGCGTCCACCGTCCTCGCCGGCGCCCGCGGTCGTGCCGCCCTGCCCGATGAACCAGTGGATCTTCCCGTCCCGCACGTACTCCTTGAACTGCTCCAGGGTCGGCGAGGGGTCGCTGCCGTTGAAGCCGCCGATCGGCATGACGGGCACGCCGGAGGCCAGCTGGTAACTCGCGGCGTTCTGCGAGCCGATGGCCGCCGCCGCCCAGGTGTAGGCGTCGGAGTCGGCCGTGAGGGCCGCCTTGGCCTCGGCACCGACCCGGGCACCGTTGAGCAGGCCCCCGGCACCGCCGGCTCCGCCCGGGCCGCCGCCCGTCATGCCGCCGGGGAAGCCTCCCGGCCGCTCGGCTCCGCGACCGTCCGCTCCGGGCATACCGCCCTGGCCCCGGCCCGGCGGTACGGCGCCCTGCGGCAGCGCGCCACCGGCCTGCTGCCCGCCGCCCGGCCACGTACCGCCACCGCCCTGGCCACCGCCCGGACCGCCCTGCCGCATTTCGCCGAACCCGCCGGACCCGCCCGGGCCGCCCATCATCCCGCCGGGGCCGCCCCGGCCACCCGCCACCGCCGGTCCGGCGGTCACGATGGAGCCGGTGTGGCCGGTGCTCACGGTGGTCATGCAGTACGCGAACGGCCCGGCCAGGGCCGCAGCCACCCCGAGCCCCGCGGTGGCCTGCAGCATCCGCCGGCCGGCCCGCCCCGCGAACGGCAGTGCGACCGCGGCGAGCAGCCCGCCCACCAGCACCGCCCAGCGCAGCCACGGCAGGTAACCGGTGGCGCGGCCGAGCAGTACGTACGACCAGACCGCCGTCAGTGCGAGCGTGCCGGAGAGGGCGACGGCGGCCGTCGTGCTGCCGCGCTCCTCCCACAGCACGGCGACGCCCATCCCGATCAGCGCGGCCACGAAAGGCGCCAGCGCCACGGTGTAGTACTCGTGGAAGATGCCCTGCATGTAGCTGAAGACCACCGCGGTGATCAGCAGCGAGCCGCCCCAGGCCAGGAAGGCCGCGCGCGCCATGCCGTCCACCGAGTCGGTGACGCGGCGGGCCCGCCAGGTGATCACCAGCCCGGCCACGAGCAGCACCAGAGCCGCCGGCAGCAGCCAGGAGATCTGCCCGCCGATGTTGCCCGAGAAGAGCCGGTCGATCCCGCTCTCCCCCCAGCGCCCGCCACCGCCGCCGGCGCCTCCGGGGCCACCCGCTCCGCCGCCGCCGACGCTGCCGGTCTCATTGCCGTTGATCCGGCCGAGGCCGTTGTAGCCGAGGGTCAGTTCCAGGAAGGAGTTGTTCTGCGAGCCGCCGATGTACGGGCGGGATGAGGCGGGCCACAGCTCGACGACGGCGACCCACCAGCCGCCCGCCACCACCATCGCGCCGCCTGCGAGCAGCAGCTGACCGATCCTTCGGCGCAGCCCGGTGGGTGCGCAGACGGCGTACAGCACGGCGAGCGGCGGCAGGATGACGAAGGCCTGCAGGGTCTTGGTGAGGAAGGCGAAGCCGACCGCGACTCCGGCCCAGACCAGCCAGCTGGTGTGCGCCCCTTCGAGGGCCCGCAGCAGGCAGTACACGGTGACGGTGAGCAGCAGGGTCAGCAGCGCGTCAGGGTTGTTGAAGCGGAACATCAGCGCGGCGACGGGTGTCAGCGCGAAGGCGGCGCCGCTCAGCAGCGCGGCTCCCGGCCCGAACTGGCGGCGTACGGCGGCGTAGAGCACGCCGGTGGTCGCCACACCCATCAGGGCCTGCGGGACGAGGATCTGCCAGGAGCCCAGCCCGAACAGCCGGACCGACAGCATCATCGGCCACAGGGCGGCAGGGGGCTTGTCGACGGTGATGGAGTTGCCCGCGTCGGAGGAGCCGAAGAAGAAGGCCTTCCAGCTCTCGCTGCCGGCCTGCACGGCGGCCGAGTAGAAGGAGTTCGCGTAGCCGGAGGCTCCCAGGTCCCACAGGAGCAGGGCCGCGGTGGCGAGCAGCAGCCCGGCGAGGGCGGGGCGTTCCCAGCGGGGCCGGGCGGTACGGGCGCCGGCCACGGCGGCCGGGAAGATCGGGAGTGCTGCCGTGGTCATCGGCCCTCCTTGGATGTCGATGTGCGGGCATGGGTGCCGCGCCGCTCGGGGAAGACCCAGGCACGCAGGAGCAGGAAGCGCAGCACGGTGGCTGCGAGGTTCGCGGTGATCAGGACGGCCAGCTCGGTGCCGTGCGCGGGATGGGGCGTGGCCGCTGTAAGAGCGGCCAGGGAGCCGCTGGTGAGGGCCAGCCCGATGCCGAAGACCACCAGGCCCTGGGCCTGGTGGCGTACGGCGCGCTCCCGGCCGCGGACGCCGAAGGTGAGCCGGCGGTTGGCCGCCGTGTTGGCCACGGCGGAGAGCAGCAGGGCCGCGCCGTTGGCGACCTGGGGGCCGGCCCCGCCCCGGAAGGCGGAGTACAGCACCAGGTAGAGCAGGGTGGAGAGGATTCCGACCGTGCAGAAACCGATGAGCTGGCGGGCCAGTCCGCCGTCCACCCCCGGCACCGCGGTGCGGTCGCGCGGATCGTCGCCGAAGGGGCGGGCGAGCCGGTCGAGCGGGAGCGCTCCGACGGCCAGCGCCCGGCCAACGCGCCAAACGCCCTTGAGGTCCTCGCCGGCGGTCTTGACGATGTGCACGGTGGAGTCGGGGTCGTCGACCCAGTCCACGGGCACTTCGTGGATCCGCAGCCCGGCCCGCTCGGCGAGCACGAGCAGCTCGGTGTCGAAGAACCAGCCCGTGTCCTCCACCAGCGGCAGCAGTCGCTCGGCGACCTCGCGCCGGATGGCCTTGAAGCCGCACTGCGCGTCGCTGAAGCGGGCGGCGAGGGAGGACCGCAGCAGGAGGTTGTAGGCCCGGGAAACGAACTCCCGCTTGGCTCCCCGCACGACCCGCGAGGAGCGGGCCAGACGGGTGCCGATGGCGAGGTCGGAGTGACCGGAGATCAGGGGGGCGACCAGCGGCAGCAGCGCGTTCAGGTCGGTGGAGAGGTCCACGTCCATGTAGGCCAGGACGGGGGCGTCGGAACCGGACCAGACCGTGCGCAGGGCCCTGCCCCGCCCCTTCTCCTCCAGGCGGGTGCTGCGTACGCCGTCCAGGGCCGCGGCGAGCCCGGCCGCGACCTCGGGGGTGCGGTCGGTGCTCGCGTTGTCGGCGACCGTGATCCGGAAGGGGTAGGGAAAGGTCCGGGTGAGGTGCTCGTGCAGTCGGCGCACGCACGGCCCGAGGTCCTTCTCCTCGTTGAAGACCGGGATCACCACGTCGAGGACGGGCTCGCCGGGCAGGGGCGCGAGGGGCGCCCGTGCCGGAAGGGCCCCGGGAGAGGTGTCGGTTGGCATGCTCCGACACTCGCGGAGCCGCCTGTCACCTCAGTGTGCTGAGCCTGTGGCCCGTCTGTGAGTCCGGAGCCGCCGCTCCGGTCGCCCCGGCGATCGGCAGGACGACCTCGAAGCGGGTCTGTCCCGGCTCGCTCTGCACGCCGACGCTCCCGCCGTGGGCCGTGACCACGGCCTGGACGATGGCCAGCCCTAGGCCCGTGGAACCGGCGGCACGGGAGCGGGAGGCGTCCCCGCGGGCGAAGCGCTCGAAGACGCGGGGGAGCAGCTCGGGCGCGATGCCGGGCCCGTCGTCCTCGATGCGCAGCCGGACGGCGGATGTTTCACGTGAAACATGGGCGGTGACGGTGGTGCCGGGCGGTGTGTGCGTACGGGCGTTGGCGAGCAGGTTCACCAGCACCTGCTGGATGCGGGCCGCGTCGGCGCGTACGGAAGCGGGCTCTTCGGGCAGGTTCAGGCGCCAGTGGTGATCTGGCCCGGCGGCCCGGGCGTCGCTGACGGCGTCGATGACGAGCGGGGCGAGGTCGGTTTCGGTATCGGCGGTGGACAGCGGGCGGCCCGCGTCGAGCCGGGCCAGCAGGAGCAGGTCCTCGACCAGGCCGGTCATCCGGGTGGCCTCGGACTCGATCCGGCCCAGGGCGTGCCGGGTGTCGGGGCCGGGCTCCTCGCGGCCCCGGCGGGTGAGTTCGGCGTAACCGCGGATGGAGGCCAGCGGCGTACGCAGTTCGTGGCTGGCGTCGGCGACGAACTGCCGCACCCGCATCTCGCTCTGCTGACGCGCCGTGAGGGCGGAGGAGACGTGGCCGAGCATCCGGTTGATGGCGGCGCCGACCTGTCCCACCTCGGTGCGGGGGTTGGCCTCGGCGTCCGGGACCCGTTCGTGGAGCGCGGGCTCGCCCTTGTGCAGGGGGAGTTCGGAGACCCGGGTGGCGGTGGCGGCGACCCGGCGCAGCGGGCGCAGCGCAACCCCGACCAGGGCCTGCCCGGCGAGCGAGGCGGCGATCAGCCCGGCCAGGGTGACGCAGGCCTCGACCCCGACCAGGGTGCGGACGGTGGAGTCGACCTCGCTGAGCGGATAGGCGAGGACGACCGCCCGGTCCGGGGAGGCGAGCACCCGGTAGCTGCCCAGGCCCGGCACCTCCGCACCCACCGCTCGCCCGGGCGAGCCCTGCACGGCCTTCTGGGAGGTCTGGGAAGCCTGGGCAGCCTGGGCGAGGGCCGTGCTCTGGGCTTCGGTGAGGGACGGCGGCACCTGGTCGGGAGACCATTCCTCGCCGCGGGTGTTGCGGGCGCTGGCCACGACCGCGCCGTTGTGGTCCAGGCGGATCCCCACGGCGTCCAGCGGGCTGCCGGGGGCCATGACGAAGCCCGCGCCGCCCTCCCGGGCCGCCTTCCCGCCGGGTACCCGGGCGGCCATCCGCATGGACGTGTCCAGCTGCTCGTCGAGCTGGGTGACCAGGTACGAGCGCAGCGCGAGGGTGGTGACGGTTCCGATGGCCGCTCCCACCACGGCGATCAGGGCCACCGCCGAGACGACGAGCCGGGTCCGCAGCGACCAGGGCCGGCGCCCGCCCGGTGGCCGGCTCCTGCGCCGTGCCACTACTCGGCCGGCTTGATCAGGTAGCCGGCGCCGCGCCGGGTGTGGATCATCGAGGGCAGGCCGAGGCCGCTCTCCAACTTGCGGCGCAGGTAGGAGATGTAGAGCTCGACCACGTTGGCCTGGCCGCCGAAGTCGTAGGACCAGACCCGGTCCAGGATCTGCGCCTTGCTCAGCACGCGCCGCGGATTGCGCATCAGGTAGCGCAGCAGCTCG
Organism: Streptomyces erythrochromogenes; assembly: GCF_036170895.1. NCBI lineage: Bacteria > Bacillati > Actinomycetota > Actinomycetes > Kitasatosporales > Streptomycetaceae > Streptomyces > Streptomyces erythrochromogenes. The sequence continues at coordinate 4,360,300 of NZ_CP108036.1, read as the reverse complement.
AACTCGGTGGCGGTCAGGTGGACGTCCTGGCCGCCCCGCACCACCTCGTGGCTGTCCTCGTCGAGGCGCAGATCGCCGACGGTCAGCACCGAGCCGCCGCGCGCCGCCTGTGCCGCGCCGGAACGCCGCACCAGGCCGCGCAGCCGGGCCACGACCTCCTCCAGGCTGAAGGGCTTGGTGACGTAGTCGTCGCCGCCCGCGGTGAGGCCGGCGATCCGGTCCTCCACGGAGTCCTTGGCGGTCAGGAACAAGACGGGGACCTGGGGGATCTCCCGGCGCAGCTGCCCGAGGACGGTGAGACCGTCCATGTCGGGAAGCATGACGTCGAGGACGACCACGTCCGGGCGGAAGCCGCGCGCTGCCCGCAGCGCCCCGGCGCCGTCGCCGGCGCTGCGGACCTCGCAGCCTTCGTAGCGCAGGGCCATGGACAGCAGCTCGGAGAGCGAGGCCTCGTCGTCGACGACGAGCACCCGGCAGGGCCCGCCGTCGGGCCGAACCAGGGCCGTGTGGTTGCCGGTGGACGTGGACGCTTGGGAGGTGGTCGTCGCAGTCATACGGACACGCTCCCCGGCGCCTCTGAGAGCGTTCTTGCCCCAACCTGTGAATTTCCTGAGAAAGGGTCGGCCCGTCGGGAGCCCGCTCGGGCGGGCGAGCCCGGGCTGGGCGGGTCTGGGCGCGCGCGGGTCAGCCGTCGAGACGGAACAGCCGGGCGCCGTTGTCGTGGCAGACCGCCCGCAGCCAGTCGTCGCCCAGGCCCAGTCGTTCGAGGGCGGCGAGCTGGTGCTCGTACGGGTAGGGGATGTTCGGGAAGTCGGTCCCGAACAGGATCCGGTCGCCGAGGTCCGCGAGCCGTCCGAGATCCGCCGGCGGGAAGCCGCTGAACCGCTCGGAGAAGTCGGTGAAGGCCATGGTCGTGTCGAGGCGCACCGCCGGGTGGCGGTCGGCAAGGTCGAGGAAGTCTGCGTACTCGGGCATGCCCATGTGGGCGACGACCAGCGGCAGCCGCGGATGGCGGGCCAACAGCCGGGCGACCGGGTCGGGGCCCGTGTACTTGCCGGGGACGGGACCGGAGCCGCAGTGGATCACGGTGGGGATGCCGGCCTCGGCCAGCAGGCCCCAGACGGGGTCGAGCAGATCGTCGTTCGGGTCGTAGCCGCCGACCTGGAGGTGTGCCTTGAAGATCCGCGCACCCGACTCCACGGCCTGGCGGACGTACGCGTCCACGCCCTCCTCCGGGAAGAAGGTCGCGGTGTGCAGGCAGTCCGGGGTGCGGGCCGCGAACTCGGCGGACCAGGCGTTGAGCCAGGCGGCCATCTCCGGTTTGTGCGGGTAGAGCATGGAGGTGAAGGCCCGTACCCCGAACTCCCGCAGGAGCGCGACGCGCTGCTCCTCCTCGTGCCGGTAGGTGATGGGCCACTCGACGCCGGTCAGCGGGCCGATCGCGTCGAAGTAGTCCCACACCTTGTCCAGGACCCGCTCGGGCATGAAGTGCGTGTGGACGTCTACCAGTCCGGGCAGCCCGAGCCGCTCCCGGAAGGCACGGACCGCATCAGCCGTTGCGGACAAAGCCGTGGCTCCGCTCGACGGTCGCGACATGCAGGGTGTAGCTCTCGTACCAGTCGGCGCGGCCCTTCTTCATGGCCGCCTGGTGCTCCATGTTCTCGCGCCACACCGTGAGGGACTCGTGGTCCCGGAAGTAGGCGACGGTGATGCCCAGGCCTTCGGGATTGCGCGCGGACTCGTAGCCGAGGTAGCCGGGGATCGCCTGGACGATCTCCTCCATCCGGTCGTTGAGCTCGTCGAGTCCGGTGTCGTCCGCGGTGCGGACGCTGCTGAAAACGGCCATGACATAGGGCGGTTCGAAGGCCGCCACCGGCTGAGTGGTCATGCCCACCACCCTCGGCGGAACGACCCCGGCATGTCCACCCGAAGCGGCCCCGGAAGGCCAAAGGGATCCAAGACTTGACCATGGCACCGGCCTCGTGGATCCCCGTCCCAGGATGTCAGAACAGCCCGTCCTGCTCCATGGGAAGGGCGGCCGCGGACGGGATCTGCGCCACCGGCACCGAGGTCACCGCCCCCTCGTCCGGGGCGGCGAGCTCCCAGCCCGCCAGCAGGCGGGTATCGACCACGAGCCCGTCCTCGAAGTGCAGGTCGGGCCCGGCGGCGCCGACCAGCCGCCCCACGACGGCCCGGTCGGCCGCCATCTCCGCGACCACCCGGTCCGGAGCCGGGAGCCCCTCCCAGCCGTCCATCCCGAACACCGCCGCGTGATCGGCTACTTCGCACCCCAGCCGCTCCAGGGACTCCGGCCAGCCTGCCAGCGCCGCCGCCCGGCCGTGCAGCTCGGTGACCTCCCGCGCCCGCTCCGGCGCACCGGGCAGATGTGCCCGCACGGCGCGCTTGCGCGCGTACGCGATCCGGTCGGGCACCCCGAGCGCCGACCGCAACAGCTCCTCGGTACGCCGGGTGGCCATCAGCGGCCCGCGTCCCAGCCAGGTCCACGACATCGCCCCCTGCTCCAGCAGCCGGGCCGAGCCGCGCTCCTCGGCAGTGATCCCGACCTTGACCATGCCGGGCCCGAACCAGGCCAGATAGACCCGGTAGGTCCGAGGATCGGCGGCGTTGGTGTCGGCGGCAACGGAGAACGACCGGTCGAGGCGCGCGCATTCGGGACACTGCGCACTGCCTCCGCGGCCGGGAACGATGGCGGACGCCGGACAGGGGGTCCGCTTCCCGGCCCTCCACACGCCCAGGCAGTGCCGCTCCCCGCGCGCGACGAAGGCCAGCCGCTGCCCGTACGCCGGCGTGCTCACGCGCTCGCCGCGCCCCTGGCCGTACCAGCCGATGACCGGGGCGGAGCCCTTCCACCGGATTCCGGTGCACCACCAGGTCACAGGGGGAGCGGTCGCTCGAAGAAGGTGTCCAGCACGACGGTCGCGTGCGTACCGCTGACGCCGTTGATGGCGTAGAGGCGGCGCAGGACGTCCTGCAGCTGCTCGGTCGACGCCGTGCGCACCTTCACCAGCACCGACGCGCTGCCCGCGATGATGTGCGCCTCCTGGATCTCCGGGATCGCGGCGAAGTCGTCCGCGGACTCGCCCATCCACGCGTTGGAGTCGACCATCACGTAGGCGAGAACCCCGCTGCCGACCGCCGCCGGGTCGACGTCGATGGTGGTCCGCCGGATCACCCCGCGCTCGCGCAGTTTGCGTACGCGCTCGTGGGTGGCCCCGGCCGAAAGCCCGACGGCCGTGCCGAGAGCCGCGTAGGACTGCCCGGCGTCCTGCTGCAGGCGCAGGACGAGCGCCCGGTCGATGTCGTCCACGCAATCTCCCTCTCTTGGGCCTGACAACCCTTGCGAAGACCGTACCTGATCCTGCAATCTCACCATCGGACCGAACAGAATTCGGCAATCTACTCTCAGGGGGAATCATGTCTGCCATTGCCGACCTCACTTGTACGAGATCCTGGACGAGCGCTTCAAGACCGGCCGCTGCGCCAACGGCGACGCCCGACTGGACCGGCTCTACGACGACTGCCGCTGGGCGGAAGGCCCTCTGTACCTGCCGGCCTGGCGGCAACTGGTGTGGAGCGACATCCCCAACGACCGGATGCTGCGCTGGGACGAGGCGACCGGCGCGGTCTCCGTCTTCCGCTCGCCCGCAGGGCACTCCAACGGCAACACCCTCGACCGCGAAGGCCGCCTGATCTCCTGCGAACAGGGCAACCGGCGCGTGACCCGGACCGAACCCGACGGCAGCATCACCGTCATCGCCGACCGCTTCGACGGCAAGCGGCTCAACAGCCCGAACGACGCGGTGGTCCGCTCGGACGGGTCCGTGTGGTTCTCCGACCCGGACTTCGGCATCACCAACGACTACGAGGGCCACCGCGCACCCGGCGAGATCGGAGCCTGCAACCTCTACCGGGCCGATCCCTCGACCGGCGAAGTGCGCATGGTCGCCGACGGCTTCCTCGGCCCCAACGGGCTCGTCTTCTCCCCCGACGAGAGCGAGCTGTACGCGGCGGACACCAGGGCGGGCCACATCCGCGCCTTCAAGGTCACCGACGACGGCGCCCTCGCCGACGACCGGGTCTTCACGACCTGCCCCGGCATCGACAACATCCGCTTCGACGACGAGGGCCGGTTGTGGGCGGCCGCGATGGAGGACGGCGTCCACTGCTACGCCGCGGACGGCACCCTGATCGGCCGCCTGCGCGTCCCCGAGCCCGTCTCGAACATCGCCTTCGGCGGCCCCAAGAACAACCGCCTCTTCATCACCGCCACCACCTCCCTCTACTCGCTGGTGATGTCGGTGACCGGCCTCCCCCGGGTCCTCTGACACCGGCAGGCCGGACGTCGGGCTACCGGGCGACGAACTGCGTCAGGATCGCCTGCACCTCGTAGATGTCGACGCCCTTGGTGAAGGTCTTCTCGATCGGCGCCGAGCTGCCGGATATCCAGATCTTCAGCTCGGCGTCCAGATCGAAGTGGCCGGCGGTCTCCACCGAGAAGTGCGTGATGCTCCGGTACGGGACGGAGTGGTACTCCACCTTCTTGCCCGTGAGCCCCTGCTTGTCGACGAGCACCAGCCGCCGGTCCGTGAACAGGATCGTGTCCCGAATCAGCAGGAAGGCGGCGTGCACCTGCTCCCCCTGCCCCAGCAGCCGCGCGTAGTCCCGCTGCGCCGACACCGGGTCGACGGTGTGCGCATTCCCGAACAGTCCCATGGTTGCCCCCGTTTTCCAGCTTCGGACGATCTTCAAGAACCGTACCGACGCCGCCGGGTAGCCGACGTCCCCCGCCAGAGCCATCCCGCCCCTGACATCTCCCGGGGAATCCCCTCCCCACCAAGGAGGACATCCCGCCCGGCACATACGACAGAGGCCCCGGACTTTCGTCCGGGGCCTCTTGCCTGCTGTGCACTCGGCAGGATTCGAACCTGCAACCTTCTGATCCGTAGTCAGATGCTCTATCCGTTAAGCTACGAGTGCTTGGGCTTCCCGGGGTTTTTCGCCCCGTTGACCTTGCGAGAACAACAATACATGGACCTCGCCGGGACGCGAAATCCATTAGCCAAACCCACACTGACCTGCGGAAACGCCCCGGATGAAGATCGTCCACATGAGTCAGCGCACGGGGGCGGCACGGCTCGGAACGCACCGGCACGCCCCAGTCGGCGTGCGGTCCCCGGAACGCATCGAAGCCCCGGTCCTGACGGACCGGGGCTTCGATGAACTGCGGAGGCGGAGGGATTTGAACCCTCGATGGGTGGTAAGACCCAAACCGCATTAGCAGTGCGGCGCCATAGACCGGACTAGGCGACGCCTCCAGCACACCCCCGCGTACGAAGGTGCGTGCAGATGATGACACAGGCGCAGGGCCCCTCACCAATCCGCTCCCACGGTACTAGGCGGGACGGGCCGAGGGCAAAGCCTTAAAGGACCCGCCGCACGCAACATCGGCGCGTCCGCGTCGTTGGTCAGGCGTATGACGTACGGACGACCTGGAGTGCCCCATGCTGCGTCTCGCCGCCTTCGCCGTCACCTCGGCCCTGGCCACCGCGGCCGCCGGGCCGCTGCCCCCACTGCCCCTGGGACAGCTGCTCGCCGCACCCGACCGGCTGACCATGACCATGGCCGACACCGGCAACCGTCAGCTGGACCGCGAGTACAAGCTCGAATGCGGCCCCGTCGGCGGCGACCACCCGGAGGCCGAGGGCGCCTGCGCGCGGCTGGACCAGTTCGCCGCAGAGGGGCGAAACCCCTTCGTCCCCGTCCCCCCGGACCAGATCTGCACCAAGCAGTACGGCGGACCCGCCACCGCCCGTGTCACCGGAACGTGGAACGGACACAAGGTGAACGCCACCTTCCGCCGGACGGACGGATGCGAAATCAAGCGCTGGGACGAGTTGGAACCTCTGCTTCCGAGTGGGCGTTCCTGACCTGGGAGGATGACCGGAATGGGCGTTGTCGGCCGCACATCGGCCACCCCGCCGCGAGCCTGTGGCCTTAGACTCCTCCCGTGACTTGCCGGTAGTCGTTGGTCAGGGAGGAAGCTCGTCGTGAGCAGCAGGCCATCCCGAGGCGCTGCTCGCCTCGCAGCAATACTCGACGCCCTTCCGGACGCGCTGTTGCTCGTCAACGCCAACGGCACGGTCGTCAACGCCAATTCGATCGCGCTCGAGGTCATGGAGAGCCCCGGCACCGGTCTGGTCGGCCGGGGCGTGCTCGACCTCCTGCCCGAGTTCGACTCCAAGCTGATCCCCGGCTCCATGCGCCGGCCGGGCGAGGACGAGGGCGGCCGTACCAAACCCAAGCGGATGGTCGCCCGCCGCACCGACGGCTCCGAGTTCCCCGTCGAGGTCACCAGCGCCCACCTCGACGGCCGCGACGCCTACCGCGAGCCGCAACCCGCCTACACCGGTGACGAGCTGCTGATGCTCGTGGTCCGGGACCTCTCCCAGACCGTCGACACCGAGGCCGAGCTGGCCCGCTCCCAGCGGCAGACCGAGATGATCCTGCGCGCCGCCGCCGAGGGCGTCGTGGGCACCGACACCGACGGACGCGTGGTGCTGGTCAACCCGGCGGCCGCCCAGATCCTCGGTTACCGCGCCACCGACCTCGGCAACCGCGAACTGCACGGCCTGGTCCAGCACTCCCGCGCCGACGGCTCGCCCTTCCCCTTCGAGGAGTCCCCGCTCGCCGACACCCTGCGCAGCGGACGCAAGCACCGCGTGCGCGGGCAGGTGCTGTGGAACAAGGCCGGGCAGCCGGTCGCCGTCGATCTGACCACCTCCCCCGTACGGGACGGGGAGCAGCTCGTGGGCGCCGTCATGACCTTCACGGACCGCCGGCCCTACGACGCCCTGGCCGCGCGGCACGCGCAGCTGATCGCCGTCCTCGGGGACTCCTTGCGCGGACCGCTGGACGAGCTGCGCGGCGAGCTGGCGACCCTGGCCGCCGACGACGCCGGACAGCTGTGGCCCGAGGCCAACCAACTCCTGCACCACCTGGCCGCCGGGTACTCGCGGATGACCACCCTGGTGGACAACGTGCTCGGCTTCCAGCGCCTGGACTCCGGCCGCGACAAGCTCTCCAAGAAGAAGGTCCTGATCAACGGCGTGGTCACGGCCGGCGTCGACGGCGCGATCGAACTGATCGGCCCGGGTCGTGCGCAGTTCGCCGTCCACGCACCCACCATCGAGGCCGAGGTGGACGCCGAGCGGATCTCGACCGCCCTCGCGCACTTGGTCGCGGACGTCGCCGGCGTGGACGCCACCGGCAAGACCCGTCAGGGCAGCGGGTACAGCGACTCGACGATCGTGGTGGCCGCCGCGCAGCGCGGCGACGTCGTACGGATCGAGGTGCGCGGCCCCTACGAGGGCGGCAACCCGGTCCACGAGCCGATCGTCCGGGGCATCGTGGCCGCGCACGGCGGTGTGCTGCAGACGGTGGAGGTGCCGGGCGCGCCCGGCGGGGCCTACGTGCTGGAACTCCCCCTCGGCGCGGGTGCCGGGACGGTGACCCTGCCCGAGCCGCCGGAGGAACCCCCGGCGGGCACCGGCCCGGACGGCGCCGGAACGGCCGCGGGCGCCGCCCCCGGCAAGGTCTCCGGCGGCCGGCGGGCCCGGCGCGGAGTGGACGCCTTCCTGGAGGACGAGACCCCGGGCCCCGAGGCCGCGCAGGCCGGCCAGGGCGGGGGCGCGCTGGCGCTGCCCTCGGGCCGGCGACGGGCCGGCGAAGCCGCGCCGCAGGCGGGTCCCGAGCTCGCGCAGTCCCCGGTGAACCCCGCGGGCCTCGGTACCGGTCGCAGGCGCGGCCGGGCCGGTGACGACAGCGGTCAGAGCGGCGGCCCCGAGAGCCAGGGCCGCCCCGTGCAGCCGCAGGGCACCGCCATGCCCGCGCTCCCGCCCGTTCCCGCGGTGCCCCCGGTTCCGGTGACCGATCACCCCGCCGGCCGGCGGCGGGCGCTGGGTCCGGCAGGTCCGGTGCAGCCCGGCGGTCCCGTCCCGGCGACGGGGCTCGGCCCGACGCCCGCTCCGGCACGGCCCATCGCCCCCGAGGGCGGCTTCGCGCTGCCCGCCGGACCGGCCCCGGTTCCCCCCGCCGCACAGGTCCCGGCGGAAGCCGGCCCCGCCGCCGCTGCCTCCGAGGGCCAGCCCGGCCCCGACGCCGCGGCACCGGCCGGGCGCCGCGGCCGCCGCGCGCTGGGCGCCCCGGGCGCCGAGCCCGAGGCGCCGGCCGCCCCCTCCGACGCGCCCGCCGAGAACCCGACCGGGCGGCGGCGCGCGCTGTCCGGTGCTCCCGCGTGGCCGGTCCCGGCGGCCCGCACCGCTGCCGAGGACGACGGTGCCCCCGGCCAGGCCGCTGTCCCCGGAGCGCGCCAGCCGCAGGACACCCCGGCGCAGGGACAGGCCGCGCAGCCGATCAGCGTGCGCGCTCTGGGCACCCTCGGCCAGGGCATCGCCGTCGATCCCGCCGGGGCGGTCCCCGCCACCAGCTCCGGCTCCGGCCGCCGTCGCCGGCTCGCCGAGCCCAGCCCGCAGGGCCGGGCCTTCGCCATAGGGGCCCCCGAGGCGGGTTCCGACGAGGGCCCCGAGCCGCTGGACGGCCCGGGCGGTGCGGTCGAGGTGGTCAACCGGCCCGTGCCGCAGCCCGTGGACGACGAACTCCCGCCGGAGCCCCTGGACAACCCGCGCCGGCTCCTGGTGTGGCCGGCGCCCGATGTCCAGACGCAGCAGGCGCTCAGCGACCGCGGCTACCGCCCGGTGGTCGTGCACTCCCGTGAGGAGGTGGACGCGCAGATCGCCGCCTTCCCGGCCGCGCTGTTCGTCGACCCGCTGACCGGGCCGATCACCCGGACCGCCCTGCAGTCGCTGCGGCAGGCCGCCGTGGCCGCCGAGGTGCCCGTACTGGTCACGGCCGGGCTGGGGCACGCCACGCGCGAAGCGGCGTACGGCGCCGATCCGGCCGTGCTGCTCAAGGCCCTGGCACCGCGCGACAGCGAGCAGCACCCCTCCCGGGTACTGCTGATCGAGGAGCACGACGAGATCGCGACCGCGCTGACCGCGGCCCTGGAGCGGCGCGGCATGCAGGTCGCCCGCGCGGGCGCGGACACCGACGCCGTGGAGCTCGCGACACGAATGCGGCCCAACCTGGTGGTCATGGACCTGATGCAGGTGCGCCGCCGGCGGGCCGGGATCGTGGACTGGCTGCGGGCGAACGGGCAGCTGAACCGCACCCCGCTGGTCGTCTACACGGCGACCGGCATCGATCCGGCCGAACTGCCGCGTCTGGCCTCGGGCGAGAGCGTGCTCTTCCTCGCCGAGCGGGCCACCACTACGGACGTTCAGGGCCGCATCGTGGACCTGCTGGCCAAGATCGGCACCAACTAGCGATCCTGGCCCGATGGCCATCACCAACACGACCGAGCACACCGTCCCCGCCGACAACGGGGAGGTGAACCTGCTCATCGCACGGCAGGTCGAGCCCGGGCACGAGGAGACGTTCGAGGCCTGGGCCCACGGGATCCTGGAGACGGCCGCCGGTTTTCCGGACCACCTGGGCTACGGGCTCTTCCGCCCGGCGACCGAGGGCGGGCCGTGGTTCCTGGTCCACCGCTTCCGCAACCAGGCCGCCTTCCAGCGCTGGCAGGACTCCCCGGAGCGGGCCCAGTGGTTCTCCAACTGCCTGGGCCACCACCACACGGAGATAGCCCGGCGGGAACTGCACGGCATGGAGACGTGGTTCGCCAAGCCGGGTACGACCCGGCCCGCGCCGCCGCGGTGGAAGATGGCGATCAGCTCGGGACTGGCCATCTTCCCGATCTCGCTCGCGGGCAACGCGGTGCTCGGGCCGTACCTGGTGGATCTGCACTTCGTGCTGCGAACGGCCGCCTTCGCCGTCGTCTTCAGCACGCTGATGACCTACGTGGCCATGCCCGCCGTCAGCAGGCTGCTGCGGCCGTGGCTCACGCGGGGCTAGGCCGTCGGGGCCGGCGACCGTCAGGCGATCTTGGTGACCTCCAGTGCACCGTCCGCGTACTGCTGGCGGATCACCTTCTTGTCGAACTTGCCGACGCTGGTCTTCGGCACGGCGTCGATGATCGTCCAGCGCTCCGGCAGCTGCCACTTGGCGATCGACTGCGAGAGGAACTCGCGCAGTCCCGTGTAGTCCACGGTCGCGCCGTCCTTGAGGACGACGGTCGCCAGCGGCCGCTCGCCCCACTTCTCGTCGGGGACGGCAACCACCGCGGCCTCGGCGACCTCGGGGTGCGCCATGAGCGCGTTCTCCAGCTCGACACTGGAGATCCACTCACCGCCGGACTTGATGACGTCCTTGGCGCGGTCGGTGAGGGTGAGGTAGCCGTCGGGGCTGATGACGCCGACGTCCCCGGTCTTGAGCCACCCGTCGGCGCTGAACTTGTCCTCGGGCTGGAAGGGTTCGCCGGAGGCGCCGCCGTAGTAGGCGTTGGCGATCCAGTTGCCGCGCACCTCGAGCTCGCCGGCCGACGCACCGTCCCAGGGCAGCAGGTCGCCGCCGGGGCCGACGAGACGGGCTTCGACACCTGCGGGAAAACGGCCCTGCGTGATCCGGTAGGGCCACTCTTCCTCGGCGCTCAGACCGGCCGGCGGGTGCGCCATCGTGCCCAGCGGGGAGGTCTCCGTCATGCCCCAGGCGTGGCAGACGCGGACCCCGAGCTTGTCGTAGGCCTCCATCAGGGAGGGCGGACAGGCCGCGCCTCCGATGGTGACCTGCTTCATCGAGGACAGGTCGCGCGGGTTGGCGGTGACCTCGGCCAGCAGCCCCTGCCAGATGGTGGGGACGGCCGCGGCGTGCGAGGGCTTCTCCCGCTCGATCATCTCGGCGAGCGGGGCGGGCTGCAGGAAGCGGTCGGGCATCAGCATGTTGATGCCCGTCATGAAGGTGGCGTGCGGCAGACCCCAGGCGTTCACGTGGAACTGCGGAACCACCACGAGGGTGGTGTCCTTGTCGGTCAGCCCCATCGACTCGGCCATGTTGACCTGCATGGAGTGCAGGTAGAGCGAGCGGTGGGAGTAGACGACGCCCTTCGGGTCCCCGGTCGTGCCGGAGGTGTAGCACATCGCGGCCGCCTGGCGCTCGTCCAGCTCGGGCCAGTCGTAGCTGTCGGAGCGGCCCTCCAGGAGCTCCTCGTACTCGTGCACGCGCACGTTCAGGCCGTCGAGCGCGGAGCGGTCGCCGATGCCGGACACGACGACGTGCTCGACGGTCGGCAGGTGCGGCAGCAGCGGCGCGAGCAGCGGCAGCAGCGTGCCGTTGACCAGGACGACCCGGTCGGCGGCGTGGTTGACGATGAAGACCAGCTGCTCCGGGGGAAGCCGCAGGTTCAGCGTGTGCAGGACCGCGCCCATGGAGGGGATCGCGAAGTACGCCTCGACGTGCTCGGCGTTGTTCCACATGAGGGTGGCGACCCGCTCGTCCTGCTGCACTCCGAGCTCGTCGCGCAGGGCTCCGGCGAGGCGGGTGGCTCGGAGGCCGATCTCGGCGAAACTGCGTCGGTGCGGCTCGGCCTCCCCGGTCCAGGTCGTGACCTGGGACTTCCCGTGAATCGTCATCCCGTGACGGAGTATGCGGGTGACGAGGAGCGGTACGTCCTGCATGGTGCTGAGCAAAGCGTCCTCCCGGTGAGCGCTGCGGCGCTGCGGCGGCTACGGATGCTGCCGATTCTGCGCACGTACCGGTCGGTCTGTCACTACCCGAGGGTAGAAACAGCTTCGTGTTTCACGTGAAACATCCTCTGGTTTCACGTGAAACACCGCCCGACTCAGCGGACCGGGGTGAGCTCCGGGTCCTCACGGAGCTTGCCCAGTGCGCGGGAGACGGCGCTCTTGACCGTGCCGACCGAGACTCCCAGCAGCTCGGCGGTCTGCACCTCGCTCAAGTCCTCGTAGTAGCGCAGGACGACCATGGCTCGCTGCCGGTCGGGCAGCCGCGTCACCGCACGCCACATCGCGTCGCGCAGCGCCTGGGCCTCGGCGGGGTCGGAGGAGGGGGCCCCTTCGGCCTCCGGGAGTTCGTCGCATACGAACTCGTCGACCTTGCGCTTGCGCCACTGGGAGGTACGGGTGTTGACGAGGGTCCGCCGGACGTAGCCGTCCAGGGCGCGGTGGTCCTCGATGCGGTCCCAGGCCACGTACGTCTTCGCGAGGGCCGTCTGGAGCAAGTCCTCCGCGTCGCACGGGTTGGCGGTGAGGGAGCGCGCGGTGCGCATCAGGACGGTGCCGCGGGTACGGACGTACGCCGAGAACGACGGGTACGACGTCGGATTCGAGGCGAGCGTGCACACAGGCGGGGTCATGTCTCCACGCTAGGAGCGCCCGTCATCGCTGGAATCGCCCGCAGGTGCCGATGGGGGATCCATCTCAGGTTGTAGGAGTAGGGCCATCCCCACCCCCTGAAGGTGGAGGGGGCGGGGCCGTGCAGGGACCGGGGTCTCAGCCGTCGGCGCCGAGGATCAGCCCGGACGTCGGCACCCCGGTGCCTGCCGTGACGAGTGCGCGCGAGGCTCCCGCCACCTGGTTGACGGAGGTGCCGCGCAGCTGGCGGACGGCCTCGGCGATGCCGTTCATGCCGTGCAGGTACGCCTCTCCGAGCTGGCCGCCGTGGGTGTTGAGCGGGAGCGCGTCCGCGGCCACGAAGTCGGCGGCCTCGCCCGGCTGGCAGAAGCCGAACTCCTCCAGCTGCATCAGGACGAAGGGTGTGAAGTGGTCGTAGAGGATGCCGACGTCGATGTCGGAGGGCCGCAGCCCGCTGGTGCGCCACAGCTGGCGCGCGACCACGTCCATCTCCGGCAGCCCGGTCAGGTCGTCACGGTAGAAGGAGGTCATGCCCTCCTGGCGGCGTCCGGCGCCCTGCGCCGCCGCGGTGATCACTGCGGGCGCGTGCCGCAGGGAGCGGGCCCGTTCGATCGTGGTGACGACGAGGGCTTGGCCGCCGTCGGTCTCCTGACAGCAGTCCAGCAGCCGCAGCGGCTCGACGATCCAGCGCGAGGCGGCGTGGTCGGCGAGGGTGATCGGCTTGCCGTGGAAATAGGCGGCCGGGTTGTTCGCGGCGTGTCGGCGGTCGGTGACCGCGACGTGCCCGAAGGCTTCGGGGGTGAGGTTGTAGGTGTGCAGGTAGCGCTGGGCGGCCATGGCCACCCAGGAGGCGGGGGTCAGCAGGCCCCAGGGCAGCGACCAGCCCAGCGCCGCGCCCTCCGCCGAGGGCTCGCGCTGCTGGACGCCGGACCCGAAACGGCGCCCGGAGCGCTCGTTGAACGCGCGGTAGCAGACGACGACCTCCGCGACCCCGGTGGCGACGGCGAGGGCGGCCTGCTGGACGGTGGCGCAGGCGGCGCCCCCGCCGTAGTGGATGCGGGAGAAGAAGGACAGCTCCCCGATGCCCGCCGCCTGCGCGACGGTGATCTCGGGGCTGGTGTCCATCGTGAAGGTGACCATGCCGTCGACGTCGGCAGGGGTGAGCCCTGCGTCGTCGAGGGCGGCATGCACGGCTTCGACGGCCAGCTTGAGCTCACTGCGACCGGAGTCCTTGGAGAACTCGGTCGCACCGATGCCGGCGATCGCGGCCCGGCCACCGAGCTGGTCCCGGGTGCGGACGCTCATGCGGCCACCTCCGCGGTGACCGTCCCGGAGACGTGGTGGCCGATGCCGTTGGCTCCTACGACCCGGATCTCGACGATGTTGCCGAGCACGGCCGTCACGGTGCCGGTGAGGGTCATGGTGTCCCCCGGGTAGTTGGGGGCGCCGAGGCGGATGGCCACCTTGCGCAGGGCGGCCCGCGGCCCGAGGTGGTCGGTGATGTAGCGGCCGACCAGACCGTTGGTGGTCAGGATGTTCATGAAGATGTCCGGGGAGCCCTTTTCCCGCGCGAGCGCCGCGTCGTGGTGCACGTCCTGGTAGTCGCGGGAGGCGATGGCGCCCGCGACGATCAGGGTGCGGGTGACCGCGATCTCCAGCGGCGGCAGCGTGTCGCCGACGTTCATGCCTGTTCCCCCTCGGCTATCGAAGCTCCCAGCTCGGCCAGCAGCTCGCTGCCGCAGCCCAGGTACGCGTCCAGCTGGCGTCCCCACAGGAAGTGCCGGTGCACGGGGTGGTCCAGGTCTGCGCCCATGCCGCCGTGCAGGTGCTGGCCCGCGTGCACGACGCGCTTGCCCGCCTCGGAGGCCCACCAGGCCGCCGTCAGCGCGTGCTCGTGCGCCGCGAGCCCCTGGTCGATGCGCCAGGCCGCTTCGTACGTGGTCACCCGGATCGCCTCGGTGTCCATGTACGCGTCGGCCGCGCGCAGCATGACCCCCTGGTTGGTGGAGAGCGGCCGCCCGAACTGCTCACGGGTGGAGGTGTACTCGACCGCGCGGGCGAGCGAGCCCGCACAGACGCCCGCCTGGAGCCCGGCGAAGGCGGTGCGCGCGGCGGCGAGGGTGTGCTCGTAGGCGCCGTCGGAGCCGATGCGTTCGGCGTCGGCCCCGCTCAGCACCAGCCGGCCCGCCGACCAGGGCGCGGTCGTCTCGACGGGGGACGTCCGCACGCCGGGCGCGTCGGTCCGTACGAGCCACAGGGCCCGCTCGGCGTCGGGGACCAGGACGTGCGTGGCGTCGCGCAGCCAGGGGACGGTGGGGGCGGTCCCGGTGAGCCGGCCGCCCTCGGCGGTGATCCGGCCGCGGGCGGGGAAGGCTCCGGTGGCCACCGCGTCCCCGCTGCCGAGCGCGGGCAGCAGGCGGGCGCGCTGCTCCGGGCTGCCGTGGGCCGCCACGGGGAGGATCCCGTACACGCAGGTGGCGGCGTAGGGGACCTGGGCGGTGGTGCGGCCCTGCTCCTCCAGCAGCAGGACCAGTCCGAGCAGGCCGATCTCCTCGACCGCGGCCGTCAGTCCGGCCGCGGTGAGGGCCTTCCAGAGTTCTGCGTCGCTGCCGGTGCCGGTGGCGGCGAGCCGTTCGTGGGTGGCGAGGTCGGAGAAGATCCGGGCGGCGAGACCGGCCGCGGCGGCCTGTTCCTCGGTGGGGTGGAAGTCCATCAGCCCTCGCTCCCGCGGAAGACGGGGAGTTCGAGGTCGTCGTCGACGCGCAGGAACTCCAGTTGGACGGGGAGGCCGATGCGCACCTTGTCGTACGGGACACCGGTGATGTTGCTGATCATGCGGACCCCTTCGGCGAGCTCGACGAGCGCGACCGCGTAGGGCGGGTCGAAGGCCGGGAACGGCGGGTGGTGCATGACGACGTAGCTGAACACCGTGCCGGCGCCGGAGGCCTCGACCGTGTCCCAGTCGGGGCTCGCGCAGGTGTTGCAGCCGGGGAGCCAGGGCAAGCGGAGGGTCGCGCAGGAGGTGCAGCGCTGGATCAGCAGCCGGTGCTCCCGGACCCCGTCCCAGAAGCCCTGGTTGTCGCGGTTGACCACGGGGCGGGGGCGCTGCGCAGCGGCTTTCGTCCGGGGCGCGGCCTCCTTCGCCGGCCGGGCGGCCGGGGCGTACTTCAGGATCCGGAAGCGGTGGGTGCCTGCGGGCTCCCCGCCCGCCCGGACGTCCATGCGGGTCGTCACGAAGTGGCCGGTGCCCAGCTTGGTCGTCTTGCGCGGCGACACGGACTCGATGACGGCGTCGAAGGTGATCGTGTCGCCGGGGCGCAGCGGGCGGAGGTACTCCTGTTCGCAGTCGGTGGCGACGACGGAGGTGAAGCCGGCGCCGTCGAGGAGCGCGAAGAGCTCGTCGTAGGCGGAGGAGCGGTCGGAGTGGCCGGAGAGCCCGCCCATGGTCCAGGCCTGGAGCATGGTGGGGGGAGCGATGGCGTCCGGCCCGGTGTAGGCGGGGTTGGCGTCGCCCATCGCCTCGCACCAGTGGCGGATCATCGGCTCGTTGACCGCGTCCTTGCCCCGGCCGGCGGTGGCGGCCGGGGCTCCCTCGAAGGCCGCCAGCAGCGCGTGGAACCTGGCCGCCTCCTCGGCCGTGCCGGTTGCGTCCGCCGTCATCGCTTCCTCCCCTTCATGCCGAGCCGCATCATGGCGACGATCTCCCGCTGGACCTCGCTCACCCCGCCGCCGAAGGTGTTGATCTGTGCGGCTCGGTTCATCCGCTCGAGCTCGCCGCCCGCGAAGGCCGCGGCCCCCCGTACGAGCGCCTCCTCGCCCACCACCTCCTGGCACATCCGGTACACCTCGACGGCCGACTCGGTGCCGAGGAACTTCACGCCGCTGGCGTCGCCGGGCGCCAGGCTGCCGCCGCCCACGTCCTGGACGAGACGCCAGTTGAGGAGGCGTACGGCGGCCAGCCGGGCGTGGGCCTCGGCGAGGCGGGACCGGACCCAGGGAAGGTCTGCGGGCCGCTCTCCGGTGGCCGGGTCGGGGGTGCGGGCGTGCCGGAGGGCGAGCTCGTAGAAGTCCTCGGCCTGCATGCCGATGGCGGCGAGGGCCACGCGCTCGTGGTTGAGCTGGTTGGTGATCAGCCCCCAGCCGCCGTGTTCGGGGCCGACGAGGTTGCCGGCCGGCACGCGGACGGAGTCGTAGTACGTCGCCGTGGTCGTGAGCCCTCCGACGGTGTCGATCGGGGTCCACGAGAAGCCGGGGTCGTGGGTGGGAACGAGGATGATCGAGATGCCCTTGTGCTTCGGGGCCTGGGGCTCGGTGCGGCAGGCGAGCCAGATCCAGTCCGCGTTCTGGGCGTTGGAGGTGAAGATCTTCTGCCCGTCGATCAGCCAGTCCGCTCCGTCGCGGACCGCACGGGTTCGCAGTGAGGCGAGGTCGGTGCCGGCCTCGGGCTCGGAGTAGCCGATGGCGAAGACGATCTCGCCCGCGAGGATCCGGGGCAGGAAGTAGTCCTTCTGTTCCTCGGTCCCGTACTTCATCAAGGTCGGGCCGACGGTGTTCAGCGTGACCATGGAGACGGGGGCGCCGGCCCGGTAGGCCTCGTCGAAGAAGACGAACTGCTCGTCCGCGCCGCGGCCCTGCCCGCCGTACGCGACGGGCCAGCCGAGGCCGAGCAGCCCGTCGGCGCCGATGCGGCGCAGGAGTCCGCGCTGGTCGGCCGGGTCCTCGGGGACCCCGTCGGGCAGCAGTTCCTTGAAGTACGCGCGCAGTTCGGCACGGAGCCGCAACTGGCCTTCGGTCGGGGCGAGGTGCACGGCGCAGGCCTCCCGGCGTCCACATCAACAAGGTAACTGACTGTCCGTCAGATTTACCCGCGGTGTCAAGGTCGGGAAGCCGGCGGGACATGCGCGAGGGCGCCCGCGCTACCGGACCCCAGCCGGTCCGGTCGCACAGGCGCCCTCAAGATTCGGCGCGGCTGGTGCCGCTACTACCACCAGGGGTGGAAGTTGACCGCCACGTTCGAGTTGCCCTGGTTGAGTGCGGTGAAGGCCGAGCCGTTGACCTGCGCGGTGTTGTTCTGGTTGGAGGCACCGGAGCCGGTGGTCACCTGCTGCGAGGTGGACGAGTTGCCGTTGTTGTCGCCACCCACGCCGCTGCCGATGATGCCGGCGGCGCTCGCATTCGATCCGTCGTTCGCGAAGGCGCCGTTGTCGGCCGTTGCCACCCCGCCGAAGAGCGCGACGGCGAGGGGAAGGGCGGCGACAGCGGCGATGACGCGGGCGGTACGGATGCTTGCCATGTCTTCATTCCTCCAGAAAACGGAAGTGGGAATTACTCCGAGGCAGTTGGCCGACCGCCTCGGTCGTTCCTTTGTGCTGACGACGTCGCGAGACCAGAGTTGCCCACCGAATCCCCGGCGAACCACCCCGGACTCTCCGATTCCCCTGCAAGTATGACCAACATTGGATAAACCCCATTCACGCCCCCGAAGCCCCAGGTCAGCACCCTGAAACCGGCTGAACCCCGCGTCACACAAGGGATGAAGCCGTCTGTCAGACCGACGCTCCCGGACATGCCGAAAAGGGCCGCGCCGTCCGGGAACCCCACCGTCTCCCGGGCCTGCGGCCCTGCAATGCCAAGCTCCACGCCCCTGCACGCTCCCCGGCGCACGCCGGGGTGATCCATCCGCGCCCCGCTGCCGGGGCACCGCGCGGCGCGATCCGCGGTCACGACCGACCGGGCTCCAGCGCCTGCCTACATTCCTGCGTCTGCGTCCCTGCTACTGCCCGCGTACCTGCTTCTGCCGCGTCTGCCGGTCCTGCCTCTTCTGCCGCTTTTTGTTCTGCTGCTGCTTGCACACCTTGCTTCTGCCTGCGGTCCCGCTTCGTCCTGCCTGCCCGTACGGGGCTACGCGGCGAGCGCCAGCGTCTCGCGGGTGGCACGGGCGGCGCGTCCGGCGCGGGGGACATGGGGGGCACGGGGGGCGGGCACCGCGGAAGGCGTCAGGACGCGAGCGGCGGTTCCCGGGGCGGCGCCCATGGCTGCGGCGGTGGTGGAGCGACGGACACCGGGGGTCTTGCCGTGGGCCTCGGCCCGGATGCGCTGCTTCAGGGTCGGCGGCAGCGAACCGCCCCGCATCATCTCCCGCCAGCTCCGCGGAGCCGTGACGGCCGGCCGGCGCACGGGGGCGGCGGCGACAGTGGCAGCAGTGGCAGTCGCGCCACCGGCGGTGGAGGCAGCGGCGGCCGGAGCCACCTTGCCGCCGAAGCCGAGGGAGGAGAGGACGGCCACCAGGGCGGCCAGGACCGAGGTCCAGATCGACGTGAGGATGTTGCGGTGAGCCATGACTGAGTGCCTCGATTCGCGTTGTTCCGACGGGCGGATCTGAATACATTCGTCATGATGTGGGGGCAACTGCACTGCGCTCATCACACGCGCCGATCTTCCGACTAACACCACCCGGAAGGATCAATCCGACTTTTCAGCCCGCCTCGGGGCCCCTGGTGACCAGCCTTCCGGGGCCGCCTGGGACCAGGTCAGGCCTGGAACGCCGTTCCGGCACACCGACTGCCGACCCGCAAGCCGAAAATCGCACCGCGCGCCTTACCCCGACGGAGATCCCCCAGCCCTCGAGCCCCCTCATGCCGGCGTCGAGCCCGCCCCTCTGTTGTCAGCACTTTCGGGACCTCGGCAGAGATCTCGACCCCCGCCTCGGCCCCGACCCATGCCGTCGCCGACGGCATGCGCTCGGCCATCGTGCGCGCCCCCAAGCCGACTCCGCCGCAACCACGCGGCTCCCAGAGGGCATGAAAGCGGCCCCTGACCGTTCGTACCGGTCAGGGGCCGTTCACTGCGGTGGGTGTGGGATTTGAACCCACGGTGACATCGCTGCCACGACGGTTTTCAAGACCGTTCCCTTAGGCCGCTCGGGCAACCCACCTGGCCGGTACAGAGTACCGGCCGGGCGGGGGTGGCGGGCGACTGTGTGGTCAGGAGGTCTGCGCCTTGTCGTAGGCCGCCTTCGCCTCGTTGCCGAGGTACGGGCCGTACATGCGGTTCGGCAGGAAGGTGTAGCCGAAGCTGTTCACCGAAACCTGGGTGCCGAGGCCCGTGGCCTCGTTGAAGTCCTGGAACCAGGGGCCGCCGCTGGAGCCGCCGGTCATGTTGCAGCCCAGGCTGTGGTCCTTGGTGAGCAGGAAGTCCTTGCCGCTGTTGCCGCTGCAGTAGACCAGCTTCGTTCCGTCGTACGGGGCCGCCGCGGGGAAGCCGAAGGAGTACATCTTCTTGTTGTAGCCGCCGTTGAAGAGGACTCCCTGCGCGCCGACGGCCTGGCTGAGGGTCTGGCCGTTCAGCGGGGCGACGACGGCGAGGCCGACGTCCATGTTCATGTCCTCGCTCGCCGCCCACTGGTCGGTGGCGAAGGTCTTGGTGGCCGACCACTGGCCGTAGGGCGCCGACCCGTTGTTGTAGGCGGGCACGAAGACCCAGTTCGTGTGCCAGGCACCCTGGTACTTCACGCAGTGGCCGGCCGTCATGACCGTGCTGCCGTTGGCGCTGGTGATCGAGTTGCCGGAACAGGAGGCGGTGCGGCTGCCCATCGTGAAGAAGACCCGGCCCGAGGTCTTCACGACCGCGCCGCCGCCCGTCCAGGCCCCGCCCGCCTGTGGGAACGCCGTGGGCGATGCGGCAGGGGCGGCGGTCGTCGGGGCGACGGCGGTGGGGGTGGCGGAAGTGGCCACCGCGGTACGGGCAGCGCCGGGGACCGCCGTCACGTCGAGCGGGGTGGCCGCCCGCATCCTCTCGGCGGTCCAGAAGCCCTGGGTGTGCTGCGGCCGGAAGGACGTCGGGGCGTCCGCAGCGATCGAGGGGGTGGCCGCCGTCAGGACACCCGCGACCAGGGCGCCCGCCGAGAGCAGGACGGACAAGGCCGTGCGATGACGATTCACGCATGACTCCTTCTGCCGTGCCCGGACCGGTCGGAGCCGGGCAGGGTGGGGGTGAAGAGCGGTCGGTGCGGATCGGCTGTGCGTGGTGCGTCGTACGTGGTGCGGCTTGCCGGGGCAGAGTGGCACGGCCCCGCGTCAATGTCAGCGGGCAGTCAGAACGTTCGGTCGGTTCCGGCCAGGAAATGGCCAACTCCCGGCCGTTGCAGCGTCATACGGTGAGCATCACGCCCGCATACGAGACGCCGGCGACGACCACCCATGCGCCCAGTCCCAGCGCCGCCGCGCGCCCCCCGGTCCGGGCCAGTGTCGGCAGATGGACCGCGCTCCCAAGGCCGAACAGGGCCGCCGCCAGCAGTGCCTCCTGCGCGGTGTGCGCCCATTCCAGCGCTACGTCGGGCAGCAAGCCGGTGGCGCGCAGCCCGGCCGCGGCCAGGAACCCTGCCACGAACAGCGGCACCGGGGCGGGCCGGCGCCCCGAGGGGGTGCGCACCCCGCGCCGCCGGGCCCGTACCGAGAAGGCGACCGCCGCCACCAGCGGGGCGAGCAGGGCCACCCTCATCAGCTTGACCAGCACCGCCTCTCCCAGGGCGTCCGGGCCTGCGGTCTGCGCGGTCGCGACCACCTGGCCGACGTCGTGGACACCGGCGCCGACCCACCGTCCGAAGGCCGGGTCGGAGAGCGCCAACGGGTCCTGGAAGATGGGGAGTACGGCGATGGCGAGCGTCCCGCACAGGGTGACCAGTGCCACCGAGGCCGCCACGTCCTCCTCGTCACTGCCCGAGACCTGGCTCACCGCGCCGATGGCCGAGGCCCCGCAGATCGAGTACCCCGTGGCGATCAGCAGCGGCTGATCGCCCGGAAGTCCCAGCCTGCGGCCCAGCCAGAGGGTGCCGAAGAACGTGGCCGCGACCACTGCGACCACCATGGCCACCGTGGCCCAGCCCAGCCGGAGCACCTGGTCCAGCCCCAGGCCGAGGCCCAGCAGGACGATGCCGATCCGCATGAGCCGCCGGCCGGCCAGGGAGAGGCCCGTGCGCCCGGCTCCCCGTACGAAGGTCCGCGGTCCGGGGAGGTGCGCGACCGCAATGCCCAGCACCACCGACGCGGTCAGCATCGGTACGGCCGGTATGAGGTGGTGGATGCACCAGGCGCCCAGGGCTCCGCCGACGGCCAGTGCCAACCCGGGCCAGGGAGTGGATGTTTCACGTGAAACATGCCGAAGCGCTGGGCTCTGGGGGCGATGGAGGAGGGCCATCAGTCGACGGGGAGCTTGTAGACGCGACGGATGCTGGTCCCCAGCCGGGACACGTCGGCGCCGTACACGTGCACCGATATCGCCTTCGTGGAACAGGAGTTGCGCACCTTGTGGATGTCGCCGGGCGGGGCGAATCCGCAGACCTCGCCTTGGGCGTTGACCACGTCCTCCGTCGCCACCAGGCGGGCGGGACCGGCACCGGGTGCGAGGCGGAAGCGGCGCTCACTCTCCTCGCCCTGGTGCACCCCGGCCACGCACCACGACACATGGTCGTGGATGCAGGTCTCCTGGCCGGGCAACCACACCAGCGCCACCACGGAGAAGCTGCCGTCCGACTCCGCGTGCAGGACGTGCTGCCGGTAGCGCTCGGGGTCGCCCTCCTGCTGCGTCGGCGTCAGCAGGTCGGACGCCCCCAGATGCGGGGCGAGCCTTTCGCCCACGAGGTAGGCGGTGAGGTCGGGAGCCAGTCCCCGCTCCACGACCGTGCGGATCTCACTGACGAGGGCGGCCATCCTCGTGGTGGTACGGGCCGGTGTGGTGGTGGTCATACGGGCAGCGTGCGGGCGTCTTTCCATCGCGTCCAACGACAGTTGTGACGTGAAATCCCAAGCAGTGCTTATGGGTTGGTCAGCAGCCGACCCGGTTGGCTGCCACCTGCTTCAGTGCGTTCAGCACCACGGCCGTCGCCGGGATCCGCAGATGGTCCCGATAGACGTACGCGGCGATGTGTCGGCGGGCGGCAGGCTGGAGCGCGCGTCCGCAGACCCGGCTCAGCGAGAGCGAGGGCAGGACCAGCGCGGGCATCATGGCCACGCCCAGCCCCTGGGCGACCAGGCTCTGCACCACGAGGTTGTCGTCGGTGGCGAAGCGGATGTCGGGCACGAAGCCCAGCTCCGCGCACTCGTGCAGCAGATTCGCCCGGCAGCGCGGGCAGCCCGCGATCCACCGCTCCTCGGCGAGGTCGGCCAGGTGCACGGCGCGGCGCCGGGCCAGCGGATGCCCGGTCGGGAGGAGCACCGTCAGCTGGTCCTCAAGCAGCCTGACCTCGGCGACCTCCTCCGGCACCTCCTCGTGCAGGCCGGGATAGGTGAAGGCCAGGGTGATGTCGCACTCGCCGCGCTCCAACCGGCGCAGCGACTCCGGGGGCTCTCCCTCCAGCAGTTCCACCTGTATCCCGGGGTGGTCCTTGGCCAGTCCGCTCAGGGCTTCCGGGACGAGGGTGACGTTGGCGCTGGGGAAGCCGCACAGTCTGACCCGGCCGGTGCGCAGGCGTGCGTACGCCCTCAGCTGGGCCTCGGCGGCGGAGAGGTTGCCGAGGATGGTCTCGGCGTGCCGGGAGAGGGACTCCCCGGCCTCGGTGAGCTGCATCTTTCGGCCCACGCGGGTAAACAGCGGGGTTCCGACGGCGCGTTCGAGCGCCTTCATCTGCTGGGTGATGGCGGGCTGGGTGTACCCCAGCACGCGCGCGGCCGCCGAGTACGAGCCGGAGGCGACCACCGTGTGGAACGTCCGTATGTGCCGAGAATCGAACACCAGCGAAGCATAAGCGGACGTTGGAGGGGCCGTGGGCGAAATCGCGCCCACGGCCCCTCGTCACCGGGCCACTGCCGTGGCCGGTGGTGCTACTTGTCGCCGACCCTGGAGCCGAGCGTGATGTCGACGGTGTTCGGCTTGCCGTCGCGCAGGTAGGTCAGCTTCACCGTGTCGCCCGGCTTGTAGGTCCAGATCATGCTGATCAGGGTCGGGCCGCTGTCGACCGGCTTGCCGCCGAAGTCGGTGATGATGTCGCCCGGCTTGAGGCCCGCCTTGCCGGCCGGACCGTTGGGGTCGACGAGCTCGTTGGCGGCCGCGCCCTGCTCGGAGATCTTCGCGCCTTCGGTCTTGGCCTGGAGGTCCACGGAGACCGAGATCACCGGGTAGACCGGCTTGCCCGTCTTGATCAGCGATTCGGCCACGTTCTTGGCCTGGTTGATCGGGATGGCGAAGCCGAGGCCGATGGAGCCGGCCTGGCCGCCGCCGAAGCCGCCGTTGCCGGCCGACTGGATCGCGGAGTTGATGCCGATGACCGCTCCGCGGCCGTCGAGCAGCGGACCGCCGGAGTTGCCCGGGTTGATCGAGGCGTCCGTCTGGAGCGCGCTCATGTACGAGTTCTTGCTGCCGGTGCCGTCACCGGAGGCGACCGGGCGGTTCTTGGCGCTGACGATGCCGGTGGTGACCGTGTTGGACAGGCCGAAGGGGGCGCCGATCGCGATCGTGGCGTCGCCGACCGCGACCTTGTCGGAGTCGCCGAGCGCCAGCGGCTTGAGTCCGGCCGGCGGGTTCTTCAGCTTGAGCACGGCGACGTCGTAGCCCTGGGCGCGGCCGACGACCTCGGCGTCGTACCGCTTGCCGTCGGAGAAGGTCGCGAAGAGCTTGCCGCCGTTCGCGGCGGAGGCCACCACGTGGTTGTTGGTGAGGATGTGGCCCTGCTGGTCGTAGACGAACCCGGTGCCGGTGCCGCCCTCGCCGTCTCCGGCCGAGGCCTCGATGGTGACCACGCTGGGCAGTGCGCCCGCGGCGAGCCCGGCGATGGAGCCGGCCTCGCGCTTGAGGTCCTTCGGGGTGTTGGTGGCGCTGATGGTGGTCGAGCCGCTGCCGTCGTTGCTGCGCTCGGCGGCCCAGTAGCCGACGCTGCCGCCGATGCCGCCCGCGAGGAGGGCCGCCACGAGCACGGCCGCGATCATGCCGCCCCTGCCCTTCGGCTTGGGCGCGGGAAAGCCCTCGGCGGCCGGGGGAGCGCCCCAGACGGGGCCGCCGCCGCCGGCGCCGTACGCCGGCACGGTGGGCGGCGGGGGCGGCCAGCCCTCGGCTCCGTGCGCGGCCGGCGCGGGGGGCTGACCGTAGCCGGGAGCCTGTGCCGCGGGCACGGGCGGGATCTGCTGGGTCGGCTCGGTGCCCGGCGCGGCCGTGGGCGGAAGCTGCTGGGTCACCTGCTCACCGGCGGCGGGCGCCGGAGCAGGGGCGGGTGCCGCAGGCGGGGCCGGCGGCACGGCCGGGGCGGCGTCCTGCGGGGCGTGGCCCGGCTGCGGAGCGGGCGCGGAGGCCGCCGGCGCCGTCTCGGAGCCCTGAGCAGGGGTCACGGACGGGGCCGCGGGGGGTGTGGGGGCCGCGGTGCCCTCGTTCTCGGTGCTCACAGCTCTCTCTCCTCGTCACACACAGCTGCAGAAATCCGGCGATGTCGATCCGGCTGAACGTTCGACGTGCCGTACAAGTTCCAGGGCAAAGCTTTTCCCATGCCCCGTCAGAGCACTGTAAGCCGGACCTGTGCATCTCCCCCCATTCTTTATGTCCGGCATTTCGGATGCACTCGCAGGATAGGACCCCGACCCCCGGTGGGCTGACGGTGGCACCATGACCCGGTGACCCACGCAATGCCGCGCACCATCCAGGTCGTCGCCCACCGCGGCGCTTCGGAGGATGCCCCCGAGCACACCCTGGCCGCCTACCGCAAGGCCATCGAGGACGGCGCAGACGCCCTCGAATGCGATGTCCGGCTCACCGCCGACGGCCATCTGGTCCTGGTCCACGACCGCCGGGTGAACCGCACCTCGAACGGCCGCGGCGCCGTCTCCGCCCTGGAGCTGGCCGATCTCGCCGCCCTCGATTTCGGCTCGTGGAAGGACCGCGAGGAGTCCCCCGACTGGGACGCCGACCCCGAGCGCACCTCCGTCCTCACCCTCGAGCGCCTCCTGGAGCTGGTCGCGGACACCGGGCGGCCCGTACAGCTCGCGATCGAGACGAAGCATCCGACCCGCTGGGCCGGACAGGTGGAGGAGCGCCTCCTCTTCCTCCTCAAGCGCTTCGGCCTGGACGCCCCGCCGGCCGAGGGCCCGCACCCTGTCCGGGTCATGAGCTTCTCCGCGCGCTCCCTGCACCGGGTACGGGCCGCGGCGCCGACGGTCCCGACCGTGTACCTGATGCAGTTCATCTCGCCCCGGATGCGCGACGGGCGACTGCCGGCCGGGGTGACGATCGCCGGTCCCGGTATGCGGATCGTCCGCAATCATCCCGGATTCATCCGCAAGCTCCAAGGGGCGGGCCATTCCGTTCACGTATGGACAGTGAACGAGCCAGAAGACGTTCAGCTCTGCGCTGATCTAGGTGTGGAAGCGATCATCACGAACAGACCCCGTCAAGTTCTGTCCCAACTGGGGCGCTGACGTCCCGATTTGCGCACTCGCCGCCCCCATCACCTCCGTCACAGGGTGTGCTCCGGCGCATCCGCTCCGCATTCGGTCGGCGCGAATGCGTCAGCGCGGCCTGCTTCGGCGGTTTCCGGTCCAGGCCAAGGGGGCATCCAGACCATGCGTGGGGCTAAGGAGGTTCCGGGGGTGGCGTTGGTGGTGGCACAAGAAGTGCCCACGTCGTCGTGCATGGACGTACGCCATGGTCCTGCGGGCGTGGGTGAGGCCAGGCACCGGATGCGCGAACAACTGCGTATCAGCGGGGTGGCCGAATCGGTCGTGGACGATGCCGTACTGATCCTTTCCGAACTGCTCAGCAACGCCTGTCGACACGGCAGGCCCCTGGGCGCGCGGGAAGTCGGGGACGGGGAGATACGCGCCGCATGGCGCATCGACAGAGCGGGGCGGCTGACGGTCGAGGTCACGGACGGGGGTGGGCCCACCCGGCCTGTTCCTTCCACGCCCTCGGTCACCGCACGCGGCGGCCGGGGGCTGAACATCATCAGCACCCTCGCCCAGGACTGGGGTGTCCGGGACGGAGCGGCAGGGGAGGTCACCGTCTGGGTGGTCGTCGCCTGTGGGCCCCGGCACGAGGATTTCGCTACGCGCGTCGCGCCCCCGGCGATCGACTTCAGCACGGCATTCGACGATCTCGATGTCTGATCCCGCGGACCCGGGAGCCAGGACCTTCTGGAACCGGGACCCCTGACCGCACAACAGCTCAACATCAGCACAGCAGTACCGGTCATCCGTACAGGCGGCCGTCCGGGAGCGCACGCCGACCGTGCTCCCGGCCGCACCCCACCGGTTCCGGCGGTACGAACGGCTAGGCTCGCGCCCAGACACGACGCCGTACCGCCGCAACCGGGAGACACGCACGATGGCCAAGAAGCGCCCCGCAGCCAAGTCTGTAAAGCCGCAGCTCAACAACGGTGAGATCCCCGTTGTCGGCGCACGCGAGCCCTGCCCCTGCGGATCCGGGCGCCGCTACAAGGCCTGCCACGGCGCAGCCGCCGCGCACGCCGTCACCGAGCACGTCCAGCGGCCCTTCGAGGGCCTGCCGGGCGAGTGCGACTGGGTCGCGCTGCGCGAACTCGTGCCCGCGGCCACCATCCCGCTGTCGCTGAAGGGCGGCCTGCCCGAAGGCGTCCCCTCCGTCACGCTGGTGACCGTACTGCCCATGGCCTGGCCGGCGCTGCGCCGCGAGGACGGGTCCGTGCTGCTCGGCCTGCAGAACGAGACGACCACCGGGGACCTGAGCCGCGACATGGCCGACACCCTGGAGCGCGCGCTCGTCGCGGAGCCGGGAACTCCGGTCGCCGCCCGCCGGGTCCCCGCCGAGGGTCCCCGACTTCAGGATCTCCTCGACGCCGACGGCGGTTTCGAGCCGGTTGTGCACAGCGGCTTCGAATTCTGGATTCCGGAATCCGAGGGCGGCCAGAACGCGTCCCCGGAGATCGCCGCCTCGCTGGAGCGCGCCAACGCGGCCGCCATCCCCACCGTCAAGCTGACCGGCGTCGACGCCGCCTACTGGTGCGAGACCCCGGACAAGAACCACCTGCGCTGGGTCATGCCGCACCCCGAGGAGAAGCTGCTCGACGCCCTCGCCCGGCTGCACGCGGCCGGCACGTCCTCGCTCGGCGAGGGCACGAAGCTCGTCGGCTCCTTCCGCGCCCACGGTCTGATGGTCCCGGTCTGGGACCTGCCGACCGGAGTGACGGCCGACGACGTCGAGAAGCCGGCGGCGGAGTTCGCGGAGCGGCTGGCCAAGGCGCTGGCCACGGATGCTCCGCTGACCACGGAGGAGCGCCGGGCGCGCGGCGGTCTCACCAACCGCCAGGTGACCCTCAGCTGACGTCGCGCGTACGCGCGGAGCCGGTGACCGGAGTCACAACTCCCGCTAATCGTCTGCAAATCGGTGTCTGAATATCAGAGATCGAATTTGCGAACAGGCGATCTCTTGTTACCGTTCTTGTAGCCCGGTCGCTGGTGCATCCCCCGTCGCCAGCGACCGGGCCCTTCCTTTTACGGCGGTGGTCAACCGTCACCCGGTGCCGGTGAGTTGCTCCCGGACCGCAAGAGCAGCTGCCCTTCATCATCCGGAACTGCAAACTCCGCAACTGCCGAGTAACTCTCGGGCTCTCCGGCGGAGTCCTCCTTCGGCGTCTCGCACAGACCGGGTTCGTCACCGGCGCCGACCGAACAGCGGATCTGCACCGTGCGCCCGGCCGGACCCATCACCGTCAGCACGGCATCCAGCGCGTGACCACTAGCGTTCCTGTAGTAACTCCTGCCCCACGTCTGGCCGTCGGCCACCAGCACGCACGTCTGCGCCTCCACTCCGTGGGGCGAGGACAATTCGGGACCGCAGCGGGAATCCGTACGGGGCTGCTCCGCCGGGCCGGACCGCTGGATCGCGGCCGGCGCCGCCGGGCGCCCGGCCGGCGAGGGAGAGGTACGGGCGGGATCCGAAAGGCCGAGGGTCTTGAACAGGCCGCCGCCCTTTCCGTCGTCCTGACCGGCGAAATCAGGCCCGGCGATCGCGCCGGCGAGCGGGAGCGACAAGATGATCAGCACACCGGCGCCGATACCGATCAGGCGGAGATTCATTCGCCGAAGATAGCGACGCGGGAAAGGGGCGCGGAGATCCCCGCGCCCAATTCCCTTGGAAAATCGTCCCGCTGGCACCCGTACGAGTGATCCTGCAGGACCTCGCGGGTCAGTACGCGAGCCGGCTGCCGCCGCCGGGCGCACTGCTGCTCGCCTCGACCAGCGCGTCCACTACCGCCTCTACATCGGGCAGCCAGAGCTTCGCCCCCGCGGTCTGCAACGGCTGTGCGCCAGGGGACTTCGGATCGGCCGGATCCTGCGGCAGCGCTCGCGGTTCGCGCTCCCAGCGCACCCGGCCGCCACTGGACGCGGCGGACGGCGGCAGGAGCAGGTAGCCGCCCTCGCCGTGGAACCGCAGCGAGGAGGGCACGTGGTCCTTCGCGTACAGGAGTTCCCCGAGCCGCTCCAGCGAGTACGGCGCCACGAGCAGCGCCCACCGGGTCGGCGTGGCGACGACCGGGCCGAGCCTCAGGCCCTGCGCGTCCAGGCGTACGAGGGCCCGCGCGGCCGCGCCGGCCGGGAGGCTCACGGCGCACGGGGCCGTTCCGCCGGTCGCCATCAGGACGGGTGCGGTGGGCCGGTTGGTCCACCACCAGGACACCATGCGGGGGTCGGTGGAGGCGGCGAGCAGGCCCGGGTCGAAGGGATGGGCGCCGGGGACGACGCAGTCGGGGTCGGGGCAGGCGCAGCGCGTGCCGTCCGTACCGGACCGGCCGACGCCGGGCAAGACGGGCCACTGCCATGTGGTGGCGCAGGTGAGCGCCGCTTCGAGGAGAGCGGAAGTGCCGCCGCTCCGACCCCGGTCGGGGCGCAGGGATTGAAAGCGATCGCGGAGCCGCTGGAGACGCCTTCCGAGGATCTCGCGCATGAGCGCTCGTTCCTTTCCGTTGAACGCCGAGGGCCACATCACACCATGTAACCGGTGACTCACCACACGTACAGATTTCGCGTCACTGTCCGCCAGGGGCAGGTTCACACGGTTCGTGCAGTTTTCTTACGGGTCCATCAAACGTCCGGCGGGGATGGAGCGCGACCCGCGCCGACTGCCGAGACCGGCTGCCGCCGCTTAGGACGACAGACCGCGACCGAGCGGTTCCCGGTACGCCAACTGACCTCGGCCACCACCGAGTACGTACCCGACCCCCCTGCGGAGCTCGTCCAGTCGACCCCAAAAACCGACTGCTTCCAGCTTTTTCCGGCCAAGTTCTAGCCTTGGCCCGACAGTGAGTTGCCGCCTCATGGACACCAGGATTCCCACCTGGGCAATGCTGGACATGCATCCATGTGTGCGTGTAGATGTGGATTCCTTGATGGCGGCGCAGCACGGTCTGGGGGTTTGCGATGCTATTTGGCGAATCGCACCAGGTGGAAAGGCGGACGTCATGAGCGCCCCGCATCTGCCGAAAGTGGCTGGAATCGATCCAGCAGTCACCGCGTCACCGCACACTGCGGCGCCCGCGCCCGCCCGAACCACCCCCGCTCCGGCCCCTCCGACCGCACCGGGCAGCGTCATCCAGGACCGGCTGGCGGGCATGGTCTCGGACCTCACCACCCTGCACGAGCTCACCGAGCGACTGGCCCGCGCCGGCGACCTCGACACCTCACTCCACGAATTCCTGCGCGCCGGAGCCGCACTCGTCGGCGCCCGCCGCGGCCTGATCGTCCTGGAGCCCTCCGACGGGCTCGGCCCCACCGCCACCATCGGCCTCGGGCTCGGTCACGCCGACCTGGGCCACATCGAGACCGTGCCGCGCAGCGCGACCTGCTACGGGCGGATCCTCGACGGGCTGCCCGACGCCCAGGGCGGCTCCGAGGTCCTCCCCGAACCGGACGCGCCCCCCGGCACCGGCGGATTCGCCACCCCCGTGGACCCCCGGCACCGGGAGGTCGCCGCCCGGCTCGGCTACGCCGCCAGCTACGCGCTCCCGCTGACCGCCGAGGCCACCGGCCGGCTCGGCGCCGCCGTGTGGCTCTACGACGAGCAGGCCGAGCCGAGCGACCGCCAGCGCGACCTGGCCGGACTGTACGTGCGGCACGCCGCCGAGCACCTGGCCCGGATGCTTGAGGTGGAACGATCCCGCACCCGGCTGGCCACCCTCGCGGAGGAACTGCTGCCCAGCCGGCTCCCCCGGATCCCCGGGGTGCAGCTCGCGGCCCGCCACCACACGGGACCGCGCGGCGGGGGCGACTGGTACGACGCGCTGCCGCTGCCCGAGGGCGCCCTGGGACTGGCCGTGGGCTCCGTCACCGGCTCCGGGCCGAGCGCCGTCGCCGCCATGGGACGGCTGCGCGCGTCGCTGCGCGCCTACGCCGTCATGGAGGGCGAGGACCCCGTAGCCGTCCTGTCCGACCTGGAACTGCTGCTGCGGCTGACCGAGCCCGCCCGCTGCGCCACCGCGCTCTTCGCCTACTGCGAGCCCGCCGGAGGACCGCAGGCCGACGGCCAGGGCAGCAAGATCATCCTGGCTGGGGCCGGACACACCCCGCCGCTCCTCATCGGCGAGCACCGCACCGAGTACGTGGAGACCTCGCTCTCCGCTCCCCTGGGCATGCTGTCCTGCTGGGAGGCGCCGAGCATGGAGATCGAACCCGCGCCCGGAGAAACGGTGCTTCTCTACACCGACGGGCTGCTGCGCCACACCGGCGACGCGATGGACCGGGCGTACGCGCGGCTGCACGCGGCGGCCGCAGGGGTGCCCCGCGCCGCCCGGGAGGACCCGGCCGCCCTGTGCGAGCACATCCTGCGGACCGTGCTGCCCGACGGGCGGCCCGCTGACGCCCCCGAGGACATCGTGCTGCTCGCAGCCCGCTTCGAGTGATCCGCCGCGGGTCCCGGACCGTGACAACCCGCACGATCCGGACCACGCCTTCCCCGTACACGCATACGATGGATGAGGTCCACACCCAGGTCCGTACCGTCGTAGCTGAGGAGAAGACGTGGCTGACGAGCTCACCCCGGAGACCCCGGAAGAAGAGCAGCCCAAGAAGACGCACAAGCAGCGCAAGAACGGTCTGTACCCGGGCGTCAGCGACGAACTCGCCGAGAACATGCGCACCGGCTGGGCCGACACCGAGCTGCACGGCCTGGAGCCGATCGCGCAGGCCGCGCACACCGCCGCCCGGCGGGCCGCGCTGTCCGAGCGTTTCCCGGGTGAGCGCCTGGTCGTCCCCGCGGGCCGTCTGAAGACCCGCTCGAACGACACCGAGTACCCCTTCCGCGCTTCGACCGAGTACGCGTACCTCACCGGCGACCAGACCGAGAACGGCGTCCTGGTCCTGGAGCCGGCCGGCGCGACCGGGCACACCGCGACCATCTACCTGCTGCCGCGCTCCGACCGGGAGAACGGCGAGTTCTGGCTGTCCGGCCAGGGCGAGCTGTGGGTCGGCCGCCGCCACTCCCTCACCGAGGCCGAGCAGCTCCTGGGCATCCCCGCCCAGGACGTGCGCGAACTCGCCGCGGCGCTCACCGAGGCCGAGGGCCCGGTCCGCGCCGTGCGCGGCCACGACACGGTGATCGAGTCCGCCCTCACCGACAAGGTGACCAAGGAGCGCGACGAGGAGCTGCGCGTCTACCTCTCCGAGGCCCGCGCGGTGAAGGACGAGTTCGAGATCGGCGAGCTGCAGAAGGCCGTCGACTCCACCGTCCGCGGTTTCGAGGACGTCGTGAAGGTCCTCGACAAGGCCGAAGCCACGTCCGAGCGCTACATCGAGGGCACCTTCTTCCTGCGCGCCCGCGTCGAGGGCAACGACGTCGGCTACGGCTCGATCTGCGCCGCCGGCTCGCACGCCTGCACCCTGCACTGGGTGCGCAACGACGGGGACGTCCGCTCCGGTGACCTGCTGCTGCTCGACGCCGGTGTGGAGACCCACTCCCTCTACACCGCCGACGTCACGCGCACGCTGCCTATCAGCGGCACGTACACCGACATCCAGCGCAAGATCTACGACGCGGTCTACGAGTCCCAGGAAGCCGGCATCGCCGCGGTGAAGCCGGGCGCGAAGTTCCGCGACTTCCACGACGCCTCCCAGCACGTGCTGGCCGAGAAGCTCGTCGAATGGGGTCTGCTGGAGGGCCCGGTCGAGCGTGTCCTGGAGCTCGGCCTGCAGCGCCGCTGGACCCTGCACGGCACCGGCCACATGCTCGGCATGGACGTCCACGACTGCGCCGCCGCGCGCACCGAGGCGTACGTGGACGGGACGCTGGAGCCGGGCATGTGCCTGACCGTCGAGCCGGGTCTCTACTTCCAGGCCGACGACCTGACCGTGCCCGAGGAGTACCGCGGCATCGGCGTCCGGATCGAGGACGACATCCTCGTCACCGAGGAC
Organism: Streptomyces erythrochromogenes; assembly: GCF_036170895.1. Taxonomy (NCBI): domain Bacteria; kingdom Bacillati; phylum Actinomycetota; class Actinomycetes; order Kitasatosporales; family Streptomycetaceae; genus Streptomyces; species Streptomyces erythrochromogenes. The sequence goes on along the minus strand of NZ_CP108036.1, from coordinate 4,327,602 downwards.
GGCAATCGGAACCTGTCGGCCGGGCTGCCCCGCACCTCGACCGACGTCGAGGCATGGATGGCGCGGCTGAAGGGCTGACGCCGGCCGGACCGAGGTCGACAGGACCGACGTCCGCGCCGCAGCGTGTCGGTGGGCGGGATCCCGGACGGGGTCCCGCCCACCGGCGTACTACGACGCCTTCAGCAGCGCGTCGTCACGCCACTTCAGCACCTTGTCGAAGCTCACCACGGCGCCCCGGCCCGGACGGTTGCGGAACCGGACGTGGTCGGAGAGTTCGGCGATCAGGTGCAGGCCCCGGCCGTGTTCGGCCAGGGCGGGTCTCCGGCGGGCCACCGTGGCGGGCGGGAATCCCGGCCCGGAGTCGGTCACCTCGATGCGGCAGCAGTCCCCGTCCAGATAGGCCGTGACGTGGTATGCCTCGGTCTCGTCCGGGACGCCGCCGCCCCCGCCGTGCTCCACCGCGTTCGCACAGGCTTCGCTCAGCGCCACCGAGAGATCGAAGGAGATGTCCGGGTCCACCCCCGCGGTCTCCATCGTCCCCAGCAGCAGTCGCCTGGCGAGCGACACGCTCGCGGCTTCGCGCCTCAAGTGGAGAGACCACCAGATGCTCATACGGTTACCTATTGCCGCCCGCGAGGGGCCGTAAGCGCCCTTGGGCCGTCCGGGACCTCATTGCACACGTCCGGCGGATGCGGATCTTCCGGACCTGCCGTATGGAGGGCATCAGCGCAGTGCGATGATGTCCCGGCCATGTCTGACCCCCACGCGACGCACGCCGGAGCCGGCCTCCGGCTGATACGGGCCGCGGTGTTCACCGCGGTCTGTGTCGTGCTGTCCGCGGCCGGGCACGCCCTGGCGTCCTGCGCCACCGTGCCCTGGTGGTCCCTGTGCATCGGCTTCCTCGCCGTCTTCGCGATCGCGGCCCCGCTCGCGGGACGCCGCCGGACGCTGTCCGGCCTCGCCGCCGGGCTCACCGCCGGGCAGCTCTCGCTGCACGCGCTGTTCGGCCTCGGCCAGCACAGCACCTCGGCCGCCCAGACACCCGGGGGTGCCTCCGACGCCTCGCTCGCGGAACTCGCCGCCCGGCTGGTGTGCGGAGGCAACTCCGTACCCCTGAGCCCGGCCGACGCCCGCCGGATCCTGGAATCCGCCGGCCTGGACCCGGCCGCCCTGGCCGAGCAGGCCGCGGAGCAGGGCCATGGCGTGCACGTGGCCCAGGCCGTCACCACCGCTCCCGAGACCGGCCTGTTCAGCCCGGCCATGCTGCTCGGACACCTGCTGGCCGCGCTGGTCGCCGGCTGGCTGCTCGGCCGCGGCGACGCCGCGCTCTTCCGGCTCGTCGAACTGTCCCGGCTCACCGCCGAAGCGGCCCCGATGCGCCCGCTGCGCGCCGCACTCGCCTTCGTACGCGCCCTCGGCGCCGGACTCGGCACGTCCGCCCGCACCCCGCGGACCGGCCGCCGGACCGGAACCGACCCCGCGGCCTCGACGGGCCGGGAGGCACTCCAGCACACGGTGATCCGCCGCGGGCCGCCCGCGGCGTTCGCCCTCGCAGCCTGACGCGGCACCCGCCTCCCCGGGACACACAGCGGGAGCACCGGTGCCGCGTACTCCGCGCGCGCCCGTGCGCGGAGCCACCGCCACCACTGCTTCCGTGGAGTGTTTCTGCCATGAAGACCTCTCGCGTCTCCTTCGCCGCCGCCCTCGCCGCCGGCTCCGTCCTCGTCCTCTCCGGCACCGCCTTCGCGCACGTCGGCGTGCAGCCGATCGGCGAAGCCGCCAAGGGCGGTTACGCGACGCTCAACTTCAAGGTCCCCAACGAGCGCGACAACGCCTCGACCACGCAGCTCGAGGTCAACTTCCCGGTCGACCAGCCCCTCACGTCCGTCATGCCGCAGGACATCCCCGGCTGGACCGTGAACGTCGAGAAGACGAAGCTCGACAAGCCCCTGACCGTGCACGGCAAGCAGGTCAACGAGGTCGTCACCAAGGTGACCTGGTCCGGCGGCAAGATCGGCCCGGGCATGTTCCAGCAGTTCCCGGTCTCCGTCGGCAAGCTGCCCGAGAACGCCGACCAGATGGTCTTCAAGGCGATCCAGACCTACGACAACAGCGAGGTCGTGCGCTGGATCGAGGAGGCCAAGGAAGGCGCCGCGGAACCGCAGACCCCGGCACCCGTGCTGAAGCTGACCGCCGCGAAGGGCGACGACCACCACGCCGGCGCCAAGACCGACGAGGCGAAGAACTCCGGGAAGGACGCCGGCAAGGACGCGGGCCACGGCCACGACGAGGCCGCCGCCGACCACGGCTCCGACACCACCGCGCGCGCCCTCGGCATCGCCGGCATCGTCGTCGGACTCGGCGGCGTCGCCTTCGGCATCGCCTCGCGCCGCCGCTCCGCCTGACCGGCCGCGCCCCGGGCGCTGTCGCTCCGTACATCCCCCTCCCTACATCCCCGATCCCAGGGACATCTCTCCATGCGCACCACACGTGTGACGGTCGCCGCGCTCCTCGCCGCGGCCGTACTCACCCTCACCGCCTGTGGCACCGAACCCGCCAAGAACAGCGGGGTCACCCAGATCTCCGGCGGTCAGGACGCCAAGAAGGCGGCCACCGTCCTGGACCGCCCGTTCAACAAGCCGGAGCTCGTCCTGACGGACACCACCGGCAAGCCGTGGAACCTCCGCGAACAGACCAAGGGCAAGCCGACGCTCATCTACTTCGGCTACACCAACTGCCCCGACGTGTGCCCGCTGACGATGAGCAACGTCGCCGTCGCCAAGAAGAACCTCCCGAAGGAGGACCAGGACAACCTCCGCGTCGTCTTCGTCACCACCGACCCCGAACGGGACACTCCCGAATCCCTCGGTGCCTGGCTCAAGGCGCAGGACCCGTCCTTCATCGGGCTCACCGGGGACTTCGCGACCATCCAGGCCGCCGCACGAAGCCTCGGCATCGGTATCGATCCCGCCAAGAAGGAGGCCGACGGCAGCGTCGTCTCCATGCACGGCGCGCAGGTCATCGCGTTCTCGCCCAAGACCGACGAGGGCTACGTCCTCTACGGCGAGGGCACGACCGTCGACGACTACGCCAAGGATCTGCCGAAGCTCATCAAGGGGGAGAACCCGTGAACACCCGCACCATCCGTACCCTCGCCGCCGCCCTCTCCCTGACGGCAGCGCTCGCCATATCCGGCTGCTCCGGCGACAGCGAGCCCGAGATGACCGTCAGCGGAGCCTTCATGCCGCAGCCCGTCAACGACAAGATGGCCGGCGGCTTCATGGTCATCAAGAACGGCTCCGGCACCGCCGACAAGCTCACCGGTGCCACCTCCTCCCTCTCCGACGATCTCCAGATCCACGAGACCAAGGACCAGAAGATGCAGCAGGTCCAATCGATGGACGTGCCGGCGAACGGCGAGCTCAAGCTGGAGCGCGGCGGCAACCACATCATGTTCATGGGGCTCAAGAGCACTCCCAAGGTCGGCGACAAGGTCGCCGTCGAACTCCGCTTCGAGAAGGCCGGCTCCGTCAAGGTCGAGCTGGACGTGAAGGAACGCACGTACAACGCGCAGGCTCCGACATCCACGGCCGGCCACGGCCACTGACGGACCGAGGACTGACACGCCATGACGGCCACCGCCCCCGCCCCCTCCACGGCCCGCGCCCGTGCCACGGCATTCCTGCCACGGCTCGCGCTGGTCCTCGCAGCTCTGCTGGCGACCCTGTTCACCGCGGCCGCACCGGCCACGGCGCACGCCGCACTCACCGCGAGCGACCCCACGGACGGGGCGGTGGTCGCCACGGCACCCGCCCAGGTCACGCTCTCCTTCTCGGAGCAGGTCGCCATGGGCGACGATTCGATCCGCGTCCTCGACCCGCAGGGGCGACGGGTGGACACCGGTGAACTGCGCGACATGTGCAGCGGGAACACCATCCGCTACGGCACCGCGCTTCACTCCGGCCTGCCCAACGGCACCTACACCGTCGCCTGGCAGGCCGTCTCGGCAGACAGCCACCCCATCTCCGGCGCGTTCACCTTCTCCATCGGCGCGCCCTCGGCCACCGAGGTCTCCCTCCCCACCACGACGGCGGGCGGCGGGCCCGTCGGGATCGCCTACGGTATCGCCCGCTACGCCGCCTACGCCGGCTACACCGTCCTGGTGGGCGGCGCGGCGTTCGTCCTGCTGTGCTGGCGCCGGGGCGCCGCCGAGCGGCCGCTCCAGAAGCTCGTCGTGCGGGCCTGGGTCACCCTGACCGCCGCCACCCTGGCGATGCTGGTGCTGCGGACTCCGTACACGGGGTCCGGCCGGTTCGCCGACGCCTTCGACCTGGAAGGGCTCCGGGCGGTCCTGGAGACGAAGACGGGCGCGTCGCTGGTCTCCCGGCTGCTCCTGCTGGGCGCGGCCGCCCTCTTCGTCGCGGTCCTCTTCGGCGTGTACGCGCGCCGCCTGGAGGACGGCCGGAGCGAAGAGGAGGAGGCCGGGGACATCAACGACCTCACATTCGGCCTCGCCATCGGCGGCGCCGTGGTCTCCGGCGGCATCGCGGCCACCTGGGCCCTGTCCGAGCACGCGTCGACCGGTATCCAGGCCGGTCTGGCCATGCCCGCCGACATCCTCCACATGCTGGCCGTGGCCACCTGGCTCGGCGGTCTCTGCGCGTTGCTCGTCGCTCTGCACAAGGTGCCGGGGATCGAGCGCTCGGCGGTCCGGCGGTTCTCCCGAGTCGCCTTCGTCAGCGTGGTGGTCCTGGCCGTCACCGGGGTCTACCAGGCCTGGCGACAGACCGGCACCTGGTCCGCGCTCACCGGCACCGAGTACGGGCGGCTGCTGCTCCTCAAGGTCGCCCTGGTGGCGCTTCTGCTCGCCGTCGCCTACACCTCGCGGAAGTGGACCGCCCGGCTCGCCGAGTCCCCCGCCGTGCTCGAAGCGGCCGACGTGAAGGTGGGCACGCCGGTCACCGCAGCCGACGATGTTTCACGTGAAACAGAGCCCGCGGCCGTACCCGTGGACCGGGAGCGCGCCGCGCAGCTCGCCCGGCAGCGGGCCGCTCTGGACAGCGCACGCGAGAAGCGGGTGCGTGACGCGGACCCGGACCGCGCGGGCCTGCGCCGCTCCGTCCTGGCCGAGGCGGCGATCGCCGTGGTCCTGCTCGCGGTGACCACGGTCCTCACGAGCACCGAGCCCGGGCGCACCGTCGAGCAGGAGGCGGCCCGCGGCTCCACCGCCACGGCGGTTCCCGACCGTGCCGTGAAGATCACCCTGCCGTTCGACACCGGCGGCTCGAACGGCAAGGGATCCGTCCGGCTGGAGCTCGACCCGGGCCGGGTCGGCGCCAACACCCTGCACCTCTGGGCGGACACCGGCGACGGGCAGCCCTTCGACCTCCCCGAGGTCAAGGTCGCCTTCACCCTCCCGGCCAAGGACATCGGCCCGCTGCCGGTCGTCCCCGACCAGGCCGCCCCCGGGCACTGGACCGCATCCGGCGTCCAACTGCCGCTCGCCGGCGAATGGCGCATCGATGTGACCGTCCGTACGTCCGACATCGACCAGACCACCGTCCAGAAGACCGTGAAGATCGGCTGACCAGCGTGACCGAGAGCAACCCCGACATCGAGATCTCCCGGCGCCGGCTGCTGGGCACCGTCGGCGCCGCAGGCGCCGCCGGCCTGGCCCTCGGCGGCGCGAGCGGCGCCCTCGCGCACTCCGCGCTCGCCGGCTCCGGCAGCGGCTCGGCCACCGGAGCGGCAGGGAGCCTTTCCTCCCTCGGAGCCACACAGGTCGCATTCCACGGGGACCACCAGGCCGGCATCACCACGCCCCTGCAGGCCAAGGGGCACGTCGTCGCCTTCGACCTGGCCCCCGGGGCGGGCCGTACCGAGGCCGCGGCGCTGTTGCGGCGCTGGTCGGACACCGCGCGGCGGCTCATGGCGGGCGAGACCGCCCCGACCGCCGACAGCGGTATCGCCCTCGACGCCGGACCGTCCTCCCTCACGGTCACCTTCGGCTTCGGACACTCCTTCTTCGAGCGCACCGGCCTCGGCGCCCGCCGCCCCTCCGCCCTCGACCCGCTGCCCGACTTCTCCTCCGACCGGCTCGACGCCCAGCGCAGCAACGGCGACCTGTGGGTCCAGATCGGCGCGAACGACGGACTCGTCGCCTTCCACGCCCTGCGCGCACTCCAGAAGGACGCCGGGGACGCCGCGCGCATCCGCTGGCAGATGAACGGCTTCAACCGGTCCCCCGGCGCGACCGGCACCCCGATGACCGCCCGCAACCTCATGGGGCAGGTCGACGGCACCGGCAACCCGAAGCCCTCCGAGCCCGACTTCGACAAGCGGATCTTCGTTCCCGCCGCGGGCCCCGGGCCCGCGGAGCACGCCTGGATGGGCGGGGGCTCGTACGCCGTCGTGAGGCGCATCCGCATGCTCCTCGACGACTGGGACAAGCAGTCGCTCGCGCAGCAGGAGCAGGTGATCGGCCGGACCAAGGCCACCGGCGCCCCGCTGACGGGGGGCGGTGAGACCACCGAGATGGAACTCGACAAGATCGGCCCCGACGGCAAGCCCGTCATCCCGTCCAACGCCCACGCCCGTATCTCGGCCCCCGAGCAGAACGGCGGGGCCGCCATGCTGCGGCGCCCCTTCTCCTTCCACGACGGGATCGGCTCCGACGGCGCTCCCGACGCCGGGCTCCTGTTCATCTGCTGGCAGGCCGACCCGCTGCGCGGGTTCGTACCCGTACAGCGCAAGCTCGACCGCGGGGATGCGCTGTCGGCGTTCATCCGGCACGAGTCCAGCGGCCTGTACGCGGTGCCGCCCGGGCCGCGCAGCGGCGAGTACGTGGGTCAGCGGCTGCTCGAAGGATGAACAGCGCCGCGGTGGCCGGCACCCCGGCATTAGGCTGATCGCATGTCAGCCACCCGCTTCACGTATCTCGGTCCCGAGGGCACCTTCACCGAGGCCGCCCTGCGCACCCTGCCGGAAGCCGCGACCCGGGAGCTCGTCCCGATGGTGTCGGTGCCGGCCGCCCTGGACGCCGTGCGCAACGGCGAGGCGGCCGCCGCCCTCGTGCCGATCGAGAACTCGGTGGAGGGCGGGGTCACGGCCACCCTCGACGAGCTGGCCTCGGGCGAACCGCTGATGATCTACCGCGAGGTGCTGCTGCCCATCGCGTTCGCCCTGCTCGTACGGCCTGGCACCGCCCTGTCGGACGTGAAGACCGTCACCGGGCACCCGGTCGCCCAGCCACAGGTACGGAACTGGCTGCGGGCGAACCTGCCCGACGCGGTGTGGGAGTCTGCGGCCTCGAACGCCGACGGCGCCCGGCTGGTCCAGGAGGGGCGCTTCGACGCCGCCTTCGCGGGCGAGTTCGCCGCCGCCACCTACGGCCTCGTCCCGCTGGTCACCGAGATCCACGATGCGGAGAACGCCGAGACCCGGTTCGTACTGGTGGGACGCCCTGCGCGGCCGGCCGCACCGACCGGCGCCGACAAGACGTCCGTCGTGCTGTGGCTCGGCGACGACCACCCGGGTGCGCTGCTGGAGCTCCTCCAGGAGTTCGCGGTCCGCGGGGTGAACCTGATGCTGATCCAGTCCCGTCCGACCGGACAGGGCATCGGCAACTACTGCTTCGCCGTCGACGCGGAGGGCCACATCTCGGACCGGCGGGTCAGCGAGGCGCTCATGGGCCTCAAGCGGACCTGTCCCCAGGTCCGCTTCCTCGGCTCCTACCCCCGTGCCGGTGTCGCGCAGAGTGACGTCCGCTCCCCGCGGCACGGAACCACCGATGGCGACTTCACGGCCGCCTCCGACTGGCTGGCGCGCTGCCTCGACGGCCGGGCGTAGCGTCGTCCACTGTCCACAGAGTTATCCACAGGCCGAGATGGGGACCTGGGGACAAGTCGACAGAGCGGTACGACAAGGTCGACAAATCGGTCGGGTGGCTCAGGTTTCGCCCTGGGAAGCGGTAGGTGAACGGTGTCACCCCTGTATCGCCGATCAACTCTTTGGAGCGAGTCATTCCCACCCGAATGAGTGTGTGAGGGCGGTTTGAACCCTGATTCACCTCGGCCATCCACCGATCAGGAATGATCTATTCCTGTGTCCACAGATGCAGCACACAGCCTGTGGATAAGCTGCGGACGGTCACAATTCCTGTGGACAAGAACCCCTCCGGCCCTGCTCAGGGACAGCTCGGGATCCGGCATTGTGCCCCTTTTCGGGGAATGGGCCCGCTTTTATTGACAGCCCGAGAAGGGTCACTTCCGGTCAGCGATCAAGACTTATCCATTCGTTGCAATTGGGACATAGCGACACGCAGCGTGATATCGGTGTGATCCCAGGAAGCCCAGCCCGGTAGCCTGGAGGGGTGATTGACCTCCGGCTGCTCCGTGAAGACCCTGACCGTGTCCGCGCCTCGCAGCGCGCTCGTGGAGAGGACGTCGAGCTCGTCGACGCCCTGCTCTCCGCGGACGAGCGCCGCAGGTCCTCTGGCATGCGCTTCGACGAACTGCGCAATGAGCAGAGGTCGCTCGGCAAGCTCATCCCGAAGGCCTCCCCGGAGGAGCGGGCGGAGCTGCTGAAGAAGGCCGAGCAGCTGAAGCAGGACGTCAAGGCCGCCGAAGCCGAGCAGAACGAGGCCGACGAAGCCGCCAAGAGCCTTCTCCTCCAGCTCGGCAACATCGTCCACGAGGACGTTCCGGTCGGCGGCGAAGAGGACTTCACCGTCCTGGAGACGCACGGCACCATCCGCGACTTCGCCGCCGAGGGCTTCGAGCCCAAGGACCACCTGGAGCTCGGCGAGCTCCTGGGTGCCATCGATGTCGAGCGCGGTGCCAAGGTCTCGGGCTCGCGCTTCTACTACCTGACCGGTGTGGGCGCCCTGCTGGAGCTGGCGCTGGTCAACGCCGCGATCGCGCAGGCCACCGAGGCCGGCTTCATCCCGATGCTGACCCCGGCGCTGGTCCGCCCGCGCGCCATGGAGGGCACCGGCTTCCTCGGCCAGGCCGCGGAGAACGTCTACCACCTGGAGAAGGACGACTACTACCTGGTCGGCACCTCCGAGGTCCCGCTCGCCGCGTACCACATGGACGAGATCATCGAGGGCGACAAGCTGCCGCTCCGATACGCCGGCTTCTCCCCGTGCTTTCGCCGCGAGGCCGGTACGTACGGCAAGGACACCCGCGGCATCTTCCGCGTCCACCAGTTCGACAAGGTCGAGATGTTCTCGTACGTCGCGCCGGAGGACGCCGAGGCCGAGCACCAGCGACTCCTGGAGTGGGAGAAGCAGTGGCTGACCAGCCTGGAACTGCCGTTCCAGGTGATCGACGTCGCCACCGGTGACCTGGGCGCCTCCGCCTCGCGCAAGTTCGACTGCGAGGCGTGGATCCCGACCCAGGGCAAGTACCGCGAGCTGACCTCCGCCTCGAACTGCGACAGCTTCCAGGCCCGCCGCCTGTCGATCCGCTACCGCGACGGCAAGAAGACCCAGCCGCTGTCCACGCTGAACGGCACCCTGTGCGCGGTTCCGCGCACGATCGTGGCGATCCTCGAGAACCACCAGCTGGCCGACGGTTCCGTGCGGGTGCCCGAGGCGCTCCGTCCGTACCTCGGCGGCCGCGAGGTCCTGGAGCCGATCAACAAGTGAGCCCGGCCCCGTTCCCGTACAAGCTCGTCGCAACCGACCTCGACGGCACGCTGCTGCGTGGCGACGACACCGTCTCGGAACGAACCCGTGAAGCGCTCGTCGCGGCCACCGCGGCGGGCGCGGCGCACATCATCGTCACCGGCCGTGCCGTGCCCTGGACGCGTCACGTACTGGACGATCTCGGCTACAAGGGGATCGCCGTCTGCGGACAGGGCGCCCAGGTCTACGACGCGGGTGCGCACCGGCTGTTGACCTCGGTGACGCTGGACCGGCAGCTGGCCGGACTGGCGCTCTCGAAGCTGGAGGCCGAGGTCGGTCCGCTGGCCCTGGCCGCCAGCCGTGACGGGGTGGACGGCGAGGTCCTGTTCGGGCCCGGCTACCAGGTGCAGGAGGGCCTCCCGGCGCTCTACCTGGAGGACACCGCCGCAGTGTGGACGGCTCCGCTCAACAAGCTGTACATCCAGCACCCGGAGCTGGACGACGACCAGCTCGTCAAGGCGGCCCGGGAGACCGTGGGCAGCCTGGTCGACGTCGTCATGGCGGGTCCCGGCATAGTCGAAATACTGCCGCTGGGCCTGACGAAGGCCACCGGCCTGTCCCTGGCCGCGCGCCGGCTCCGGGTGAAGGCGGCGGAGACGATCGCCTTCGGCGACATGCCGAACGACATCCCGATGTTCGGCTGGGCCGCCCACGGCGTGGCCATGGCCAACGCCCATCCGGAACTCAAGGCAGTGGCCGACGAGGTGACGACCTCCAACGAGGAGGACGGGATCGCGGTGGTGCTGGAGCGTCTGCTGGGCGCCGCATAGCCCGCGGAATGTACGAGAGGTCCGGGGCAGCCCGCGCCAGAAGGCGCGCTCGAAGTGGCTGCCCCGGACCTTTTTGTTGCTCCCCGCACGACTCACTCTGCCCCGCCCCGAAGCCCCTTACCAGCGAATTTCCCATCAGCCGTGAAACCGACGGCGCCGCCAGTAGGCGACGGTGAGCACGCCCAGCAGCGGCCCCCACAACAGCAATGGCGCGTAGGACAGGCTGAAGATCCGCAGGGCGAGCCCGGTGGGCGCGTCGGGATTCGCAGCGTTGACGTCGGTCCACGTCACGGCGCCGAGGCAGGTGATGCCGGTGAGCGCGAGCGCGCCCAGCGCCGCGGGGACCACCGCCACCAGCGGGTGGAACCGGCGCCCGCCCAGCCTGGGGATCCAGCGGGGCAGCTCCTCGCCCCAGCGCCGCACCAGGCCGAGGCTCAACAGGCCCAAGCCCTCCTGCAGGAGGGTGACGAGGACGAGGACCAGGGATTCCCGGCCCGGGTAGTACGAGTGGTGCAGATCGCTACCCGGGCCCCAGCCCATGGGGATGCCGGCCGCGATCGCGAGCCGCCACACACAGCTGGGGAGCACGGTCAGCGAGGCCAGCATGGCCAGCCGCCGCAGGTGTGGGGAGACTCCGGGCAGGGCGTCCGAGGCCGGCGCGAGGGCGGCGGAGGCGGGGGCCGAGGTCATCGTCCAATTCCTTTCAGGGTGGGGATGGTTGACGGATCCGAGCCTCGTCGGCTTCGGCTTCGCGGGCCATACGCCGATCAGCAGGGTCGGGGGCGCCGTCGGGCGTGTGGATCTGCCGGACGGCAGATGGTCGGGCGTCGACATGTGTTCGTAGGGTCGGCTCATGACCGTCAACCTCCGTGCCGTATGCGCCCCGTTACTGGCTTCGGCCGCGCTCGCGAGCATCGTCGGCACCCTCCTGGGGGTGCCCGCGACATGGCTGATGCTCTGGGCGGGCTTCCTGCTCCTGCTGCTCGCCCTGGTGGCCCGCTGGTCGCCGGTGCGTCCGGGGGCCGTCGCGGGTGGTCTGGGCGTGGTCGCGGTCTCGGTGTGGCCCGTTCCACTGGTGTGGGAGAGCGGTTCATGGCTGGAGCTCAGCGGCGTGGCGGGCTTCTGGGCCGTCCCGGCACTCGGGGCGGCGCTGGCCGGCGGCTACCTGCGCCGCCAGGCGTCCCGGATGGAGCAGGCCGTTCGGGATGCGCGGCGCGGCCAGCAGCTGGAACTGGCCCGCGATCTGCACGACTTCGTGGCACACGACGTGAGCGCCATCGTCGTCCAGGCCCAGGCCGCGAGGTTCGTGGCCGAACAGGATCCCGGGCAGGCGGTCCGCGCGCTGGAGCGGATCGAGACGGCGGGGTTGAGCGCACTGGCGTCGATGGACCGCACCGTGCACGCGCTCCAGGAGGCCGCGGGTGGGCCGACGGCTCCGGTTCCGGGCCTGGCCCAACTGCCGGAGCTGGTGGACCGGTTCGAGGGCGGAGCCCTGGAAACCGACCCCGTGGCCGTACGGGAGCTGTCGCGGGAGGCGGACACCACCGCCTACCGGGTGGCCGTCGAAGCGCTGACGAACGTACGCCGGCACGCGCCCGGGGCAGCCGTGGTCCGGGTCGCCGTACGCCGGGCCGGCGCGGGCACCGAGCTCAGCGTGACCAACTCTGCCGCCCCGCGCGGCGGGGGCGGGCTGCTGGCCCGCCGCAGGCGGGGCGGTACCGGGCTCGCCGGTCTGCGCGCACGGGTGGAGGCGGCGGGCGGAACCCTGCGGGCCGGGGCGGCCGAGGACGGCGGATGGCGGGTTTGTGCCGTCTTCCCGGCGGAGGGGACCGCCCTCAGGTGATCACGCCGGCGTGACCACACGCATCCTGATAGCCGATGACCAAGAGGACATCCGCAGCGGTTTCCGGCTCATCCTCGATTCGCAGCCGGACATGACCGTCGTGGGGGAGGCGGCGGACGGGGAGCGCGCGGTGGTGCTGGCCCGGCAGCTGCGGCCCGACGTGGTGCTCGCGGACATCCGGATGCCACGGCTCGACGGGCTGGAGGTGACCCGCCTGCTGGCACCCGAGACGCGGGTGGTGGTCGTGACCACCTTCGACCTCGACGAGTACGTGCATACCGCGCTGCGCAACGGCGCCTGCGGCTTTCTGCTGAAGCGGTCCGGACCGGCGCTGCTCATCGAGGGCGTACGGGCCGCGATGGCGGGGGACACCCTGATCAGTCCGCAGATCACGGTGCGGCTGCTGAGCCGGCTGACGCAGCCGGCTCCGGTCGCCCTGCCTGCGGCACACCCGCTGACGGAGCGGGAGCTGGAGATCGTACGGCTGGTGGCGCGCGGGCTCACCAACGCCGAGATCGGCGCGGAGCTGTTCATCACCGCGGGCACGGCCAAGACCCACATCGCGAACGTCCAGGCCAAGACCGGGGCCCGGAACCGGGTGGGGATCGCCGCATGGGCATGGGAGCACGGCGTCGCGAAAGCGGAGGCCGACTAGTCACGTTTCACGTGAAACGCGGCGGTTCTTCACGTGAGGCGATGTTTCACGTGAAACAACGTGGCGCGTGAGCGGCCAGGACAGCAGTCCGACGGCGAGCGCGATGGCGTGGCCGAGGTCGGTGAAGGTGCCGCCGGTGGCGAGGGGGATCCCGAAGAAGGCGATCACTCCGGCCAGGTAGAACCATCTCCAGGGGTTGGGAAGGCGGTAGGTGAGGACACCGATCGAGGCCGCGAGACCGTAGCTGACGCCGATGTCGACGACGTGGGTCATGCTGCGGGGGGCCCGGTGGTCCTGGATGGCCGTCAGAAGGACCTTCTGGCTGATCAGGGTGGCGACGACATGGGCGGTGGCCACGATCACGAGCCAGCGAAGTGTTCCGAGCCAGCGTTCGACGGGTGCGTGGAGCACCTCGAAGAGCACGGCGTAGAGGGCGAGAGACGCCGGGTTCGCGATCCAGAACGCGCTGCTGATGAGGGCTCGGACGGGGTGCTGGACGAGCTGGTGGATGTTGCTGCTGTTGCGGTGGAGCAGGACACGGTCCAGCTGGTCCGGCGCTATCGCGACGATGATGCTGGTCACGGCGATGATCAGCAGCCAGATGTGCGTTCCGGGCGAGGAACGTATCCAGGACCGCAGGGGCCGGGACGGCTCCGGGTCGGTGCGCTCGCTCATGCACCGATGATGACCCGCAAAGCTGTGCCCCGCCTGGCCGGTGGGCCGGGCGGGGCACTGTTGCGCGAGTACTGCGGCCGGGTCCTACTCCTCGCCGGCCAGCGTGAGGCGGCGCAGCTTCTGGCCCGCGTAGACGGTGGCCCCGACGGTGACCACGACGAGCAGGACCGACGCGGTGGGCAGGGCCACTGTGGCGTCGACGTACCCCTCCCCGGCGACCTTCTCGGCCAGGGCCAGGGCCCACTGCTGGACGCTGAGGGTCTTGGCGCCCGAGACCAGGCTGCCGAAGAGCGACTCCCAGATCAGGGCGTAGACCAGGCCGAAGACGACCGCGTGCCGGCTGACCGTGCCCAGCAGCAGGAACAGGGCGCTGTAGGCGATCGAGGCCACGAGTGCGGCGATCGTGTAGGCGACGGCGATCTGCTGGCCGTTGCCGTTGAGGATGAAGCCGGCGATCAGGGTGGGGATCGCGGAGAAGGCCATGGTGACGGCGATCGCCACGATCAGCTTGGTCATGATGATCGTCGGCCGCTTCACCGGCTTGGCCAGCAGGTAGACGATGGAGCCGTCGTCGATCTCGGGACCGATGGCGCCGGTGCCGGCGATCACGCCGATCAGCGGGACCATCGTGGCGAGGGCGAAGCCGCCGAGGAGGTCTGCCGCGACCTTGTCGTCAACACCCGTGAAGGCGCGGACGGCGAGGGCGATGACGATCAGCAGGGCGGGAAGTGCGAAGAGGATCAGCGCGCGGCGCCGGCCGAGCAGGGCCCGGTAAGTGAGCCGGGCAACGGTGGGGTCGTACATGGGTGCCAGCTCCTTTCAGGCCGTGACGAGGTAGGAGAAGACCGACTCGAGGGACTCGTCGGAGGGCGAGACCGTCAGCAGCCGGATGCCGTGCTGTCGGGCCACGACGGGCAGCAGCTCGGTGAACCGGCCGAAGTCGACAGCCTGGATGCGCAGCGCGCCCTCCTTCAGGTCGACCTCGATGCCGGCCGTGGAGGGGTCGGCGATCAGGGCCGCGGCCAGGGACCGGTCGTCGGAGGAGCGGACCAGGTAGCGGTGCGGGCGGTCCGTCATCAGGCGGCGGATCTTGCGGAAGTCGCCGGAGGCGGCGTGCCGTCCGGCCACGACCACCTCGATGTGCGAGGCGAGCTGCTCGACCTCCTCCAGGATGTGGGAGGAGAACAGGACGGTGCGTCCTTCGTCGCCCATGCGCCGCAGCAGGTCCATCAGCTGCATGCGCTGGCGGGGGTCCATGCCGTTGAACGGCTCGTCCAGGAGCAGCACGGACGGGTCGTGGACGAGGGCGGACGCCATCTTCACGCGCTGGCGCATGCCCTTGGAGTAGGTGGAGATCTTGCGGTCCTGCGCGTACTCCATCTCGACGGTGGCGAGTGCGCGCTGCGCGGCCGCGTCGTCGAGGCCGTGGAGCTCGGCGTTGGCGACGACGAACTCACGGCCGGTGAGGAAGTCGTACATCGCCTCGCGCTCGGGCACGACGCCCACGTGCTTGTAGATCTGCTCGTTGCGCCAGATCGGGGCGCCGTCGAGGGTGACGGTGCCCGTGGAGGGGGCGAGGAAGCCGCCCATCATGTTGATGAGGGTGGACTTGCCCGCACCGTTGGGGCCCAGCAGTCCCGTGACACCGGGGCCGATGCGCATGGTCACGTCGTTGACGGCGACGACGTTCCCGAACCAGCGGGAGGTGTGGTCGATGTCGATGGTGGTCACAGCCCGGCCTTCCGGTAGCGGGCCATCAGGGCGGCGTAGGAGCCGGCGATCAGGCCGAGGGCGACGAGCAGGTAGACGAAGCCGATGCCGGCCGAGGGGCCCTCACCGCCGGGGAAGGCGGAGGTGGCGCCGAGGAACGCGGTCTGCACGCCGTCGATCAGGGTGATCGGGGAGAACAGTCCCAGCCAGTCGATGGCTCCCGCGTTCCCGGTGCTGTAGGCGATGCCCTGCACCGCGGTGACCGCGCCGTAGGGGATCAGCAGCACCGCGATGATCGCCGCGACGCCGAACCCGCGGCGCGGAGTGAGCGCGGCCATCACCAGGCCGATCCCGGAGAACAGCAGCGAGAGCAGCAGAACCGACACGAGTCCTTGCCCGAATCCCTTGGTCTGGTCGGCGAAGTCGAACTTCGCCAGGAGCGCCCCGATCCACATGATCAGCAGCGGCGTCGCGGTGAGGATGAACATGGCCGAGGCCATGGCCGCGAACTTGGCCACGACGTAGTCGACGCGCTCGATGGGCCGCGAGAAGTAGAGCGGAACCGTCTTGAAACGCAGGTCCCGCGAGACGGACTGCGGCGCCTGGGAGGCGAGGTAGAGGCCGATGACCACCTGGGTGGTCAGGGCGTACGTCGTGTACTTGATCGGCAGGTCCGTGGAGCCGGGCACCGCGATGGCCACGGCGACGATGATCAGCGCCGGAACGCACATCACCGCGAAGAGCAGCATCGGGAGGACCTTGGACTTGGCGGACCGGCCGAGCCCGTAGGCGCCGCGCAGGGACTGCGAGAACAGCGACTTGCGGGCGTAGGCGCGGCCGAGCCGGGGTCCGTCGTAGGACCGGTAGCCGATGTTGTGGATCTGTGTCGACGTTTCAGGCGCCATCGGAACCGGCTCCCTTCTGCTGAGCGGTGTACGCGGGCTGGTCGTTGTCGCGGAAGACCTCCGCGATGTGGTGGCGGCGCTGTTCCATGCGGACCAGGCCGATGCCCAGTTCCGCGACGGTGTCGCGGATGGTGTCGTAGGTGTCCTCGCCGGTGGCCTCGACGAGGAGGATGTGGCCGGCGCCGGGCAGGCCCTGCTCCGCACCGGCGTGCAGGGTGAGGCCCGCCTCGGCCAGTGCCTTGCGCAGGGCGGTGGTGCCGTCCGGGTGGGTGTCGGAGTCGGTGACCTCGACCGCGAGGGTCGTGGTGGTCTGGGTGAAGTCGCTGGTGGAGCTGGAGCGCAGCAGCTTGCCGCCGTCGACGACCACGACGTGGTCGCACGTCCTCTCCAGCTCGCCGAGGAGGTGGGAGGTGACCAGGACGGAGATGCCGAAGTCGGTGTAGACGCGGCGGATCAGGCCGAGCATCTCGTCGCGGCCGACCGGGTCCAGGCCGTTGGTCGGCTCGTCGAGCAGAACCAGCTGGGGGTCGTGGACGAGTGCCTGGGCGAGCTTGACGCGCTGCTTCATGCCGGTGGAGTAGCCGCCGATGGGGCGGTAGCGCTCCTCGTACAGCCCGACGTGGCGCAGGGTGTCGGCGGTGCGCTCGCGGGCCGCGGTCGGCGGCAGCCCGGACATGCGCGCCATGTGGACGACGAACTCGGTGGCCGAGACGTCGGGTGGCAGGCAGTCGTGTTCGGGCATGTACCCGACGCGTTCACGGATGGCGCTGCCATGCGTATTGACGTCGAGGCCGAGTACGGCGGCGCTGCCCTCGGTGGCGGGGGACAGTCCCAGCAGAATCTTGATCAGCGTGGACTTGCCGGCTCCGTTGGCACCCACGAGCCCGGTCACGCCGGGGCCGATGTCCAGGGAGAGCCGGTCGAGGGCGGTCACTCGGGGGTACCGCTTGCTCAGGCTTTCAGTCGCGATGACAGTCACGGACCCGACGTTAGTGGCGCGGTTCCCGTGAGGCGTCAGACCTGGAGCTGGATCCCGTCTCCGCCTTCAGGCGTACATGCCCGTACTGGAGGCTGATGTGGACCGGACAACTTTGTCCACAGGTCCGTGCACGACCCTTGACGTGATCTCCGGTCATTGTCACATTCATCAGTGTCAACTTACGGGCGCGTACGGCTACACGGATGGACGGGCTGACATGGCTGGGGACACCAGGCAACGCACCGCGCGGCACTCCGGACGGCTCTCCGCCGACCTGAGCGGGTTCAGAGAGGTGCAGCGCCTCTCGTACGAGTGCGCCGAGGCGGTCGCGGCCCAGCTGAGGCCCGGAGTGACCGAGCGCGAGGCCGCGCGCATGCAGCGCGAGTGGCTGCGCGACCGCGGGGTGCGGGACTGGTTCCACCTGCCGTTCGCCTGGTTCGGGGACCGCACCGCCTTCGCGAACTTCCGGATCCCGCTCCAGTTCTTCCCGACCAACCGGCGGCTGGAGCCGGGCATGCCGTTCATCCTCGACATGGCGCCGGTCTACAAGGGTTTCTCGGCGGACATCGGCTACTCGGGCAGTCTGGGCCTGAATCCGGTGCAGGACCGGCTCATGTCCGATCTGCAGGCGCACCGGGTGCTGATCCTGGAGCAGGTGCGCGAGCGCCGCTCGCTGCGGGAGATCTACGAGGACGTCGAGCGGCTGATGAACCGGCAGGGGTACGCCAACCGGCACCGCGCCTACCCCTTCGGCGTGATCGCCCACAAGATCGGCCGGGTGAAGGAGCGACGCTGGTCGCCGACGGCGTTCGGATTCGGCGCCCAGTCCCTCAAGGGGCTGGCGAGTGACGCCCTGCACGGGCACCGTGAGGGCTGGTCCCCGCTGTGGAGCCCGTACCACTTCTCCGACCACCCGCCGCAGCCCGGCCTGTGGGCGGTGGAACCGCACCTGGGCTTCCGGGGCACCGGCGCGAAGTTCGAGGAGATCCTCGTGGTCACCGACTCACGGGACCCCGAGGAGAGCGCGTTCTGGCTCGACGACGATCTGCCGCACGTGCGGCGCTGGGCCGAGGAGGAGAGGGCAGCATGAGCGGCATGACCGGATCAGGAGCGGCGGAACTCGCGGGTGCGCGGGAACACTGGGTGCGCACCGGCGGGATCGAGTTGTGCGTGGTCGAGCTCGGCGAGAAGGGCCGCCCGACCGTGCTGCTGGTGCACGGCTACCCGGACAGCAAGGAGGTCTGGACGGAGGTCGCCGAGCGGCTCGCGACCCGCTTCCACGTCGTGCTCTACGATGTGCGCGGCCACGGGCGCTCCACCGCGCCGCAGCCGCTGCGCGGCGGCTTCACCCTGGAGAAGCTGACCGACGACTTCCTGGCGGTGGCGGACGCGGTCAGTCCGGACCGGCCGGTACACCTGGTCGGCCACGACTGGGGTTCCGTACAGGGCTGGGAGTTCGCGACCGTCGGCCGTACGGAGGGGCGGATCGCGTCCTTCACCTCGATGTCGGGGCCTTCCCTGGATCACTTCGGGCACTGGATCAAGAAGCGCGTGTCGCGGCCGACCCCGCGTGCGGCGGCGCAGCTGCTCGGTCAGGGCGCCAAGTCCTGGTACGTCTACATGCTGCACACGCCCGTCCTGCCGGAGCTCGCCTGGCGCGGACCGCTCGGCAAGCGGTGGCCCCAGATGCTGCAGCGCGTCGAGAAGGTGCCGGCCGGCTCCTACCCGACGGCCTCGCTGCCCTCGGACGCTGCCCACGGCGCTTGGCTCTACCGTGACAACGTGCGCCCGAGGCTGCGCCGGCCGCGCTCCGACGCCTACGCCCACGTGCCGGTGCAGCTGATCACTCCGACCGGGGACGCTTTCCTGTCCGAGCGGCTCTACGACGGCCTGGAGCGGTGGGCCCCGGACCTGCTGCGGCGGACCCTGCCCGCCAAGCACTGGATACCCCGGACCCGGCCCGACCAGCTGGCCTCCTGGATCGCCGAGTTCGTCACGGCCCGGGAGGAGCCGACCTCGCGGGCACCCGAGCAGAAGGCCCCGGCCAAGTACGCCGACCGATTCGGCGGCCAGCTGGTCCTGGTCACCGGCGCGGCCAGCGGCATCGGCCGGGCCACCGCCTTCGCCTTCGCCGAGGCGGGAGCACGGGTGGTGGCTGTGGACCGGGACGCGGAGGGCGCGGCGCGCACGGCCGACATGGCCCGCCTCGTCGGCGCCTCCGAGGCCTGGGCGGAGTGCGTGGACGTCAGCGACGAGCAGGCGATGGAGAAGCTGGCGGCGAAGGTCGCCGCCGAGTACGGAATCGTCGACGTCCTGGTCAACAACGCCGGGATCGGCATGTCGGGGGCCTTCCTCGACACCACTGCCGAGGACTGGAAGAAGGTCTTGGACGTCAATCTGTGGGGGGTCATCCACGGCTGCCGGATCTTCGGGAAGCAGATGGCCGAACGCGGTCAGGGCGGGCACATCGTCAACACCGCCTCCGCCGCGGCCTATCTGCCCTCCCGCACCCTGCCCGCCTACAGCACCTCGAAGGCCGCGGTGCTGATGCTGTCAGAATGCCTGCGCGCGGAGCTCGCCTCGAAGTCCATCGGCGTCTCCGCGATCTGCCCCGGCATCGTCAACACCAACATCACCGCCACCTCGCGCTTCGCCGGGGTGGACCAGGCCGAGGAGAAGCGCCGGCAGGAACGCTCCTCGCGGCTGTACGGCCTGCGCAACTTCCCGCCGGAGAAGGTCGCCGACGCGATCCTGCGCGCCGTGGTCCGCAACGAGGCGGTCGTGCCGGTCACGCCCGAGTCCAAGGGCGCCCTGTGGATGTCCCGCTTCACCCCGCGCGCCCTGCGGCGCATCGCACGGCTGGAGCCCCGGCTGTGAGCGGGGGCCCGAGAGAGCCCGGCACGGCCATACCCCGCTCCTTCCTGCGGTCGTACCATCCCTCGCAGGAGGGCTCGCTGCGCAGGGCGGTCGAGTACCTTGCGGCTCCACCTGCCGCCCGGGCCGCAGCCGGCGCGGTCGGCCGAGCCGCGATGTCGTAGGGAGCCGGGATTGTCCGATCAGGCGGTAGCCGAGTACCGGATCGAGGATCTGGCGCACCACAGCGGAGCGACGGTGCGCACGATCCGCGCGTACCAGGACCGCGGTCTGCTGCCCAAGCCCGAGCGGCGGGGCCGCTCCAACGTCTACCGGGACACGCACCTGGCGCGGCTGCGCCAGATCGCCGACCTCCTGGACCGCGGCTACACCCTGGCCTCCATCAAAGAGCTGCTGGAGGCCTGGGACGCGGGGCGCGGGCTGGGCGGCGTACTGGGGCTGGTCGCCGAGGTGCACGGGCCGTGGACCGACGAGGAGGCGGTCCGGATCAGCCGGGACGAGCTGAACGAACGGTTCGGCGGCCTGCCGGACGACGACGCCGTGAGCGAGGCCTGCGACCTGGGCGTGCTGGAGCGGGTCCCGGGGCGCCCGGACCAGTTCCTGGTGCCGTCCCCGCAAGAGCTGGCGGTGGCGGCCGAGCTGTACGCGGCCGGGGTGCCGCTCGCGGCCATCACCGGACACCTCCGGGAACTGCGGGGCCAGGTGGAGCACATCGCCTCGCGGTTCCTGGAGTTCACCACCGAGCACGTCTTCGCGCGCTACCTCGGGCAGGTGCCGCCCACGGACGCGGACGCCGCGGAGGCGGCGACGATGGTCCGGCGGCTGCGGCCGCTGGCCCAGCAGACCGTGGACGCGGAGCTGGCGCGGGCGATGCGGCTCTTCGCGACCCGACACCTCCAGCGGCACCTGGGAGCGGCCGGGGGGCCGCAGCCGACGGGCCCCTCACCGGTGGCGCTGCCGGCCGGGACGGTACGGGCGGTGCAGGAGCTGGTCGGCGCCGAGCACGTGGCGGAGTTCGTGCGGGCCGCGACGGAGCGGGAGCTCCAGGCCCGGACGATGAATGATCTGGCGCGCCGGGGTGACCGGTAGCCGTGCGCCCGTGGCGAGGCGGCCCGTAGCCGGGCGGCCGATAGCGGGGGCGATCCGTAGACCCGCCGACCCGCAGCGCCTGAACGGAATTGGTCCACAGGTTCCACAGGGCGGATCACGCGTTTGTCGTCAAAACCCGCCCAAACGGCTGTGGACAAGTCACCTTTTCCTGTGGGCAACTGAGACGGCGTCTCAACCGACGGCCTGGTACACGGTCCGGTCGGGGCCGACACCCGCCGGCGGCTCGGGCTCGCGGGCGTCGGTGACCTCGGGCGCGGCAGCGTCCTTCGCCCGGGTTCCGTAGAGGAAGGCCGCCAGCGCCAGACCGAGGATCCCGCCGAGGAGCTGGGCCGCGACGAAGCCCGGCAGCGACCCGGGCGATATGCCGGTGAAGGAGTCGCTGAAGCTGCGCCCGATGGTGCCGGCCGGGTTGGCGAAGGAGCCGGAGGAGGTGAACCAGATCGCGGCCGCGATGTACGCCGCCACCGCCGCCGGAACGAGCCTGTCGCGCCCGATGTGCCCCAGCCCCTGGATCACGAGGACGAGGCCGGCGGTGGCGATCACCTCGCCGACGAGCAGGTGGCCCCCGTCGAGCGCCTGGGTGGCGAAGGTGCCCGGGGTCCGGCCGAACATGGCCTCCGCGAGGACAGCGCCGCCGATGGCTCCGGCGGTCTGGGCCACGACGTAGACGAGCACCTCGCGGCCGCCGAGCCCCTTGCCGCCGGCACGGCGGACCCACCAGGAGGTGAGGGTGACCACCGGGTTGAGATGGGCTCCGGACAGCGGCCCGAAGAGGGTGATGATCAGCCCGAGGCCGATGGCCGACACGAACGAGTTGGCGATGAGGGCGACACCGGTGTCGGGGCTGAGTTCCGCGGCTTTGAGCCCGGAGCCGATCACGACCACGAGCAGGCCGGCGGTCCCGATCAGCTCGGCAGCCGCACGGCGTGGCAGAGAGGTATGGACTGTCATGGTTTCTCCCCCAGGGCAGAAGTGGCAATGGAAAATATATTCCGCATCTCGGAATGGCGATAGAGGGTGTCCACCGGCCGTCCACCGCCGCACGGCCGCCGAAAATCCCTGCCGGAGGGCCTCACGAGCGGGCACGCTGGGGTTCATGGATGAAAGACGCACCGTGAAGGTGTCCAAGTACGTCTCGAAACACCTGCGGCACCAGCCGGAACGGATCGGACTGGCGCTCGATCCCCACGGCTGGGTGGAGATCGACGATCTGCTGAGCGCCGCCGCAGCGCACGGCTTCCACTTCAGCCGCGCCGAGCTCGACCACGTCGTGGCCGCCAACGACAAGCAGCGGTTCGCCGTCGACGGCACCCGCATCCGAGCCAGCCAGGGGCACACCGTGGCCGTGGACCTGGACCTTCCGGAGGCCGAACCGCCCGCGTACCTCTACCACGGCACCGTGGCCGCCGCCCTCGACTCGATCCGCGCCGAGGGTCTGCGCCCGATGGCCCGCCACCACGTGCACCTGTCCCCCGACCGGGAGACCGCGACCCGGGTCGGCGCGCGCCGCGGCCGGCCCGTCGTCCTCAGCGTGGACGCCGGGGCGATGCGTGCGGCCGGGCACGTCTTCCGGATCAGCGCCAACGGGGTGTGGCTGGTGGACGCCGTGCCGCCGCAGTTCCTGCGCTTCCAGTAGCCCGGCCCAACAGCCCTTGCGCGGACGCCTGAAATCGCGCGGAGATTGTCGGACCATCCCCCTAATGTGTGTCCCACTCCGGGATCAGTGAGGGGGGGACCTCGCGATCGCCGAACCATTCACGCCTGCACGCGAGGTGACGCCCCATGACGTCCACACCCACGTCCACACCCATGTCCACACCCGCGTCCGCGCCCCACAGCTTCCAGGTGGATCTGCGCGGTCTGGTGGACCTCCTCTCCCACCACCTCTACTCCAGCCCGCGCGTCTACGTCCGCGAGCTCCTGCAGAACGCGGTGGACGCGGTCACCGCACGCCAGGCGATCGACCCGGAGGCACGGACCGGCATCCGGCTGTCGGCTTCCGGCGGCCGGGTGACCATCGAGGACAGCGGCATCGGCCTGACCGCCGCCGAGGCCCATTCCTTCCTCGCCACCATCGGCCGCAGCTCCAAGCGGGGCAGCGGGGACGAGCTCCACGACCAGGCCCTGGAGGCCACCCGCCGCGAGTTCCTCGGCCAGTTCGGAATCGGACTGCTCGCGTGCTTCGTCGTGGCCCGCCAGATCCGCGTGGTCACCCGGTCCGCCCGCGACCCCCAGGCCGCACCCGTGGAATGGCTGGCCACCGACGACGGCTCCTACACGGTGCGCGAACTGCCCCACGCGGCCCGCCCCGAGCCCGGCACCACCGTCGTCCTGGAAGCCAGGCCGGGTGCGGCGGAATGGACCGTCCCGGCCAAGGTCGAGGAACTGGCCCGCGACTACGGCTCCCTGCTCCCCTACGACATCACCTTCGACGACGGCGAGGGCGGCGAGCCTCGCCCCGTCACCGACCGGCCCGCCGTGTGGGAGCGCGCCTTCCCCACCCCCGCCGCCCGCCGCGTCGCACTGGCCGGGCACTGCGCGGAGCTCTTCGGTTTCACCCCGCTCGACAGCATCGACCTCGACCTGCCGGTCGCCGGCGTGCGCGGGGTGGCGTACGTCCTGCCCGACCCGACCAGCCCCGCCCATCGGGCCGGACACCGCGTCCACCTCAAGGGGATGCTGCTGACACAGCGGGCCGACAACCTGCTGCCGGACTGGGCGTTCTTCGTCCGCGCCGTCATCGACACGGACACCCTGCGGCCCACCGCCTCCCGCGAGAACCTGTACGACGACGAGACCCTCTCCGCCGTACGGGAAGCCCTCGGCGCCCGCATCCGCGGCTGGCTCGCCGAGCTCGCGGCGAGCGACCCGGACCGCCTGGCCGCGTTCCTGCGGGTCCACCACCTCGGTGTGAAGTCCATGGCCCGGCACGACTCCGAACTGCTGGGGCTGATGCTGCCGTGGCTGCCGTTCGAGACCAGCGCCGGTTCGATGAGCCTGCAGGAGTTCGCGGCGGCCCACACCGACATCCACTTCACGCGCACCGTCGAGGAGTTCCGCCAGATCGCGCCGATCGCAGCGGCCCACGGCCTCGGCGTCATCAACGCCGGCTACACCTACGACGCTGACCTGCTGGCCCTGCTGCCCTCCGTACGGCCGGAACTCAAGGTGACCGAGCTGGACGCCGGAGCCGTCACCGAACGGCTCGACCCGGTGCCCACCGCGGCCGAGTTGGCGCTCGCACCCTTCCTGGCCACCGCGCGCAGCCGCCTCGAAGCCCAGAGCTGCGACGTGGTGCTGCGCGCCTTCCAGCCCGTCACCGTGCCCGCGCTCTACCTGGACGACCGCCAGGCCCGCCAGGAACGCGACCGCACCGCCGCGATGGAGAGCGCCGACTCCCTGTGGAGCGGCATCCTCGGGGCGCTGCGTGGATCCGCGCCCCGCGCCCGCCTGGTCCTCAACCACAACAACCCGCTGATCCGCCGGATCTCCGGCCTGCAGGACGAGGCACTGACCGGCACCGCCGTCGAATCGCTCTACGGGCAGGCGCTGCTGATGTCCCAGCGGCCGCTGCGCCCGGCCGACTCCGCCCTGCTCAACCGGGCCTTCCTCGGCCTCCTGGAGTGGGCGACGCACTCCACCGCGCACCCCACCGATGCCCGTGACGGCGAGGAGGACCAGAAGTGACGACCCTGACGCACGAGGAGATCGTGCGGGGCCTGGCGGAGAACCGCGAGGCGCCGAACGGTGCCGCGCGCAACGCACACGCGGAGGCCTTGGCCGGCGCGGCCGAGGCCGGCGGCGACCGGGCCCTGTTCCGCGAGGCCCTCGACAACCTGATCAACGCCTACCTCTACAGCTCCGAGTCGCCGAAGATCCTCGTACCCTTCGCGCGTCTGCTGCAGGAGTACGACAAGGACCCGGCCGCCTTCTCCGAATGGGAGACCCACTCGCTGTTCTGGCAGTTCAAGTGGGTGGCCACGGCCATCGCCGACTCGCCCGGCATCCCGCTGGCTTCGGCGACCGGCTGGCTGGACGAGATGGAGCGCCGCTACCGGCTCGCCGGATACAGCGAGCGGCCGGTGCGCGACGCCGAACTGTGGCTGGCCCATGCCACGGGCGACGACGAGCGCGCGGAGCGCGCCTTCCGGAGCTGGCTGGCGGCGGAGCGCGACGACATGAGCGACTGCCAGGCCTGCGAACTCGGGGGCCAGGGCCACTACGCCGTCCTGCAGGGCGACGACGCCGAGGCCCTGGAACTGTGGCAGCCGGTCCTCACGGGGGAGCTGGTCTGCGCCGAGGAGCCGCACCGCGTCCTCGCCAGTTCGCTGCTGCCGCTGCTGCGGCTCGGCCGGACCGACAAGGCACGCTCGAATCACCTGCGCGGCTACCGCATGGCCCGCGGCAACGAGAGCCTGCTGCCGTCGGTCGGCAAGCACATCGAGTTCTGCGCGCTCACCGGCAACACCTCGCGCGGCCTGGAGATCCTGGCCGAACACGCCTCCCACGTGGCGCCGCTCGCGAACCTCGACGACCGGCTGGCCTTCCACGGCGGCATCCTCGTCCTGCTGCACCGCCTGGGGGAAGAGGGGCACGGGGATCTCCCGGCCGTCTCCTACGAGGGCACCCCCCGAACCGTCTCCGGGCTGTACGAGGCGCTCTACGCGGGCTGCCTCGACATCGCCGGGCAGTTCGACGCGCGCAACGGCACCACGCGGGTCTCGGACCGGTTCCTCGCCCGGGTCGTCCGGGAGCCGCTGACGGCGGACCTGCCGCTGGGGGTGCGCAGCACCAGGCTGCCCCGGCCGGCCACCGCCACTGCGGAAGCCGCTCCCGCCGTTCCGGGGCCGGACGTGACGACGCCCACCGGGTTCACCGAGCTGGTGGCGCGGGCCCGCAGTGCCCGGGACCTGGGCCATCCGGGTGCGGACGCGCTGTGGGCCGAGGTGGCCCTGCGGCTGGACGCACAGCCGGGGACTGACGCGCTGGTCCGTGCGGACCTCGCGGACCAGCAGGCGCTGGCCGCGGCGCGGGGCGGGGCGCCGGAGGCGCGCGAACTCCTGGCCGCCGTCCGGGACGAGTACCGGGCGCTCGGCCGGGCGGAGCGGGCGGCGCTCGCGGAGCTGCGGATGGCGGGCGCGGCCGCTCAGTCCGCGGCTGCGCCCTCCGAGGTCCGCGGCCTGCTGCGGGCCGCCCTGCGATCCGCCGAGGCTCTGGACCACGCCGAGCCGCTGCGGGCGCGGCGGATCGCCCTCGCGGAGCTGTCGGCGATCCGGCTGGAGTCGTACCTGCGCACGGTGGAGGCCGCCGGCCCGGGCGGGCACGACGACCACGGCCATCCCCAGGAAGGGGACCAGGAGCACGGTCATGGTGAGTTCGCCGCCGAACTGACGGCCTTCATCGCCGCCCACGAGGAAGCCGCGCCGGACCTGGTGGCGGAGGCCGAGGAGATGTTGGGCCGGGTGACCTTGGCACAGGGCGACCCGGAGCGGGCCCTGCCGATGCTGGCGGCGAGCGCCGCGCGGGCGCTCGCGGCGGGTCGCCCCTGGCAGGCGGTGGACCCCCTGGTGCTGCGGGCCGGGGTGCTGATGTCGCTGGACCGCGCCGAGGAGGCGGAGCGGACGGCCCGGTCCGGGCTGGAGCATGCCGCCGAACTGACCGATGCCGAGGCGCAGGGCGTCGTACGGCTGACCCTCGCGGACATCCTGCTGCGGCGGGGCGAGACGGCGGAGGCCGCGGCGCACGCGCTGACCGCGGCCCACTGGTTCGACCGGGCCGGCCTCGGGGCCGACGGCGGTGCGCAGGCCCGGCTGCTGCTGGCCAGGGCGTACGCGCGCAACGAGCGCACCGCCGAAGCCGCCGAGGTACTGCAGTCGGCCCTGCCGGACCTGCTGGAGCACGGCGACGGGCAGACCGTGTTCGTACGGGAGTTCCTGGGCGACCTGCTGCGCCGGCTGGGCGAGCTCCGCCCCGCGGCGGAGCAGTACCTGCTGGCGGCGGAGGTGACCAAGGGCTGGGAGGACCCCCGGCCGCAGGCGAGCCTGGCGCAGTCGGCCGCCGACACCCTGGACGACGCGGGGCTGGCCGAGGAGGCTGTCGCCGCCTACGAACGGGCCCTGGAGCTGCACCGCAGGACGGCCACCGACCCCGTCGCCGAGGTGCGGGTTCTGCGCTCCCTGGCCTGGCTGGGTCTGCGCGATGAGATCACCGCCACCACGGTGGATCTTGCCCGGGGACGCATGGGGGAGGCCGCGGCGGTACTGGAGGCGGCCCTCGCCGCCGATCCCGAAGTGCCTGCCCTGCGGTCCGAACTCGCCCAGACCTGGCACCAGCTGGCCCAGGTGCTCGACCGGTACGTCGCCACCGCCCGGGAAGCCGACGGGGACCAGGACACGGATCCGGCCCGGACGGCCCCCTTGAGCCCGGCGCAGGTCGACGCACTGCGCCGGGAGGAGATCGAGCTGTGGGACCGGTCCGGCCGGACCTACGCGGAGCTCGGCCCGGACCACCTGCGGGACCGGTTCCAGTGCCTGAACAACGCGGCCTGGACGGAGCAGGAGCGCGGCGACGCGGAAGCGGGTGCGGCCCGAGTCACCGCGCTGATCGACGAGGCACGGGCGCTTCCCGAGGACGATGTGCCGGACTGGCTCCTGCCCTCCGCCGAGCGGCTGCTGACGCAGCTGAACGGCCGGGACGGGTAGGGAACCCGGTGTCCCGCACCGGTCGTCGCCGCTCCGTCCGGGAGCGGCGACGACCGGTGGATCAGCTGTCGAGCTGCGCCAGGGCCTCGGTGGCGATCTCCTCGAAGACGGCCTCGTCCGCGGCGAAGTCGGAGTCCGGGATCGGTGCGTGGATCACGAGCTCCGTGAATCCCAGCTCGCGGTGCCGGCCTGCGAAGTCGACGAACGCATCCACGGACGCGAGCACGGTGTTGGCCTCGGGCGTGAAGCCGGTCAGCAGGATCTTCTCCATGGGCTCGGGGTCCCGGCCGATCTCCACGAAGGCCTTCTCGAGCCGTTCGAGCTGTCCGCGCAGTGCCTCCAGCGATTGCTCGGGCGTGCCGTTCTCGAAGAGCTTCGGGTCACCCGTGGTCACCCACGCCTGGCCGTACCGGGCGGCGAGCCGCAGACCGCGCGGTCCGGTCGCGGCGACCGCGAACGGCAGCCGCGGTCCCTGAACACAGCCGGGGATGTTGCGGGCCTCCTCTGCGGAGTAGAAGGTGCCCTCGTGGCTCACGGAGCCTTCGGTCAGCAGCCGGTCCAGCAGCGGCACGAACTCGGCGAAGCGATCGGCGCGCTCCCGCGGGGACCAGGCCTCCTGGCCCAGGGCCGTCGCGTCGAACCCGTTTCCACCGGCGCCGATGCCGAGCGTGACACGGCCGCCCGAGACGTCGTCGAGGGTGATGAGGTCCTTGGCGAGGGTCACCGGGTGGCGGAAGTTCGGCGAGGTGACGAGTGTGCCGAGGCGCATCCGCTCAGTGGCGGCGGCCGCCGCGGTCAGGGTGGGCACCGCACCGAACCAGGGGCCGTCGCGGAAGGTCCGCCACGACAGGTGGTCGTAGGTGTAGGCGGTGTGGAAGCCGAGCTGCTCGGCGCGCAGCCATTGGTCCCGACCCCCCTCGTGCCATCGACGTACCGGAAGGATCACCGTGCTCAGACGCAGACTCATGCATCGAGCCTACGGCGGGTCGATGTTTCACGTGAAACATCGAGCCGCAGAGATGTTTCACGTGAAACATCGCCCACAGCCCGCCGCGGCAGCCTGGCTTGATCATGGTCCGGTCCTCCCCTCCCATGGGCGAAGATGGAGCCGTGACCTCGGCTCCTCAGTGCCCGGACGGGCAAACCCCCACGCCCCGGCTCATCGCCACCGACCTCGACGGCACCCTGCTGCGCGATGACCAGTCCGTCTCGCCGCGCACCGTCGCCGCACTCGCCGCCGCGGAGGAGGCGGGAATCGAGGTCTTCTTCGTCACCGGCCGCCCCGCCCGGTGGATGGACGTGGTCGCCGACCATGTCCACGGCCACGGCCTCGCGATCTGCGCCAATGGCGCGGCGGTGGTCGACCTGCACGCCGGGCGGGAGTTCGTACAGGTCAGGGCTCTTCCGAGGACGGCCGCACTATCCGTCGTCGAGGCCCTGCGCGCGGCGGCACCCGGCACGTCCTTCGCGGTCGAGCTGACCACCGGCATCAACTACGAGCCGGCCTACCCGCCCTTCTTCAAGGATCCGGGCGCCAGGCTCGCGACCGCCGAGCAGCTACTCCACGAGAACACGGACGAAAGTGCCGCACCCGTTCTCAAGCTTCTGGCTCACCACTCCGAGGTCGCCCCGGACGAGTTCCTCGCACTGGCACGCTCCGCCGCCGGCACATACGCGTCGATCACCCGGTCCAGCCCCACCTCCCTGTTGGAGGTCAGCGGGCACGGCGTGTCCAAGGCGAGCACCCTGGCCCTGTGCTGCGCCGAGCGGGGCATCTCCCCCGCCGAGGTCGTCGCCTTCGGGGACATGCCGAACGACGTGGAGATGCTCAGCTGGGCCGGCACCTCCTACGCGATGGGCAACGCCCATCCCGATGTGATCGCGGCCGCGTCCGGCCGTACGGTCGCCAACAACGAGGACGGGGTCGCCCTCGTCATCGAGCGCATCCTGGCCGAACGCCTCGCAGGACACCAGGCCTAGGCTGCCGCGTAACGCAGCACTACTGGAGCGGGGCCTCCCAGACGAGGGTGGTCCCGCCGCCGGCCTCCCCGATGCCCGGGCCGTAGGAGCTCGTGCCGCCCAGCGACTCCGCCCGCCGCCGCAGGTTGCGCAGGCCGCTGCGCCGGCCGCTCTCGGGGATGCCCACCCCGTCGTCGGCGACTTCCAGCCGGACTCCGGGTCTACCGTCGGGCAGCGTGACGGTGCAGTCCAGGACCACCTCGATCCGGGACGCGTCGGCGTGCCGGAAGGCATTGGACAGCGCCTCGCGCAACGCGGCGATCAGGTTCTTGCCGACCAGCTCGCCGACGACCGTGTCGACCGGCCCGAGGAAGCGGTGCGCGGGCTTGAAGCCGAGCGGAACGGCCGCCATGTTGATCTCCCGCAGGACGCGGGTGCGCAGCCCTGACGGGGCCTCCGCAGGCCCTTGCTGGAGAGCGAAGATCGCCGTGCGGATCTCCTGGATCGTCACGTCCAGTTCGTCCACGGCCTTGCCCACGCCGTCGCGTACCTCGGGGACGATCGACCGGCGCTGGGCGCCCTCCAGCATCATCCCGGTCGCGAACAGCCGCTGGATGACGAGGTCGTGCAGGTCACGGGCGATCCGGTCGCGGTCCTCGAAGACCGCCAGCCGCTCCCGATCGCGTTGCGCCTCGGCCATCATCAGCGCGAGCGCCGCCTGCGAGGCGAACTGAGTGGCCAGGGTCCGCTCGGCCTCGGTGAAGGGGCGCTTGCCCCGCGCACGGGGCGTGACCAGTGCGCCCAGCACCCGCCCACCGCTGTGCAGGGGCAGCATCATGCAGGGGCCGTACTGGCTGGTGAGCCGGCTGATCATGCGGGGGTCCGCCGAGGCGTCGTCCGTGAAGACCGGCTCCCCGCGCAACAGATGGTCGACGACCGGACTCTCGCCCGGGAGCACCACTCCGAGCGAGGTGGCCGGGTTCTCCGCGGATACGGCGACGATCTCCATCCCGCCCTCTTCGGCCGGCAGCAGGACGATCCCGGCGGCGGAGTCCGCCAGCCGGCGGGCCTGCTCGGCCACCACCGAGAGGGCGTCGTCGGCGTCCCCGCCGGACAGCAGGGCGGTGGTGACGGCGACCGAGCCGTCGATCCAGCGCTCGCGCTGGGTGGCCGCCTCGTACAGCCGGGCATTGCCGATGGCGATGCCCGCCTCGGTGGCCAACACCCGGACCATGTGGACGTCGTAGTCGTTGAACTCGACGCCGCCGTTCTTCTCGGCGAGGTACAGGTTGCCGAAGATCTCGCCCTGCACGCGGATCGGGACTCCGAGGAAGGTCTTCATGGGCGGGTGGTGCGCCGGGAAGCCCGCCGAGCGCGGGTCCTTCGTCAGGTCGGCGAGCCGCACGGTGTCGGAGTGCGCGATCAACGCTCCCAGCAGGCCCCGCTTCCCGTCCGGACGGTGTCCGATCTTCCGGGACACCTCCGGGCTGATGCCGTGGGTGACGAAGTCGGAGAGCCCTCGGCCCTCCGTGTCGACGACACCGATCGCCGCGTAGCGGGCGCCCGCGAGCTCTGCCGCGGTCTCGCAGATGCGGTCGAGCGTGGAGTGCAGCTCCAGCCCGGTGCCGACCGACCGCATGGCCTCCAGCAGCTGCGGTACCCGCGCCGTGAGCTCGGTGGACAGTCCGTGCAGGCTCTTGGCGGCCTCGGTGCCGGCGACCAGGGGGTCCGGTGTCCCCTGCGATGGATCCGGCAGGGGATCTGGTGATTGCTGCGACGGCTGCGCTGACATGTCCTTGAGAGTAGTTAGTCCCCATTAGAGGGGAAAGTTGGCCAAAGTCCCGTCCGTTGCGCGTTCCCGCTCCAGCATCCGGCGCAGCGGCCCCTCGACCGCGGCCAGCTCCGCGTACCCGCCGCGCTGCACGACCTCGCCGCGGTCCAGCACGAGGACCTCGTCGACCGCTTCCAGGCCGGCCAGCCGGTGCGTGATCAGCACGGTGGTGCGGCCCTCCGTCGCGGCCAGCAGGTCCGTGGTCAGGGCGTCCGCCGTGGCCAGGTCCAGGTGCTCGGCCGGCTCGTCCAGGACCAGTACGGGGAAGTCCGCCAGCAGGGCCCGGGCGAGGGCCAGGCGCTGGCGCTGGCCGCCCGAGATCCGCTCGCCGTGCTCGCCGACCAGCGTGTCCAGCCCGTCCGGAAGGCCGTCCGCCCACTCCAACAGCCGGGCCGCGGCCAGCGCGTCCCTCAGCTGCTCCTCGCTCGCCCCGGTGCGGGCCAGCCGGAGGTTCTCCCGCACCGAGCTGTCGAAGAGGTGCGCGTCCTGGGCGCACAGGCCGACCAGCCCCCGTACGTCGTCGCTGTCGAGCGTGCGCGCGTCGGCGCCGCCCAGGCGGTAGGAGCCTTCGGCCGGGTCCAGGAACCGGAGCATGACCTGGGCCAGCGTGGTCTTGCCGGAGCCCGAGGGACCGACGACCGCGATGCGGCGGCCGGCCTCCAGGGTGAGGTCCAGTCCGTGCAGCGCGTCACGCTCCTGGCCCGGGTGGCGGGCGCACAGCCCGGCCAGCCTCAGCGGGAAGGGCGAGGCGGGCGCCTCGGCAGGCTGCTTCGGCTCGGCGACGGGGACGGGCGCGTCGATGACCTCGTAGACCCGTTCGGCGCTACGGCGCACCCGCTGGCGGTACTGGACGGCGAGGGGGAGTCCGGTCACCGCCTCGAAGGCGGCGAGGGGTGTCAGGACCGCGACGGCCATGGCGACCCCGGACAGCCGTCCGTCGTGGACGGCGTCCGCGGCAACGGCCGCGGCGGCCACGACCGTGAGCCCGCAGACGAGGGCGGACAGCCCGCCGCCCAGCCCGCCCGCGGCGGCGCCCCGCGCGGCGATGCGCGTCAGCACGCCGTCGCTCTCCCGAGCCCGGCCCTTGCGGTCCGCCAGCGCCCCGGCCACGGTCAGCTCCGCAGTACCGGTCAGCAGGTCCGCCACCCGGGTGGCGAGCTCGCCCCGTGCCGGGGCGAGCCTGCGCTCCGCACGGCGGGCGCAGGCGCCGCTGACCAGCGGGACCCCGATGCCGGCGGCGAGGAGGCCGACGGCGAGTACGGCCCCGGCCTCGGGCAGCAGCCATGTGGTGAAGGCGACGGAGCCCGTTCCGACGAGTACCGCGGTGCCGACGGGCAGCAGCCAGCGCAGCCAGTAGTCCTGCAGGGCGTCGGCGTCGGCGACCAGCCGGGCCAGCAGGTCCCCGCGCCGGTGCTCGCGCAGCCCGGCGGGTGCGATGCGCTCCAGCCGCCGGTACACGGACACCCTGAGGTCGGCGAGCATCCGCAGGACAGCGTCGTGCGAGACGAGCCGTTCGGCGTA
Source organism: Streptomyces erythrochromogenes (assembly GCF_036170895.1). NCBI lineage: Bacteria > Bacillati > Actinomycetota > Actinomycetes > Kitasatosporales > Streptomycetaceae > Streptomyces > Streptomyces erythrochromogenes. The sequence goes on along the minus strand of NZ_CP108036.1, from coordinate 4,294,381 downwards.
CCGGAAGACGGCGCGGCCCATTCCGAAGGCCCGGGTCGCGGTGACGGCCACCATCAGATAGAGGACGGGGGGCTGTTCGGAGGCCCTTGAGATCAGCCAGCCCGACACGGCCATCAGGCCGACGCTGCAGCCGACGGCCAGTGACCCGAGCAACAGCCCCAGCCTGAACCGTCCCTGCCATGCCCTGGCCACCGCCCGCACCCGGCGCAGCGGATCGGCTCCGCCCGCGTCGGACGGCGTCCCGCCGAGCCGCAGCCGCTCGGGAGCGGCGCCGAGGATCCACTCACCGGCATCGGGGCCCGGGCCACCGGCGGCCGGCTCTTCGGCGTCCGCCGCGGACCCTGCGGCGCGGGGGAGTGCGCCGGACCCGTCGGGAACGGGACCGGCCGTCATGCGGACCACCCGGTCCGCGACGGCGAGCAGGGCCGGCCGGTGCACGACCAGCAGGACCGTCCGTCCCGAGGAAAGCCGCCGGACCGCGTCCACGATCCCGGCCTCGGTCTCGCCGTCCAGTGCAGCCGTCGGCTCGTCCAGCAGCAGCACCGGCCGGTCCGCCAGGAAGGCCCGCGCCAGCGCCAGCCGCTGCCGCTGCCCGGCGGACAGCCCCACGCCGCCCTCGCCCAGCAGGGTCTCGGCGCCGCGCGGCAGCGCGGACACGAACTCCCAGGCGCCGGCGTCCTTCAGGGCGGCGGTCACCTCGCTGTCACGGGCGGCGGGCCGGGCCAGCCGTACGTTCTCGGCGACGGTGCCGGCGAACAGGTGCGGCCGCTGGGGCACCCACGCGATCCGCTCCCGCCAGTGCTCCGGCGACAGCTCGGCCAGGTCCACGCCCGCGATCCGCACCCGCCCGGCGGTCGGCCGCACGAACCCCAGCAGCACCTGGAGCAACGTGGACTTGCCGGCGCCGCTCGGGCCGGTGAGGGCCACGCACTCCCCCGGTCCGACAGTCAGCGAGACGGGCCGGGGCGAGTCCTCGTCCCGGCCCTCGTAGCGGACGGCGACCCCGTCGATCTCGATCCGCAGGGGAGCGCCGCCCGGCAGCTCCGCCGTACCGGCCGGCCCGGCGTCGGGGGTCTCCAGGACCTCGAAGATCTCCTCGGCGGCCGCCAGCCCCTCCGCGGCAGCGTGGTACTGCGCTCCCACCTGCCGCAGCGGCAGGTAGGCCTCGGGCGCCAGGATCAGGATGACCAGGCCCGTGTAGAGGTCGAGTTCGCCGTGGACCAGTCGCATGCCGATGGTCACGGCCACCAGCGCGACCGACAGGGTCGCCAGCAGTTCCAGGGCGAAGGACGAGAGGAAGGCGATGCGCAGCGTCCGCATCGTCGCCCGCCGGTAGTCGTCGGTGATCTTGCGGATGGACTCGGCCTGCGCCTTGGCCCGGCCGAAGACCTTCAGGGTGGGAAGACCGGCCACCACGTCGAGGAAGTGCCCCGACAGCCGCGACAGGAGCCGCCACTGGCGGTCCATCCGGGACTGGGTGGCCATGCCGATGAGGACCATGAAAACCGGGATGAGGGGGAGGGTGACCACGATGATGGCCGCCGACACCCAGTCCTCGGTGACGATGCGGGCGAGCACTGCCACCGGCACCACGACCGCGAGCCCCAACTGGGGCAGGTAGCGGGAGAAGTAGTCGTCGAGCGCGTCCACGCCCCGGGTGGCCAGCGACACCAGCGATCCGGTCCGCTGCCCGCCCGGACGCCCGGGCCCGAGCTCCGCGGCCCGGTCCAGCAGCCGGCCCCGCAGTTCCGACTTGACCGCCGCACTGGCACGGTGCGCGGCCAGCTCCGTCAGCCATGCGATCAGAGCGCGGCCGAGCGCCACCGCCGCGAGCAGCAACAGCGGCGAACGGAGCGCCTCGCCGTCGAGGCCCTGCTCGAAGGCGCCGACCACGATCTCGGCGATGAGCATCGCCTGACCGACGACCAGCCCCGCCCCGGCGAGCCCCAGGGCCACCACCGCCCCCAGGAAGAGGCGGGTGGACCGGGCGTACCGGAGCAGGCGCGGGTCGATCGGTTTCACGTGAAACATCCTCCGGGGGAGGGCCGGCCGGGCCGGCGGGTCAGGTGGCGCGAGGACGCGGGCGCGTCCACCGGCACTGGGCTCAGTGCGCGTCGACGATGTGCTGCGTCCCGATCCGCTTGCGGAACACCCAGTACGTCCAGCCCTGGTAGAGCAGCACGAGCGGAGTGGCCACGGCGGCACACCAGGTCATGATCTTCAGCGTGTACGGGCTGGACGAGGCGTTGGTGACCGTGAGGCTCCAGGCCGGGTCGAGCGAGGAAGGCATCACGTTCGGGAAGAGCGTCAGGAAGAGCATCGCGACGGCAGCCGCGATGGTGATCCCGGACAGTGCGAACGACCAGCCCTCGCGGCCCGCCAGGTTGGAGCCGAGCGCCCCCAGGAGGGCCAGCACCGCGACGGCCATCGCGATCAGGCTCTTCCCGTCGCCGCGCGAGGCCTGCGTCCAGGTGAGGAAGACCAGCGCCAGCACGGCGGTGACGAGCCCCAGCACGGTCGCCGTCCTGCGTGCCCGGTCCCGGATGTCACCGACGGTCTTGAGCGAGGCGAAGACCGCGCCGTGGAAGGTGAACAGCGTGAGGGTGACCAGTCCGCCGAGGAGCGAGTAGACGTTGAGCAGGTCGAGGAAGCTGCCGACGTACTCCTTGTCCTGGTCGATCTTCACTCCGCGCACGATGTTGGCGAAGGCCACGCCCCACAGGAACGCGGGGATCAGCGAGGTCCAGAAGATCGCGTGTTCCCAGTTGGCCTGCCAGCTCTCGTCAGGGCGCTTGTGCCGGTACTCGAAGGCCACGCCCCGGATGATCAGGCAGACCAGGATGAGCAGCAGCGGCAGGTAGAAGCCGGAGAAGAGGGTGGCGTACCAGTCGGGGAAGGCGGCGAAGGTCGCACCGCCGGCCGTGAGCAGCCAGACCTCGTTACCGTCCCACACGGGCCCGATCGTGTTGATCAGGACCCGCTTCTCCGTGCGGTCGCGGGCGAGCAGCTTGGTCAGTACGCCGATGCCGAAGTCGAAGCCCTCCAGGAAGAAGTAGCCGATCCACAGAACGGCGATCAGCACGAACCAGACGTCGTGGAGCTCCATGGTGCGTTCTCCTCAGCCTCAGTACGAGAAGGCCATCGGCCGGTCGGGGTTCTTGTCGTCCCCGCCGATCTTGGTGGGCGGGTTGAGGTCTGCCTCGGTGAGCTCCGGCGGGCCGAGCTTCACGTACTTGACCAGGAGCCTGACCTCGATCACGGCGAGCACGGCGTAGAGCAGGGTGAAGCCGATCATCGAGGTGAGCACCTCGGCCTGGGAGACGTGCGGCGAGACCGCGTCGCGGGTGCGCAGGACTCCGTAGACCACCCACGGCTGGCGACCCATCTCGGTGAAGATCCATCCCCAGGAGCTGGCGATGAGCGGGAAGCCGGTGGTCCAGAGGGCGACCATCCAGTAGAGGTTGCCGACCTTGGGGCTCAGTGCCTTCTTGAAGAGCACCAGGTTCGGTACCTCGTCCTCGCCGGTGCGCAGCCCCGGCGGCAGCAGGAACTTCTTGCGGGTCAGCCAGAGCCCCAGCACGCCCACGCCGAGCGAGGCCATGCCGAAGCCGATCATCCAGCGGAAGCCCCAGTAGGCGACGGGGATGTTGGGCCGGTAGTCGCCCGGTCCGAACTTCTCCTGCTCGGCCTTGTTGACGTCGTTGATGCCCGGGACGAAGGAGGTGAAGTCGTCGTTGGCCAGGAAGGACAACAGACCCGGGATCTCTATGGCCACCTTGTTGTGGCCCTTCTCGACGTCTCCGTAGGCGAAGACGGAGAAGGGAGCGGGCGCCTCACCGTCCCAGAGCGCCTCGGCGGCGGCCATCTTCATGGGCTGCTGCTTGAACATGACCTTGCCGAGCAGGTCACCGCTGATCGCGGTGCCCAGGCCGGCGATGATCAGGACCACGAGGCCCAGGCGCAGCGAGCTGCGCATCACGGGGACGTGCTTCTTGCGCGCCAGGTGGTAGGCGGAGATGCCGGCCATGAACGCACCCCCGACGAGGAAGGCGGCCGTGATCGTGTGGAAGAACTGGGTGAGCGCGGTGTTCTGGGTGAGCACGAGCCAGAAGTCGGTGAGCTCGGCCCGGCCACGCTCCTCGTTGATCCGGTATCCGACCGGGTGCTGCATCCAGGAATTCGCCGCCAGGATGAAGTAGGCGGACAGGACGGTGCCGATGGACACCATCCAGATGCAGGCCAGGTGGATCTTCTTGGGCAGCTTGTCCCAGCCGAAGATCCACAGTCCGATGAAGGTGGACTCGAAGAAGAAGGCGATCAGCGCTTCGAAGGCGAGGGGGGCGCCGAAGACGTCACCCACGAACCGCGAGTAGTCGGACCAGTTCATGCCGAACTGGAACTCCTGGACGATGCCGGTGACGACACCCATCGCGATATTGATCAAGAAAAGCTTTCCCCAGAACTTGGTGGCTCTGAGGTACTTCTCCTTCTCGGTGCGCACCCAGGCGGTCTGCAGGCCGGCCGTGAGCGCGGCGAGCGAGATCGTCAAGGGCACGAAGAGGAAGTGATAGACGGTGGTGATGCCGAACTGCCATCGCGCCAGGGTTTCTGGCGCCAGAGCCAGGTCCACGTCCTCGTCTCCTTCGTGTCGCCGTGATCACAGGGGAAGCCTGACTTCCGAACCCGCCCAATCAGGGAGGAAGCAGACACGCTTGTGAACGCGTTCACATTCACAAGCATTATGGCGCACGGCTTTCGACCGCCTTCACCCGGGGTACCCCTCTAGCCAATCCATTCAACAGATTGTTGAATGCGGCTCATGCAGATACGAATCTCCTGGCCCTCGGGCCAGCTCACCGCAACCCTCGACGAGACCCCGACCAGCAAGGCGCTGGCCGAGGCCCTTCCGATCTCCGCCTCCGCGAACACGTGGGGCGAGGAGGTCTACTTCGACACCGGCGTCTCCGTGGCCCTGGAGGACGACGCCCGGCAGGTGGTCGAGCCCGGCACGGTCGCGTTCTGGACCGAGGGCGACGCCCTGGCGCTGCCCTACGGCCCGACGCCCATCTCGCGCGGAGGCGAGAGCCGCCTGGCGAGCCCGTGCAACGTGCTCGGCTCGTTCGACGGCGACCCCCGCCTACTGTCCACCGTCCGCGACGGCGACCCCGTCCGCGTGGAACTGGCCTGAGGCTCCCGCCCCACCCCGTCCGCGCGCCGGTCCCGGCCGGCAATCCGCGTTCGCGCGTTCGCGTTCGCGGAGCCTAGAGCTCCTTGAAGAACGCCCCCGCCGTGTGCAGGAAGAGGTCATTCGCCTCGGGCTCACCGATCGTGACCCGAAGGCCCTCACCCGCGAAGGGCCGGACCACCACACCGGCCTTCTCGCAGGCGGCCGCGAAATCCACGGTCCGCTCGCCGAGGCGCATCCACACGAAGTTCGCCTGCGTGTCCGGCACGGTCCAGCCCTGCGCCAGCAGCGTCTCGTGGACCCGCGCCCGCTCGCCCACCAGCGCCCCCACCCGGCCCATCAGCTCGTCCTCGGCGCGCAGCGAGGCAACCGCCGCGTCCTGCGCGAGCTGGCTGACACCGAAGGGCACCGCCGTCTTGCGCAGCGCCGCGGCCACCCGCTCGTGCGCGACCGCGAAGCCGACCCGCAGGCCGGCGAGCCCGTACGCCTTGGAGAACGTACGCAGCACGGCGACGTTGGGGCGGTCGCGGTAGAGCTCGATACCGTCCGGGACGTCCGTGTCGCGCACGAACTCGCGGTACGCCTCGTCCAGGACCACCAGGACGTCCGAGGGCACCTGGTCCAGGAACCGCTCCAGCTCGGCGCGGCGCACGGCGGTGCCGGTGGGGTTGTTCGGGTTGCAGACGAAGATCAGCCGGGTCCGCTCGGTGATCGCCGCGGCCATGGCGTCCAGGTCGTGCACGTCGCCGTCGGTCAGCGGGACCTGCACCGAGGTCGCGCCCGAGATCTGCGTGATGATCGGGTACGCCTCGAAGGAGCGCCAGGCGTACATGACCTCGTCGCCCGGGCCCGCGGTGGACTGGATCAGCGACTGGGCCACGCCCACCGAGCCGGTGCCCGTGGCCACGTGCTCGACGGGCACGCCGAACCGCTCGGCGATCTCGTTCACCAGGCCGGTGCAGGCCATGTCGGGGTACCGGTTGAAGGTCCCGGCCGCCGTGACTGCGCTCTCCAGCACGCCCGGCAGCGGCGGGTACGGGTTCTCGTTCGAGGACAGCTTGTACGCGACGGGCCCGCCCGCGGCGGCCGGCTTGCCGGGCTTGTATGTCGGAATGCCGTCCAGCTCGGCGCGCAGCTTCGGGCTGTTCTCGCTCACCGCAGGTCCTCCTCGACCGTCCCGTACGACGTCGCCGTCGACTCAATACTGCTCACCTTATGAGGATTCCCGCCTTCCGAGAATGGGGGCGCCTGGAATGAGGGGGAGCGCACGCATATATGCGCGCGCTGGTGGCCTGCGCCGTGGCGCGCGTCCCTCGTACAGGTGAGTTGAGATCGACCCGAAACCTCACCGGTTTGGCATGCCCGGACCCGCCGACAAGCTTCACCCTCCACTCGCGCCATCAAGCGCCTTCATTTCCAAGGTCATTGGGGGTGGCGAACCATGCAGAAACGTGCCTGTCAACGCGTGCATATGCACCCGGACCGCGCACCCCACCGAGCCCTACTATCGGCTCGCCATGACAGCAGCAGGGAAGCATCAGGTGAGCCGGACCGAGACCACCCGGCGGGCCGCCGGCCGACAAGGCCGGGCCGGCATCAGGGACGTGGCCGCCGCGGCGGGCGTCTCCATCACGACCGTCTCCGACGCGCTCAATGGCAAGGGACGGCTGCCCGACGCCACCCGCCGCCACGTTCGCGAGGTCGCCGACCGGCTGGGCTACCGCCCGTCGGCCGCCGCCCGCACCCTCCGTACCGGCAAGTCCGGCCTCATCGGCCTGACCGTGACGACATACGGGGATGAACCTTTCACCTTCACCGAATTCGCGTACTTCGCCGAGATGGCCAGGGCCGCCACCTCGGCGGCGCTCGCCCGCGGATACGCCCTCGTCATCCTCCCCGCCACCTCCCGCCACGACGTGTGGTCCAACGTCGCCCTCGACGGCACCGTCGTCATCGACCCCTCCGACCACGATCCCGTCGTCACCGAGCTGGTCCGCCAGGGCCTTCCCGTGGTCTCCGACGGCCGGCCGGCCGGCTCCCTCCCCGTGACCGCCTGGGTCGACAACGACCACGAGGCCGCCGTGCTCGGCCTCCTCGACCACCTCGCCGCCGCCGGCGCCCGCCGGATCGGGCTGCTCACCGGCACCACCACCGACACCTACACCCGCCTGTCCACCACCGCCTACCTCAACTGGTGCGAGCGCGTCGGCCAGGACCCCGTCTACGAGTCCTACCCCGCCCACGACCCGTGCGCGGGCGCCGTCGCCGCCGACCGGCTCCTCGCCCGCCCCGACCGCCCCGACGCCGTCTACGGACTCTTCGACCCCAACGGCACCGACCTGCTCGCCGCCGCCCGCCGCTACGGCCTGCGCGTCCCCGAGGACCTGCTGCTCGTCTGCTGCAGCGAGTCCACCGTGTACGCCAACACCGAGCCGCCCATCACCACCCTGTCCCTCAAACCGCGCCGCATCGGCACCGCCGTCGTGCAGCTGCTCATCGACGCGATCGAGGGCGTGGACACCGGACGCCCGGTCGAACAGGTCGTCCCGACCGAGCTGATCATCCGTACCTCGTCGCAGCGCAGGCAGCCCCGAAGGACCGTCAGCCCGCCCCGATCTCCGGCCCAGGACTGACCGGCAGACCGTCCGGTCGGCCTGATCGGCGGTCGGTCCAGGATTTCAGCAACGGCAATATCGGGCAAAAACGGTAGGAACGATACGCTCCGCAAAGGATTCACCACCCCTGGTGCGTCACAGAGCGCGAGCCGCATTCCTATGATGGGCGCACGACATCACGGACCCTCCTCCCCGGAGGTCAGGAGGGTCCGCAGGTGTACGGCAGCGCGACGGTGGTGGAGGGGTCGATGACTCAGGGGGCCGGTCAGGGACCCGCGATGCGGACGGAAACGCTGCGGGACTTCCGGGTGCCAGTCACCGAACCCGCTGCTCCGTACGCCGTAGCCACCGGTCTGCCCGACGAGGCTCCCGTGTACGGCGAGTACCCCGCGTACTACGAGGACGCCCCACAGGCCGTCGTGCCGCCGCAGCCCGGCTACGCGCCGCAGCCGCCCGCGTCTGCGCCGCCGGCCCCGCACCACGATCCGCGTCAGGACCCGCGTCAGGACCCGCGCCGCGAGGAGCACCTCCAGGGGCGTCCCCAGGGCCACTCTCACCCCCACGCGCACGCCGACGCCGAACCGGAGCACGCGACGCCCCAGGGTCCCGAGGAGGACGACCTCGAGGGCTACACCCCGACCTACCGGGACCTCCCCGTCATCGGCCGCAGCCCGCTCGGCGGCCCCGGCGACACCGTCCAGGTCCAGTACGTCCCGCAGGACACCGCGGGCCCCGGCCCGCTGTACGTCGTCGGCGACGTCCACGGCTACCTCGACGAGCTCGTCACCGAGCTGCACGCCCAGGGCCTGATCGACACGGAGGGCCGCTGGTCCGCGGGCAACGCCCGGCTCTGGTTCCTCGGCGACTTCACCGACCGCGGCCCCGACGGCATCGGCGTCATCGACCTCGTCATGCGGCTGTCCGCCGAGGCGGCCGCCGCCGGCGGGTACTGCAAGGCCCTGATGGGCAATCACGAGCTGCTGCTCATCGGCGCCAAGCGGTTCGGCGACACCCCTGTCGTCTCCGGGGCCGGCACCGCCACCTTCCAGGCCGCCTGGCTGCTCAACGGCGGCCAGCGCACCGACATGGAGCGCCTGCAGGACGTGCACATCCAGTGGATGTCGCGGCTGGACGCGGCCGTCCTGGAGGAGGACCACCTGCTGCTGCACTCCGACACCACGGCCTACCTCGACTACGGCGACTCCATCGAGGACGTCAACGACACCATCCACGAGCTCCTCAACCGGGGCGACGTCGACATCACGTGGGACCTCTTCCGGAAGTTCACCAAGCGCTTCGCGTTCCGCGACGAGGAGACCGGCCCCCAGGCCGTCCGCGAACTGCTCGACACCTACGGCGGCAGCCGCGTCGTGCACGGCCACAGCCCCATCCCGTACCTGCTCGGCGAAGTGGGCACCGAGGACGGCGACGAGTCCCGCGGCCCGGAGGCCGTGGACGGCCCGCACGTCTACGCGGACGGGCTCGCCATCGCGATGGACGGCGGCGTGACGATGGCCGGCAAGCTGCTCGTCGTACGGCTGCCGCTGAGCGACTGAGAGCTTACGCAGAGGGGTATTTCCGGAAAGCCCCTGTCACGGCGTGGTGTGGGCGCTCTACCATCGCTCTATCCGTAGCAGGCTCTCCTCCGTTTCCGCCGGCGCCCGGGTCTACGCGGGCAAACCGGCTTCTACGGAGCATCGGGGGATGCACATGACCAGCGCTCCGCACCTGCTGACCGAAGACCGGCCCGAATTCGACCGGCTCATCGACGAGGCACTGCGCGCAGCGAGCGAACGGCCCGAGCTCGCCACACTCGGCGAGCGGCTGAACGCCGAACAGCTGCGCACCATGGCCCAGGGCGCCAGCGCCCTGCTGGCGGCCGCGGCGGCCGCCGAGTACGGCCACTACGTGAAGGTCCGCGAGGAACGACGCGACGAGGCGCTCTCCGCACCCGGTACGACGGGGGACGAGTACGACGATCACAGCAGCGGCGGCGGCGCGGGCGTCAGCGCCGTGGTCGCGGTCCTCGCACCGGTCCTGGCCGGCACCGCCATGCTGATCTTCCTGCTCGTCGGCTACATCCTGAAGATGATCGAGCCCGAACCGGCCTTCGCCCAGACCATGCTGACGGCGGGTTGGCTCTTCGGCGCGCTCACCGCGGCGGCCCTGCTCTTCGCCGTGATCGGGCTGCTGGTCACGGCCGTCCGCAACAGTGCGACCGAGGTGGGGGCGGACGAGAGCGAGGCGATACCCGACGAGGTGGCGCGGGCCCGCGAGGCCTGGCGGCACGCCCTGCTGGAGCGCGGCATCATCCCGTTCCTGCGGGACGCACTGGCCGATCCGAGTGCGGGCCCGGGCTTCCCGACCCCCCGCACGCCGGGGGCCGGGCGCATCCCCAGTCTGGGATACACCCGGCCCGACTTCACCAGTCCGGGAACCCCGTCGCAGGGGGTCCCGCCCGGCTACACGCCACCGGACTTCACCAGTCCGGACTTCGGCGGCCCGGACCACCGGCCGGAGTAGGCGCTCCGGCCGGTACCGGAAGCTACTTCAGCGCCTTCGGCAGGTGGTTGGGGTCCGTGGGACGGATCGGCTGCTCGTGGGTACGCAGCGGCGCCGGCGGGTCGCCCGGGTTGGGCTGCGGTACCGCGTCGTTCCACACCCCGTTGCACGTGAGCGTGTCGGGAGTGCCCGGGTTCACGTCGCAGAACGTCTCCCAGATCTCGCCGCCCGTGGTGATCACTTCGATGACGAGCCGGTTGGCCTGGTGGCCGATGGAAACCCCACAGGCGCCGGCCGGGTAGTCGCCCTCCTCGTTGGTGGTGAGGTCGTACCAGATCCAGGGGCCGACCGTGGTGTTCTGGATCTCGCGAACGCCTGCGTAGGTGATGCCGTCGGGGGTGAGCGCCGCCTTGAACTCGCGGTCGTTGTTGTCCCGGACGGCATCGACGTCCACGCAGGCGCCCGCGCCGGTCGCACCGGTCGCGCCCGTGGCCCCGGTGGCACCGGTCGCGCCCGTGGCCCCGTCGGCGCCGTCCTCGCCCGGCTCTCCCTGAGGGCCGCGCGGGCCCGTGGGGCCCGTCGGGCCCCGCTGGCCCTCGCATTCGTCGCCGCCGCCCCGTGGGCCCGCCTGGGTGCCCGCCACTCTCGGATCGTGGTTCGAGCTCTTCTTCGTCGTGCAGTCACCGCCGCCGGTCGGGCTCGCCGACCGAACGGTCGCGGCTGCCTGGACGCCCTGCGCAGTGGCGAACGCCGGGCTGGCGATTCCCGCCACCACCAGAGCGAGAGATGCCAGCGTGCCTCCCTTCACCACAGCACTCCGCCGGGCCACCGGGCCGAGGGGTGACCTGGTCCTGTTCACGGGGCTCATATACGCCGCTCCTTCTCGAAACCGGATCAAACGATGTGCGATCGGCCCGGACGGGCCGCCTCGCCCATAGTGGGTAAATCGGATGGGAAGCAGCTCTCGCCTCGCTAGGCAGTCATCTCATCGGACCAGCAACAGGCACCCAATGGCGGCTCGCCCCGTGGCTTCCTTGCACGCCATTGACCGGATCCCTACGGTCGCCTCACGGTCGTCTTCACCACCACCGTGGACGGGATCCTTGAAAGCAAAAGTCTGTCTGAATATGATCGTAAAGAACGAGGCCGCGGTGATCAGGCGCTGTCTCGAATCCGTGCGCCCCTTGATCGACACCTGGGTGATCGTCGACACCGGGTCGACGGACGGCACCCAGGAGATCATCCGGGAATTCCTCGGTGATCTCCCCGGTGTCCTGCACGAACGGCCCTGGAAGGGGTTCGACGGAAGCCGCAGCGAGGCGATCGACCTGGCCCGCTCCAGCGCCGACTACCTGCTGTTCGTCGACGCGGACGACGTGATCGAGGTGGACCCCGGATTCCGGATGCCGGAGCTCACTTTCGATTCGTACGGCATCGCGGTGCACCACCAGCCCGTCATCCACTGGCGGCCCGCTCTGGTCTCCACCCGATTGCCCTGGAAATACGTCGGCGTCCTGCACGAGTACCTGGATTGCGAAGCGCCGTTCACCCGCGGAGTACTCGAAGGCTTCCATATCCGCATCGTCGGCGGCGGAGCCCGGCAGGGCGAAGGGGGCCACCGGGAGAAGTACCTCCGCGATGCCGGGATCCTCGAAAAGGGGCTGATCGAAGAACCGGGGAATGCCCGCTACGCCTTTTATCTGGCTCAGAGCTGGCGTGACGCGGGCGAGCCGGAGAAGTCCCTGGCGGCCTACGACCACCGGGCCGCGATGGGCGGCTTCGCCGAGGAGGCCTTCTGCGCCCGGCTCTACGCGGCACGGCTCGCGGCGGGCCTGCGGCGCCCGCCGGCCGAGGTGATGGACCGCTACCTCCGCGCCCACGAGAGCCGCCCCGGGCGGGCCGAGGCACTCGGCGACCTGGCCCGTCTGTGCCGTCTCGACGGCCGCTTCGAGCTGGCGTACCTGTTCGCCCGTCAGGCGGCGCGGATCCCGCGCCCCGAGGACATCCTGTTCGTCGAGTTCGACTGGTACGAGTGGCGCGCGCTCGACGAGCTCGCGGTGGCCGCCTACTGGGTCGGCGCGTACGAGGAGTCGCTGGAGTGCTGCGACCGCCTCCTGCGGGAGGGCGGGCTTCCGGAGAGCCAGCGCGAACGGGTCGGTGAGAACCGCGCATTCGCGCTGTCCAAGCTGGGGCCGGAGTACCAGGTGGTGGCCTGAGGGCCCCGCCGTCGTCGAACGGCCGAGGGGCCGGACGCATCCGCCACGATCCGGGATGCGTCCGGCCCCTCTACGTGACCCTCCCTAGCGGGAGCGGTTCAAGGGGGCTCCGCTCAGCGTGTCTCCCTTGAAGGACTTGCCGCGGAGGACTCCGGTCGGGCCGGGGGTCAGTTCGAACCACCCCTCGTCCCATACGAAGTTGTCCAGGTTGGTGTCACCGTGGGTCTGGTAGACCCTGTTGTCCGTGGTCAGGACCTGGATGTAGGCGTTGTTGCCCTGGTCGATGATCGAGATGCCGCAGGCCAGGCCGAACGGGAATCCCGGGTTGTCCGCGTCCGTGAGGTTCTGCCAGACCGGCACACCTCCGGTCGTGCTCGCGCGACCGGCGTAGGCGATGCCGTTCGTCAGGACGGCGCTGAACGACTCGGTGGTCGAGGGCGCGAAGCTGTCGATGTCGCTGCAGGGACCGGTGGCGCCCGTTGCGCCGGTGGCTCCCGTGGCGCCGTCAACGCCGCTCGTACCCGTGGCGCCGGTCGCTCCGGTGGCACCGTCCTCGCCGTTCACCCCGGAGGCGCCGGTGCTGCCCGTAGCGCCCGTGGCACCCGTAGCACCGGTGGCACCGGTGGCACCCGTGGCACCGTCAGCGCCGGTCGCGCCCGTGGCACCGGTCGCACCCGTGGCACCGTCAGCGCCGGTCGCACCCGTGGCACCGGTCGCACCCGTGGCACCGTCAGCGCCGGTCGCACCCGTGGCACCGGTCGCACCCGTGGCACCGTCAGCGCCGGTCGCACCCGTCGCGCCGGTGGCACCCGTGGCACCGTCAGCGCCGGTCGCACCCGTGGCACCGGTCGCACCCGTGGCACCGTCAGCGCCGTCGGCCCCGTCAGCACCCGTCGCGCCGGTGGCACCGGTGGCGCCCGTCGGTCCTGTCGGTCCGGGCCTGCCCGGTTCGCACCCGTCGTCACCGTTGGGGCCGGCCATGAGGCCCGCCGCCCACGGGCCATCGCCCGGTCCGTGGTCCGGGTTGAAGTCCGGTCCCTGGTCAGGCCCCTGGTCGGGACCGCGGTCGGGACCGCGGTCGGGACGGTGGTCGGGGCGGTGGTCCGGGCGGTGATGATGACCGTCCGGCTTGCAGTGGTCCCCACCCGTGGGGCTCGCCGCGGTGACGCGCTCAGCCGCCTGGACGCTCTGTGCCACGGCGATGGCGGGGCTGGCCACTCCCATCATCACCAGGGCGAGCGACGCGAGCGTGCCTGCCTTGCGCCAGCTGCTCCTCGGCAGCGGGCCAAGGGGCGTCCTGGACCTGTTCTCGGGGCGCATACCACTCCTTCTCGAAACCGATCGATCGATGGTGGCGGGCTTGTCCGGCCACATCGGTAGCGTGGGAACCGCGGCCTTCAGCGGCGGTACACCTCGCAGACAAGTCCACTCATCGGACTATCGATGCGACACCAATGGCCGCCGCGGCGAACCCGACCGCCCCATCTCCCCGACGGCACGAAAAAACGGGCGGACCCGCGACTCCCCCCATGGGTCGCGGGTCCGCCCGTCAGCCGGGTCCTGCCCTGCCGATCGGCGTCAGTCGGCCAGCGGCAGGTACACGCGGCTGCCCGAGGCCGCGAACTCGGCGGACTTCTCCGCCATGCCGGCCTGGATCTCCTCCGCCTTCAGGTCCCCGCCGTGCTCGCGGCGGATGTCCTGCGAGATCTTCATCGAGCAGAACTTCGGACCGCACATGGAGCAGAAGTGCGCGGTCTTGGCCGGCTCGGCGGGAAGGGTCTCGTCGTGGAACTCACGGGCCGTGTCCGGGTCCAGGGCAAGGTTGAACTGGTCCTCCCAGCGGAACTCGAACCGCGCGTCGGACAGCGCGTCGTCCCACTCCTGGGCGCCCGGGTGCCCCTTGGCCAGGTCAGCGGCGTGCGCCGAGATCTTGTACGTGATCACGCCGGTCTTGACGTCGTCCCGGTTGGGCAGGCCCAGGTGCTCCTTGGGCGTGACGTAGCAGAGCATCGCCGTGCCCCACCAGGCGATCATCGCGGCGCCGATGCCCGAGGTGATGTGGTCGTACGCGGGCGCGACGTCCGTGGTCAGCGGGCCGAGCGTGTAGAACGGCGCCTCCTCGCAGATCTCCTGCTGGAGGTCGATGTTCTCCTTGATCTTGTGCATCGGGACGTGGCCCGGGCCCTCGATCATCGTCTGGACGTTGTGGCGCTTGGCGATGGTGTTGAGCTCGCCCAGCGTCTTCAGCTCCGCGAACTGCGCCGCGTCGTTGGCGTCCGCGATGGAGCCGGGTCGCAGGCCGTCGCCCAGCGAGTACGTGACGTCGTACGTCGCCAGGATCTCGCAGAGCTCCTCGAAGTGCGTGTAGAGGAAGTTCTCCTTGTGGTGCGCGAGGCACCACGCGGCCATGATCGAGCCACCGCGCGAGACGATGCCGGTCTTGCGGCGGGCGGTCAGCGGCACGTACGGCAGGAGCACGCCGGCGTGGACCGTCATGTAGTCGACGCCCTGCTCGGCCTGCTCGATGACCGTGTCCTTGTAGATCTCCCAGGTCAGTTCCTCGGCGCGGCCGTCGACCTTCTCCAGCGCCTGGTAGAGCGGCACGGTACCGATCGGGACCGGGGAGTTGCGCAGCACCCACTCGCGGGTGGTGTGGATGTTGCGGCCCGTCGAGAGGTCCATGACCGTGTCCGCGCCCCAGCGGGTCGCCCAGGTCATCTTCTCCACCTCCTCCTCGATGGAGGAGGTGACGGCGGAGTTGCCGATGTTGGCGTTGACCTTCACGAGGAACTTCTTGCCGATGATCATCGGCTCGATCTCCGGGTGGTTCACGTTCGCCGGAAGCACGGCGCGACCTGCGGCGATCTCCTCGCGGACGACCTCGGGGGAGACGTTCTCGCGGATCGCGACGTACTCCATCTCCGGGGTGATCTCGCCCCGGCGGGCGTACGCGAGCTGCGTGACTGCGGCGCCGTCGCGGCCCCGGCGGGGCTGGCGGGGGCGGCCGGGGAAGACCGCGTCGAGGTTCTTGAGGCCACCGCGCGGCGAGGTGTGCTTGATGCCGTCGTCCTCGGGACGGACCGGGCGGCCGGCGTACTCCTCGGTGTCGCCGCGGCTGATGATCCAGTTCTCGCGCAGCGGCGCGAGGCCCCGTCGCACATCGGTCTCGATCTGCGGGTCGGTGTACGGACCGGACGTGTCGTAGAGCGTCACGTCCTTGCCGTTGGTGAGGTGGACCTGGCGGACCGGCACCCGGATGTCGGGGCGGGAGCCCGCCACGTAGCCCTTGTGCCAGCCCGGCTTGCGCTCGGTCGAGCCGTCGGCGTCCTGGCTGACGGCAGGCGTGCGTGCGTCCTGAATGGTCATGAGACCTGATCTCCCTACGCCGGCATTACCCGGTAACAGGTTCGGCGGTCGACGCAGCCTCCTCCCGTACGCATTCGTGATCGCGTACGGTGATCAGCGCCCTCTCAGCCCGGTGCTCCGAGCTCCCGCGTTGTGCAAAGTAGCCCCCACGCTAGCGTCATCCATGGCGTGCTGAACAGTGGGCCCCCTCATCTCTTGCGATGATCTGCTGGTGACGTCCTCGCCGCAGCCCCCCACCGAGCCCACTGAGCCCAACGGCCACTCCGGCCACGCGCATGCCGGACACGGGCACTCCTCCGGCCACTCCCACAGCCACAGTCACGGACCTGCGGCACCCGTCTCCAAGCACCTGCGCAAGGTCATCGCGGCCGTACTGATCCCCTTCGCCGTCGCCGTCTTCGTCGGCCTGGCGGTCCTCTGGCCGGGCGGCACGCCGGACCACGAGCGGACCGGGGTGGGATTCGACCGGCAGACCCAGCAGGCCAAGGTCGTCTCGCTGGAACTCGTCGACTGCAAATCCGTGAACGCCGCGCAGGTGCCGCCGACCGGCGAGGGCTCCGCCCCGACGGGCGGCGGGGCCCGGGCCGCGCAGACCGGCGACTGCAAGAAGGCCACCGTCGAGATCGGGAGCGGCCCGGACAAGGGGCGCACCTTCGTGGAGATCGTCCAGCCGGGCGCGCCACGGCAGTTGGCGGACGGCCAGGAGGTGGTGGTGGCGTACGCGCCGGACGCGCCCCGCGACCTCCAGTACTCGGTGATCGACGTGAACCGCAAGCTCCCGCTGGCGGTGCTGGCCGGCATCTTCGCGCTCTCGGTCGTCCTCGTCGGGCGGATGCGCGGGCTTTTCGCACTGATCGCACTGGTCGTCAGCTTCGGCGTGCTGACGCTCTTCATCCTCCCCGCCATCCTGCAGGGGTCGAACCCGCTGGTGGTCGCGGTGGTCGGGGCGAGCGCGATCATGCTGATCGCGCTCTACATGTGCCACGGCCTGACCGCCCGCACCTCGGTGGCCGTCCTGGGCACGCTCGTGTCGCTGCTGCTGATCGGCCTTCTGGGCTCGGTGTTCATCGACTGGGCGTTCCTCAGCGGCAACACCGACGACAACACCGGTCTGATCCACGGGCTCTACCCGGACATCGACATGAGCGGCCTGCTGCTCGCCGGGATCATCATCGGATCGCTGGGTGTCCTCGATGACGTGACGGTCACCCAGACCTCGGCGGTCTGGGAACTCCACCAGGCCGACCCGTCGCAGGGGCCGCGGGCCCTGTACCGGGCCGCCATCAGGATCGGCCGCGACCACATCGCGTCGGTGGTCAACACCCTGGTGCTGGCCTACGCGGGCGCCGCACTCCCGCTGCTCCTGCTGTTCTCGATCGCCAACAGCAGCATGGGATCGGTGGCGAACAGCGAGCTGGTCGCGGTGGAGATCGTACGGACCCTCGTCGGCTCGATCGGACTGGTGGCCTCGGTGCCCGTGACGACGGCGCTGGCCGCGCTGGTGGTTTCGGCCGACCGGCCGGAATCCCCGGCCGTCGCACCGGGCTCGGGACCGGTACGCGGCGGCCGGGGCCGGCGGCGCAAGCGCTGAACGGCGGTTCAGCCCGAGTGGTGAGCCGGTCGGGGCGGTGGTTCAGCCGGCGTTCTGCTCGTTCTGCTTCGACTCGGCCAGGATTCTGCCGAGTGCCTCGTCCAAGTGCTCCTCGAAGTCGCCCGTATTGCGCTCCTGTCCGAGCGGAACGAGCCGGTCGGTGCGGTCGAGGAACGCGACGAGCGGCGCCGCGCTGGCCCGGAACAGGGCCCGGTCGCCGCCTACCTGAAGCCGGATGTGGACGTCGGACAGCTCCTCGGGGCTGGTGGGGGCGATGTGCACATCGCCGTCACCGCACGGCTTGTTGATGCCGTCGAGGAGCAGCTCCCGGCCGAACGCCCAGGTCACGGGTGCGTCTCCGGGAAGGTGGAAGGTCAGGCGGACTGCGTAGGGATCACGGGCGTCGTACCGGAGTTCCACCGGGATCCGGAACGAGAGCTCCTCGGAAACGAGGAAACTCATCATGACCTCTGCCTGTACGGACTCGCGCATTGCCTACCCCGCTGTAGTGGAAGTGGCCAGGAATGATCCCCCAGGGCCCTCTTGACAAGAGTGGTGGAAGCGCATGCAGATCACAAGGAGTGAGTTTTCAGATACTGATAGAGAACGAGAGGGTGCTCAACAGCGCGCCTACTTCACTCCGTAGTCGATCGACTACATACAGCAATCGATCTTCGTGGTGCAGGGGCAAAGAAATGGCCATCGTCGCGGCCGCATCCCCGGCCGTGATGGGGATGGCGGCACAGACTGTGCCGAGGGCATATTCCTGCCTCTCGATTACAGGCTGCATTCGCCCGAGGGCTCCGATCCGGTTCTCCAAGGAGCGCAGATCGCGCACGGTATAAGGGGTGATGGCCTCTACCGGATGACGGTCGTAATAGTCCTTGCGCGCGCTCTCGTCGAGCTGGCCGAGCAGGCACTGTCCGATCGCGTGCGCGAATCCCGTCGCACGGAAGTCGGCCCACTCCTCGCACGCCGGGCTGGCCGGGGTGTCCGAGACACCCACGACCTCGATTTCACCCTCGCGGTAGACCGCGAAGTAGACGGGCGCCCCGACCGTGTCGCGGAAGTGCGCGAGCGAGTCGAGGATCATGCTGCGACGTTTCTGCTGGAGTGCCCCGCCGGCCAGCCTGCCGGCCGCGGCGCCGAGTACGAAGACTCCGCTCTCTCTGTGCAGATAGCCCTCGTGCGTCAGGGTGCGCAGCAGGTGGTAGGCGGTGGGCAGCGGAAGCCCGGCCTCACGCGCCAGCTGCTTCGCCGGGGCTCCCCCGCTGTGGGATCCCGCGGCTTCGAGCAGCCTGAGCGCCCTCTGCACCGAACCGATCAGTGTCGGCACACCCGCATTGTGGACCGGAGACAAGCTCACCCCCAGGCGTGGCGGCGGGCCTTCAGGGGTGGCCCGCCCTGCGGGGGCCGCCCCCGCTCATGCCGGCTCCTGGGGGTCGCTCGACGGGTCGTCGGCGTCACCACAGGTCAGGCGGTGCTGCCGGCTGGTGCCCAGGTATCGGCACAGTTCGCGACTCTATCCACCGATTCCGGGGCTGTGAGCGGTTCAGGGCGTCCGGTTCCCTCAGCTGGGTTAACGCGGGAACCGCCCCCGCCCGTCACCTACCACTCGGTGGAGGAGGACTTCGAACGTCCGCGACCGAGCTTCTTCACTACGAAGATCAGACCGCCGACGAGGCCGACGAAGAGCAGCAGCTTGAAGGCGAACGAGATCAGTGCGCCCAGGATGCTGGTGATGACGCCGCCGAAGACGAACAGCGCCAGCAGCGGAACGGCGACCCACTTAACCCACCAGGGCATGCCTGCGAATATCTCCCGGATCCCGTTCATGTCCTCGACCTCTTCCTGGTCTTCCCGTCCGTGACTTCCTGCTGTCGATGCTAGGAGTCCGCAGGCTCCGATCGGGGCCCGCGAGCCCTCGGAGTCCCCTGATCCGCCCCTTAGGGGGATCAGGGGCACGACCCTCACCCGGGGGTCCCCTCAGCCCTCCGGCGGGGAGAACACCACCATCACCTTCAGGTCCTCGGTGATGTGGTGGAACTTGTGCGGGACCCCCGCCGGGACGTAGACGACGCTGCCGCGCGCCACGGTGGTGGTCTCCTCGCCGACCGTGATCGAAGCCCTCCCGCTGACGACGAAGTACACCTCGTCCTGACCGTGCGGCCGCTGCGGATCGATCTGGCCGGCATCGAGGGCGTACAGCCCGACCGACATGTTCCGCTCGCGCAGGAACTGCAGATAGGCGCCGTCGTTGGCGGCCCGCTCCGCTTCGAGCTCGTCAAGCCGGAAGGCTTTCATCGTCGTTGTGCCCCTTGTACTCGATCGTTCCCTCGCATCCGCTGATCTGCGGATGTCCCACCGGGATCTTCTCTGCCACGATCAGACACATGACGAATTTCGTAGTCAAGACGCTCGCCAACGCGGCGGCCCTGGCCGTGGCCATCTGGCTGGTTCACGGCATCACCCTGGACGACGGCAGCACGATGGGCCGCCGGACGCTGACCCTGATCCTGGTCGCCCTGCTCTTCGGCCTGGTCAACCTCATCGTCAAGCCCGTGGTGAAGCTGCTCTCGCTGCCGCTGTTCATCCTCACGCTCGGCCTGTTCACGCTCGTCGTGAACGCGCTGATGCTGCTGCTGACCTCGTGGCTGGCCGACCAGTTCGACCTCAGTTTCCACGTGGACAACTTCTGGTCGGCGCTGATCGGCGGCCTGATCATCTCTGTCGTCTCCTGGGCCGCGAACATGGTCCTTCCCGACAACGACTGAGCGGCCCGCACATGTACCGCGTCTGCTTCGTCTGCACGGGCAACATATGCCGCTCCCCCATGGCCGAGTCCGTCTTCCGCGCCCATGTGGAACGGGCCGGACTCGACGCCCTCGTCGAGGTGGACAGCGCCGGGACCGGCGGCTGGCACGAGGGCGACGGCGCCGACCCTCGCACCGCCTCCGTCCTGGAGGCCGCCGGCTACGCCCAGGACCACCGGGCCCGGCAGTTCCGGTCCTCCTGGTTCTCCCGCCTGGACCTCGTGATCGCACTCGACTCCGGGCACCTGCGCGACCTGCGGGCACTCGCACCCACTCCGCAGGACGCCGCCAAGGTCCGGCTGCTGCGGTCCTACGATCCGGCGGCCCCCGCCGGGCAGCACGACGTACCGGACCCCTACTACGGGTCGCTCGACGGGTTCGAGGAGTGTCTGGAGCTGGTCGAGGCGGCGAGTCCCGGTCTGCTGGACGCCGTACGCGAGGCGATGAAGGAGCACACCACGTGAACGAGCACGCCCCCGAAGGCCCCGGCGAGATGATCGGCGACGGCACCCGCGCCGTGCGCGCCGGTCTGCCCGAAGCCGTCAAGAACGAACCGCCCCTGCCGGGGCCGGTCTTCGCCGCCCACTTCCACCTTCCGGGAGACGTCGAGGGCCCGTACTCCTACGGCCGCGACACCAACCCGACCTGGACCCTGCTGGAACGGGCGATCGGAGAGCTGGAGGCCCCCGGCCAGGACGTGCACACCGTCGTCTTCGCCTCCGGCATGGCGGCGGTCTCCGCCGTCCTCCTCTCCCAGACCCGCACCGGCGACACCGTCGTCCTGCCCGACGACGGCTACCAGGCGCTGCCCCTGCTGCGCGAGCAGCTGGAGGCGTACGGGATCCACGTGCGCACCGCGCCCACCGGCGCGGACGCCCAGCTCGGGGTCCTCGCCGGGGCCCGGATGCTGTGGATCGAGACGCCGTCCAATCCCGGGCTCGACGTGTGCGACGTACGCCGCCTCGCGGAGGCCGCCCACGGAGGCGGGACCCTGGTCGCCGTGGACAACACCCTCGCCACCCCGCTCGGGCAGCGGCCCCTGGAGCTGGGCGCGGACTTCTCCGTGGCGAGCGGCACCAAGGGCCTCACCGGCCACGGCGACCTGCTGCTCGGGTACGTCGTGTGCCGCGACCCGGAACTCGCGGCCCGCGTCCGGGGGTGGCGCAAGATCGTCGGCGCGATCCCCGGTCCCATGGAGGCCTGGCTCGCCCACCGTTCGCTGGCAACGATCCAGCTGCGCGCGCAGCGCCAGTGGGCCAACGCCCTGGCCGTCGCGGAGGCCCTGGTCGACCGCCGCGACGTGAGCGGGGTGCGCTACCCGGGGCTGACCACGGATCTCTCCCACAAGACGGCCGCCCGCCAGATGCGGGGCTTCGGCTCGGTGGTCTCCTTCACCCTGCCCGACCGGGCGCACGCGGAACGGTTCATGGCCGCCCTGCACCTGGTCGAGGACGCCACGAGTTTCGGTGGCGTACGGTCCACCGCCGAGCGGCGCGGACGGTGGGGCGGCGATGCCGTGCCCGAGGGCTTCATCCGCTTCTCAGCCGGGGCCGAGGACACCGAGGACCTGGTCGCGGACGTCCTGCGGGCACTCGACCGTGCCCTCGACCCGGCCGGTCACGACCGCTGAACACGACGTGGAAAGGCAGTCCGAGCCTCCCCCCTAGTGGCTCGGACCGCCCCGGGTTCCGCGCGCTAAGAACCACGCGACAAGGCTAGTTGACTCTGCGTCAGAGTCCAATCACGGTAGCGACAGGGGCCTATCTGCATATTTATAGTTGTAGACCCCCACCGAGAGGTGTCGCTATGGATCTGGCCCTGCTGCGCACCTTCGTCACCGTGCACCGGGCGGGCTCGTTCACGCGCGCCGCCGCCCTCCTCGGGCTGTCCCAGCCCGCCGTGACCTCGCAGATCCGCACCCTGGAGCGCCAGTTGGGGCGGCCCCTCTTCCACCGCCGGGCCCGCGGGGTCACTCCCACCGCCGTCGGCGACGAGCTCGCCCACAAGGCCGCCCCGCACCTCGACGCCCTGCTCCGGATCGCCGAGGCCGAGCGGGAGGACGCGGCCGGTCTGCGGTCCCTCCATGTCGCCGGGCCGCCCGAGTTCCTGTCGCTGCGGGTACTTCCCGCCCTCGCGCCGCTCGTCGGCCAGGGCCACACCTTGCGCGCCACCCTGCAGAGCGACGCCGCGAGCGTCCTCGACGGGCTCGCCGCCGGCCACCACGACCTCGTCGTCACCACCGCACACCCCCGCGGCGGGCCCTTCACGGCCACCGCCCTGTGCGACGAGGAGCACGTCCTGGTCGCCGCGCCCTACTGGGCCGCCCTCGTCGACACGGACCGGCTGCGCGACGACGGCCCTGCGGCCCTGGAGGGCATCCCGCTCGTCGAGGTCCACGAGACCCTGCCGCTCGTCACCCGGTACTGGAGCGCCGTCTTCGACACCCTGCCGGACGCCAGGTCCCTCGCCGCCACCGTGGTCGCGCCCGACCTGCGCGCCGTACTGGAATGCGTCCTCGCGGGCGCGGGGCTCGCCGTCCTGCCCCGCTACCTGTGCCAGGAAGCCCTCGACAGCGGCCGGATCACCGCCGTGGCGGAGCCTGCCGTACCACCGCTGCGCACCTGGTTCCTGGTCCTGCGGACGGGGAGCCCCTCCCTCGCCCATCTCGCCCGGGCCCGTGAACGGCTGCTGGACGCGGCCGTGCACTGGTGAGCCCCCCTGTTTCCGGCCCGTGGCGCGTTTCAGAAGCGGAGCGGTGGGCCACTCTTCTCCCATGACCGAACGTCCCGTGGTCAAACGCACCGCTCGCGCGATCCTGCTCGACGGTGACGACCTGATCCTCATCAAGCGCACCAAGCCCGGCGTCGACCCGTACTGGCTCACCCCCGGCGGGGGAGTGGAGTCCTCGGACGCCACCGTCGTCGACGCCCTCCACCGAGAGGTCCACGAAGAACTCGGCGCGAAGATCACCGATGTCGTGCCCTGTTTCGTCGACACCGTCGAGCACATCGCTGGCGGCGGGGTGACCGGCGTGAAGGTGCAGCACTTCTTCGTCTGCCGCCTCGAATCGATGGACCCCAGCCTCCGGCACGGCCCCGAGGTCGACGAGCCGGAGGGCGAGTACGAGATCGTCCGCGTGCCCTTCAGCCGGGTGGGCATTGCCGCGGTCCACCTCGTCCCGCTGTCCCTACGGCACTACCTGGACGGCAATATCGAGGGCGTGCGCGCCATGCACGCGCCCGACCTGGGCTGAAGCCCTTCCGGGGCCGGTGGGCTGCCGCCGGTCCCGGACCGGCCCTGCCCGCCGGACTCACCCGGCGATGCCCGCCAGTTCCTCGACCGCGTCGTGCCGAATCCGTTCGCCTGGAATGCCGATGCGCAGCAGCTCGTCGACCCCGCTGCGGATCATCGCGGGCGGGCCGGAGATGAACGCGTCGTACGAGCTCCACGGCCCGTGCTCACCCACGGCGTGCGGCAGCTGTCCGGCCAGCCCGTCTCCGACCACCGGCCGGACCGACAGCCACGGGTGCGAACGCTGCAGCCCCAGCAGGGTGTCCTTGTCGTAGAGGTCGCTGTCGCTGCGCGCCCCGAAGAACACCTCCACCGGGCGTCGCTCCCCGTGTCCGGCCACATCCTCGATCAGCGCCTTGATCGGGGCGATACCGGTGCCCCCGCCCAGGCACAGCATCCCGTTGTCCGTGGTGTGGTCCACCACCATGGACCCGGCCGGCGGCCCCAGGCGCAGCACGTCCCCGGGGCGGGCGTGGCGCACCAGTGCGTTGGAGACCCAGCCCGCGGGGACGGCCTTGACGTGGAAGGAGAGCAGCCCATCGGCCCGGGGAGCCGAGGCGAAGGAGTAGTGCCGCCACACCCGCGGCCACCACGGGGTCTCCAGGCTCGCGTACTGGCCGGCCAGGAAGGCGTAGGGCTGGTCGGGGCGGACGGTCAGCACGGCGATGTCCGGGGTGCGCAGGTCGTGGGAGACCACCTCCGCGTGCCACCACGCGGGGGCCTTCACCTCGTCCTCAGCCGCGGCGTCGATCATGATCTGGGAGATCGCGGTGTACGCCCGCACCCACGCGGCCTCGGTCTCCGGCCCCCAGCTCTGCGTGGCGAACCGGGCCAGCGCCCCGACGAGGGCCTCGCCGACCGCGGGGTAGTGACCGGCCATGGTGCCGTATTTGCGGTGCCCGGTGCCGAGTCGGCAGAGGTAGGGGGCGAGTACTTCGGGGTTGTCGATGTGCTCGGCGGCCGTCAGGAGCGCCTTCAGCAGCCGGTCGCGCTGCGTGTCCATGGCCGCCGGGAACATCCCCCGTACTTCCGGGTGCCCGGTGAAGACCAGAGCGTAGAAGTACGAGGTCACCCTGTCGGCGACCGGGGCGATCTCCGCGAGGGTCCGGCGGATGAGTACGGCATCCGGTGAGGGCTCGGCCGTACCGCCCTCGGAGGGTATCCGGGCCGCTTCGCGTCTGGCCGATCTGGTGGGCGGAGCGTCCATGCGGTGCCTCGCTTCGAGCATCTCGGTCGGTCTGCACACGCCACGGTCATGAATCCGTGGTTCCCGGTTTCACAGCGTGCCACCCGCCCCAGAGGCCTGCGGGGAAACGCGGAAAATCCGCGTTTCGAACCCACTTTCCTCCTAAGATGCGTCAACTCCCGGGCGTGCCACCGCCACGAGCTGGTATACCTCCCGCAGATCCCGTCCCTCGTAGACATGGGTCGCGCGCGCGGCCAGGTGCGGTCGGGCATTGACCGCCACCGAAACGGACACCGCCTCGAAAAGGTGGATGTCGGTCCCCGAATCCCCGTACGCCACGCAGTCGCCCCGCGTCACGCCGAACTGCTCGCACAGCCGGTCGGCGACCATGACCTTGGCCTCGGGGGTCAGGATCCCGGCCGCCTCCACGGGCCGGGTGAACGGCACTTCCGGGAATACAGACCCGTGGGCGGCATGAGCGCCCCACTCCAGCAGCAGTTCCACGAAGAAGGACGGCGACAGGGAGACCACCGCGCAGTACTCTCCGCGCTGCCGGATCTCCTGCCAGACGTCCCGGATCCCTGCGAGCCACGGAGCCCCGTCGAACGCCGCCCTGACGTGCGCCGGCGTCAGCTCGGCCCACAGTGCGTGCACCGCCACCGAGAACTGGTGCGGCCCGATCTCGCGTGCGACGAAGGACCGCTCCAGCTTGGCGATCTCGGCGCTCAGCCCGAGCTGGCGGGAGATCTCCACCGGAGCGGCCGAGCCGTACATCAGCGTTCCGTCGAGGTCGAAGAGGTGCAGGCGCGTCATAGCCGTCGAGGCTAGTGGGTTCGTTTCACGTGAAACACCGTGTTTCACGTGAAACACCGTCCGGCGTGACCGCCCGGGCGCCCATGTTTCACGTGAAACATCGACCCCAAATCCTCTGGACGACTCCCGGTCCATGATCCAGTCTGGGCCGGTGACACCACCACACATCACCGATCTGCCGATCCGGGCGCTGACCGTGGACGATCTCCACCGCTGCGCCGACCTGTCCGAAGATCGTGGCTGGCTCCGCGAGGACCACAAGTGGGGACTGCTGCTCGCGGCAGGGAACGGCTACGGCGTCGACGCCCCGGACGGCCGGGGCCTCGCCGCCGCCTGCGTCGTCACCCGGTACGGCAGCATCCCCGCCGGCCCCGGACTCGCCGCCGTCGGCATGGTTCTCGTGGCCGACCGCTATGCCCGTCAGGGTCTGGGGCGCGCCCTGATGACCCATGTCTGCAACGACGCCCTCAAGGGCGTCCCACTCACCCTCCACGCCACGCCCTACGGGCGCCCGCTCTACGAAGAGCTCGGGTTCAAGACCACGGGCCGCTCCGAGATGCTGGTGGGCACCTTCCGGGAGGAAGGCACCTCCGACACGCACGGCACGACTCTGGTCCGGCGGGCGGTCGCAGAGGACCTCCCGCGCATCCTGCGCCTGGACGCCGAGGTCTTCGGCGCCGACCGCACGCACATGATCACGCGGCTGCCCGCCTTCGCCGATCAGCTGCTGGTCTCCGAGGACAGAAGCGGCGACGGCACGCTCACCGGATACGCCGCGGCCTGGCCCAACATGCACACCCATGTCGTCGGCCCGCTGATCGCCCGTGACACCGACACCGCCAAGTCCTTGGTCACCGCCCTCGCCAGAGGCACGGACCGTGCGCTGCGCACCGATGTCGACGTACGGCACGAGGATCTGCTCGCGTGGCTCAAGGAACGCGGGTTGGAGTCCGTCGCCTTCAACGCCGTCATGGCCCGGGACATCCCCGACCTGCCCGGTGACTGGACCCGCCGCTGGGCGCCGCTGACCGTGGCCGCGGGCTGAGAAGGGACTGCCATCGTGACCGACACCCCCGAGCCGGCGATCCGGCCCGCGACCGAGGCCGATCTGCCCGCCATCGTCGCCATGCTGGCCGATGACCCGCTCGGTGCCACCCGTGAGTCCCCGGAGGACCTCACCCCGTACCGCACGGCCCTGGAACGTCTCTCCGGCGACCCGAACCAGCATGTGGTCGTCGCCGTCCGGGCGGGCCGTGTCGTGGGAACCCTCCAGCTGACGATCGTCCCCGGCCTCTCCCGCCAGGGAGCCACCCGCGCCATCATCGAGGGCGTCCGCGTCCACGCGGACGAGCGCGGCAGCGGGCTGGGCACCCGGTTCATCGAGTGGGCGATCGAGAAGTCCCGTGCCGAGAACTGCACGCTCGTCCAGCTCACGTCGGACGGGACCCGGACCGACGCCCACCGCTTCTACGAACGGCTCGGGTTCACCGCGTCGCACGTCGGGTTCAAGCTCCAGCTCTGACCGGCCGCATGTGGCCGGGCCGGGCCGCTGTGTCGGCGGCCCGGCCTACGATCGGGAAGATGAGCGCCAGTCTCCCCCTCATCAGCGCCACCGAGCGGCGGAACCGGCTCGGCCGACGCCACCGCCTTGCTCCGTCGGCCCGCGCCGCGACGGTCGCGGAAGCCGCCGACGCCGCGACCGTCTTCCTCTCCGCGCGGGCCCGGCTGGCCCAGGGCGGCCCCGGCGCGGTCGAGCAGGCGCTCTACGAGGACGTCCGCCTCGTGCGGCTGCTCAGCATGCGCAACACCCTCTTCGCGGTGTCGACGGAACTCGCCCCGTACGTCGACGCGTCGACCGCCCGTGCCATCGCCGTCAAGGAGCGCCGCACCTTCCTCAAGCACCTCGCCGAGGACGGGCAGGGACTCGACGCCGCGTGGCTGGCCCGGGCGGAGACCGCCGCGCTGGACACCCTCGACGCCAGCGGTCCCCTCACCGGCAGTCAGCTGTCCACCGCCGTGCCCGCCCTGCGCCAGAAGATCACCATCAGCCGTGGCAAGAAGTACGAGACGGAGCAGGGCGTCGCCACCCGGGTCATCCGCCTGCTGGCCGCAGACGGCCGGATCCGCCGGGACCGGCCGCGCGGATCGTGGACCTCCAGCCAGTTCCGCTGGGTCCACACCGCGCCCTGGCCCGCGGTACCGGCCGCGGAGGCCCGCGCGGAGATCGCCCGCCGCTGGCTGGACGCATACGGCCCGGCCACCGAGGCCGACCTCAAGTGGTGGACCGGCTGGACCCTGACGGACGTCCGCAAGGCGCTCGCGGCCGTCGGTCCCGACCAGGTGCGCCTCGATGACGGCAGCACCGCCCTCGTCAGTCCCGGGGACACGGCGCCCGAGCCGGCTCCCGAGCCCTGGGCGGCGCTGCTGCCCGCACTCGACCCCACCGGCATGGGCTGGGCCGACCGGGGGTTCCATCTCGAGGCCGCCCACAGACCAGCCCTGTTCGACTACGCGGGCAACATCGGCCCCACCGTGTGGTGGAACGGCGAGATCGTCGGCGGCTGGGCCCAGCGCCCGGACGGAGAGATCGCCTGGCGGCTGCTGTGCGACCCCGGCCGCACCGCCGAGAGTGCGATCACCGCCGAGGCCTCCCGCCTCGCCGCCTGGGTGGGCGACGCCCGCGTCACCCCGCGCTTCCGCACTCCGCTGGAGCGTGAACTCGTCGCCTGAGACGGTCCCCCGGCCGTCAGCCGATGCCGCGCCAGCCCTGCGGGTCGACCCCGCCGGGCACCGGGGCGCCGGCGTCGTAGGGCTCCCTCGTGAACACGAAGGACGCCAGATCGAGGTGGCTCACCGAGCCGTCCTCCCGGCGCACCGCCTGCAGCGTCTCGCCTGCGTAGTACCCGGACAGCCCGGTCCAGCTGCCGTCGGGCTCGGACCGGAACCGGGCCGTACGCCCCGTCCCGCCGACCGGCCCCAGCTCCAGCGAGCCGTCCGCGAGCAGCCGCACCACCTGGGCCGAAGTCCCCCAGTACCAGGGGCCGCACAGCTCGAGAGGCGCCTGATCCGCCTCCCGGAACGGCCGCCACGGCCGCGGGAACGGGGGCTCGGCATCCGACACGATCCCGACGAGGTCGGCGGCCACGGCCGCAGCCGGCAGCCCCGACGTGCAGTTGGCCAGCACGACCGCCGCCACGTCGTCGGCCTCGCTCAGCCACAGCCCCGCGACGAACCCGGGCAGCGAGCCGCTGTGGCCCACCAGCCGGCGTGCGCCCTGGGCCAGCAGCTGCATCCCCAGCCCGTAGCCGAGATCGGCCAACCCGGGCTCCGGAGGCGCTGCCGGCCGGCGCATCTCCCGTACGGACTCCGTGCTCAGCACCCGCTCGTCACCGCGCAGCAGGAAGTCGGCGAACCGTGCGAGGTCCCGGGTCGTTGACCACAGCTGACCGGCCGCGGCCATCAGCCCCAGGTCCTCGAGCGGCTCGGGCATCATCACGTCGGCCCACGGGTGCACCGCCCAGCCGCCCGCGTGCGGGGCCTGCGGCCGTCCGCTCGTACGGTCCAGGCCGAGGGGCTCCAGCACCTCGGCCCTCAGGACCTCTTCCCAGGGCTTGCCGCGCAGCGCCTCCACCAGCGAACCCAGCAGTGTGTAACCGGGGTTGGAGTAGTGGTGCCTGCTGCCCGGGGTGAGCTTGAAGGGCTCCTCGCCCAGTACGTCGGCGAGCTCGGGCCGCTGCTCGCCGGGGGTGCGCTCCCACCACTCGCCGGGGGTCTCCGCGGCCAGCCCGCCGGTGTGGGCCAGCAGTTGGGCGATGGTCACCCGGCCGACGGTGGTTCCCGGGAGGTGCTCCTCCAGCGGGTCCTCGAGCCTGAGCAGCCCTTCGTCCCGCAGCCGCATGACGAGGACGGCGGTGAAGGTCTTGCTGATCGACCCGATCCGGTACTGCACGTTCCCGTCCGGGCCGTGCCCCTCGACGGAGGTCCGGGAGCCCTCCCAGACCACCTCCCCGCCGCGCAGAACGGCCGCCACGACCGACGGCGCCCGGCCCGCACTCTGGGCGACGGCGATCCGGTGCCTCAGCGCACGCCGGGTGGCGGGGAGCAGTTCACGGTCCTCGGCAAGCTCATCCATGATCGGATGCTACGTGTTGGCCATGTCCACGAAGCGCGAATAGTGGCCCTGGAAGGCCACGGTGATCGTCGCGGTGGGGCCGTTACGGTGCTTGGCCACGATCAGGTCGGCCTCACCGGCACGAGGGGACTCCTTCTCGTAGGCGTCCTCGCGGTGGAGCAGGATCACCATGTCGGCGTCCTGCTCGATCGAGCCCGACTCACGCAGGTCGGAGACCATCGGCTTCTTGTCGGTTCGCTGCTCCGGACCACGGTTGAGCTGGGAGAGCGCGATCACCGGGACCTCCAGCTCCTTCGCCAGGAGCTTCAGGTTTCGGGACATGTCCGAGACCTCCTGCTGACGGCTCTCGGGACGGCGCGAGCCGCCCGACTGCATGAGCTGGAGGTAGTCGATGACGACGAGCGAGAGGTCGTTGCGCTGCTTGAGCCGGCGGCACTTGGCCCGGATCTCCATCATCGACAGGTTGGGGGAATCGTCGATGTAGAGGGGGGCGGCGGAGACGTCCGGCATCCGGCGGGCCAGCCGGGTCCAGTCGTCGTCCGTCATCGTGCCCGAACGCATGTGGTGCAGGGCCACCCTGGCCTCCGCCGACAGGAGGCGCATGGCGATCTCGTTGCGCCCCATTTCGAGGGAGAAGATCACGCTGGGCAGGTTGCTCTTGATGGAGCAGGCCCGGGCGAAGTCCAGCGCGAGCGTGGACTTTCCCATGGCCGGACGGGCGGCGATGACGATCATCTGGCCCGGGTGCAGGCCGTTGGTCAGGGAGTCCAGGTCGGTGAAGCCGGTGGGCACGCCCGACATCTGCCCGCTGCGCGAACCGATGGCCTCGATCTCGTCGAGGGCGCCCTCCATGATGTCGCCGAGCGGCAGGTAGTCCTCGGAGGTCCGCTGCTCGGTGACGGCGTAGATCTCGGCCTGGGCGCTGTTGACGATCTCGTCGACGTCGCCGTCGGCCGCGTACCCCATCTGCGTGATCTTCGTACCGGCGGCGACGAGGCGGCGCAGGACGGCCCGCTCGTGGACGATCTCCGCGTAGTACTCGGCGTTCGCCGCCGTCGGCACGGACTGGACCAGCGTGTGCAGGTACGAGGCCCCGCCGACCTTGCTGATCTCGCCGCGCCGCGTCAGCTCGGCGCCGACGGTGATCGGGTCGGCCGGCTCGCCCTTGGCGTACAGGTCGAGGATGGCCTGGTAGATCGTCTCGTGCGAGGGCCGGTAGAAGTCGTGGCCCTTGAGGACCTCGACGACGTCGGCGATGGCGTCCTTGGAGAGGAGCATGCCGCCGAGGACCGACTGCTCGGCATCGAGGTCCTGCGGAGGGACGCGCTCGAAGCCGCCGCCGCCACCGTCCCAGGAGCCGCCCTCGCGACCCCGGTCGTGCTGCTCGTCGCCGCGGCCCCGGCCTTCGCTGTTACGGCGCGGACGGGCGGGCAGACGGTCACTTGGACCGCTGTCGGCCCAGGGGTCGTCCATGGGCTCGGGCATGCTCACCGGGCCGCCTCCTCCCGTCCGCAACGCGGACCTCGCCGTGCGACTCTTTCTACGACACGGCTCTGACATTTGGGGCACCCGAATCGGCTGTCGGCGAGTCGGGCAACGCACCACGGTAGGGCCGCGAGCGGCGTCAGCCAATCTTGTTATCCACAGGCTCTGTGGATGAGATGTGGACGACGGCGCCAATGCTGTGGGTAACTCCCCCGAAGCTGTGCACGGACCGGGGGACGACGCTGTGGACAAAATCACCCGGGACACCCCCTTACCCAATCTGACCTGGGATTTCGTCTTCCACTGGCAGTGGGGGAGAAAATTCTCCGCCCGGGTTTCGAGAACGCCTCCAACGAGGCGGGAGGAACGCCCAAGTCAGCGCACCGGTAAGGATCGATACGAGATTGCATCCGTTACCTGTGGAAGATTAGATTGGGCGCATGACACAGGCCCTCGCAGCACCCACGGCGGGGCCGAGACGGCACGACCGAGAGATATTCGCACTCGCCGTCCCCGCCTTCGGCGCCCTCGTGGCCGAGCCCCTCTTCGTGATGGCCGACAGCGCCATCGTGGGACACCTCGGCACCCCCCAGCTGGCCGGCCTCGGCATCGCCGCCGCCCTGCTCACCACGGCCGTGAGCGTCTTCGTCTTCCTCGCCTACGCAACCACCGCGGCCGTCTCCCGCCGGGTCGGTGCCGGAGACCTGCCGGCAGCCATCCGGCAGGGCATGGACGGCATCTGGCTGGCCCTCCTGCTCGGCGTCGCCGTCATCGCCGTGGTGCTGCCCGCCGCACCCTCGCTGATCTCCCTCTTCGGAGCCTCGGACAGCGTCGCCCCGCACGCGATCACCTATCTGCGGATCTCCGCCCTCGGCATCCCGGCGATGCTCGTGGTCCTGGCCGCCACGGGGGTCATCCGCGGCCTCCAGGACACCCGCACGCCGCTCTACGTCGCCATCGGCGGCTTCGCCCTCAACGCGGTCCTGAACGTCGCCCTCGTCTACGGTGCGGGCTTCGGCATCGCCGGCTCCGCCTGGGGCACCGTCCTCGCCCAGTGCGCCATGGCGGCCGCCTACCTCTTCGTGGTCGTCCGCGGGGCCCGACGGCACGGCGCCTCGCTGCGTCCCGACACCGCCGGCATCCGCGCCTGCGCCCAGGCCGGGGCCCCGCTGTTGGTCCGCACCCTGTCCCTGCGCGCCATCCTGATGATCGCGACCGCCGTGGCCGCCCGACTCGGCGACGCCGACATCGCGGCCCACCAGATCCTGCTCTCCCTCTGGAGCCTGCTCGCCTTCGCCCTGGACGCCATCGCGATCGCAGGCCAGGCGATCATCGGCCGCTACCTGGGCTCGGGCGACACGGACGGCGCGAAGGCCGTCTGCCGCCGGATGGTGCAGTGGGGCATCGCCACGGGCATCGTGCTCGGCATGCTGGTGGTCCTGGCCCGCCCCGTGTTCATTCCGCTGTTCACCAGCGACCCGGCCGTGGAGAGCGCACTACTGCCCGCTCTGCTGGTCGTGGCGCTCTCCCAGCCCGTGTCCGGCATCGTCTTCGTGCTGGACGGGGTCCTGATGGGTGCGGGCGACGGCCGCTACCTGGCCCGGGCAATGCTCGTGACGCTTGCCGTGTTCACCCCGGTCGCACTGCTCGTCCCGGTCCTGGGTGGCGGTCTGACGACGCTCTGGTGGGCCATGACCCTGATGATGCTGGTTCGGATGGTCACCCTTCAGCTGCGTGCCCGCTCCGGCCGATGGGCGATCGCGGGCGCCACCCGGTAGTTGTTTCACGTGAAACGTCGCGCAGCCGTCGCCATGTTTCACGTGAAACACCGCCCGCCGAGGCCGCGGCCCCAGCCGGAGACGCTCAGGAAACGGCGAAGGGCCGCACCCCACCGGGGTGCGGCCCTTCACGTGCAGCCCTTAGGCGGCGACGACCTCGATGCCCACGTTCGCGGCCACGTCGGCGTGCAGACGCACGGAGACCTGGTACGAACCGAGGGTCTTGATCGGGGAGCCCAGCTCGACGCGGCGCTTGTCGACCTTCGGGCCACCGGAAGCTTCGATCGCCGTGGCGATGTCGGCCGGGGTCACGGAGCCGAAGAGACGACCGGCGTCACCCGCGCGGGTGGCCAGACGGACCTTCACACCCTCGAGCTTGGCCTTGACCTCGTTGGCCTGCTCGATGGTCGCGATCTCGTGGATCTTGCGGGCGCGGCGGATCTGCGCCACGTCCTTCTCGCCACCCTTGGTCCAGCGGATCGCGAAACCACGCGGGACCAGGTAGTTGCGAGCGTAACCGTCCTTGACGTCGACGACATCGCCGGCGGCACCGAGGCCAGAAACCTCGTGGGTCAGGATGATCTTCATTAGTCGGTCACCCTTTCCTTATCGCGCGGTGGACGTGTAGGGCAGCAGCGCCATCTCACGGCTGTTCTTCACGGCCGTGGCGACGTCACGCTGGTGCTGCGTGCAGTTGCCGGTGACGCGGCGGGCACGGATCTTGCCGCGGTCGGAAATGAACTTCCGCAGCATGTTCGTGTCCTTGTAGTCCACGTAAGCGGTCTTGTCCTTGCAGAACGCGCAGACCTTCTTCTTAGGCTTGCGCACAGGCGGCTTCGCCATTGTGTCTCTCCTGTGTGATCAAGAAGTTTGGATGGAGCTGCCCTAGAAGGGCGGCTCGTCCGAGTAGCCACCGCCGGAACCGCCGGAGCTTCCGCCCCAACCGCCCCCGCCGCCGCCCTGCTGCTGGCCACCGGCCGGCGCGCTGGACGCCCACGGGTCGTCGGAGGGAGCTCCGCCGCCCTGCTGGCCGCCGCTGGGGGCTCCGCCCCAGCCACCGCCGCCGCCGCCCTGCTGCTGACCGCCGCCGCCGTATCCACCCTGACCACCGCGACCGGTGGTCTTGGCGACCTTGGCCGTGGCGTTCTTCAGGCTGGGGCCGACTTCCTCGACGTCCAGCTCGTAGACCGTGCGCTTGACACCCTCACGGTCCTCGTACGACCGCTGCCTCAGCCGGCCCTGCACGATGACGCGCATGCCTCGCTGAAGGGACTCGGCGACGTTCTCCGCCGCCTGCCGCCACACCGAGCAGGTCAGGAACAGGCTCTCGCCGTCCTTCCACTCATTGGTCTGACGGTCGAAGGTGCGGGGGGTGGACGCGACACGGAACTTCGCGACCGCCGCACCCGAGGGGGTGAAGCGCAGCTCGGGGTCGTCGACGAGATTGCCGACGACCGTGATGACGGTCTCGCCTGCCATGGATGAACCTCTCGGCGGGGATTGCTGCTGGGCTGCTGTGCTACTCGATCCCGATTACCGCTGAACCGAAGTTCAGTGGGTCTCGGGGCGAAGGACCTTGGTCCGGAGAACCGACTCGTTCAGGTTCATCTGTCGGTCAAGCTCCTTGACGACCGCAGGCTCGGCCTGGAGGTCGATGACCGAGTAGATGCCCTCGGGCTTCTTCTTGATCTCGTAAGCGAGACGACGACGGCCCCAGGTGTCGACCTTCTCGACCTTTCCGTTGCCCTCACGGACGACGGAAAGGAAGTTCTCGATCAGCGGGGAGACAGCGCGCTCCTCGAGATCGGGGTCGAGGATGACCATCACTTCGTAGTGACGCATGTGGAACCCACCTCCTTTGGACTCAGCGGCCACGGTCGTTCCGTGGCAGGAGGGTCGTGATGCGTGAGCACGGCGTCCGCAGAGCAGACACCGCGCAGCTGTACAGACTACCTGCTCGCGTCCTTCCGGTTGAAATCCGGCAGGAGAGGTCCACAATCTGTATCCATCGGGTGTGCTCGGTGCTATGCCCTCGGCCCCCTGCCGGAGGCAGCCCGCAGCACCGCCAGCTTCAGCCAGGAGGTGCCTTCCGATGGCACAGGCAATGCGGTCACCTCAGATCTCCCTGCTCTCCACCGACGGAAAGCCCCACCCGCTGCAGGACGCCCTGATGGCGGTCACCCTGACCCTCGGTGCCGTGGCGTTCGTCACGGCCTTCTTCCACAACCTGCACCTGATCAGCTCGTGGGCCGGGCTGATCGGAATCCTGACCGGTGCGTACGGACAGTTCGTCTCCGTCACGACACGCGAGCGCTTCGCGCTGATCATCGGCCTTGGCGCGTCTGCCATCGGCTTCTACCTCGGCATGTTCCACGGCGGCCTCTTCGGGGGCTGACCGGGCCGCCCGGGGCACCTCCGCGGCGGGGCGCCGGCGGCACACCGGCCCGGGCCCACGGCCCGTCCCCCAGAAGGGTGGCGCCCCTGTCGCAGTAGGCTTCGCGCCATAGCCAGCGAAGCCGCCGAGGAGACGCCCCGCATGAGCCTGTCCCTGAGGACCATCAGCCGAGAGCAGCATCTGGGTTACCTCCAGAGCCTGCCCTCGGCGAGCCACTGCCAGGTCCCGGCGTGGGCCGACGTGAAGAACGAGTGGCGTTCCGAGAACCTCGGTTGGTTCAACGAGTCCGAGGAACTCGTCGGAGCGGCACTCGTGCTGTACCGCCAGCTGCCCAAGGTGAAGCGCTACCTCGCCTACCTCCCCGAGGGGCCGGTCATCAACTGGTACGCCCCGAACCTGGAGGAGTGGCTCCAGCCGATGCTGGCCCACCTCAAGCAGCAGGGCGCCTTCACGGTGAAGATGGGCCCGCCCGTCGTCATCCGCCGCTGGAACTCGGCCGCCATCAAGGCCGGCATCCAGGACCCGAACGTGAAGCGCCTGCGCGACGTGGAGGCCTCGGTCATCGAGCCGCGCGCCTTCGAGGTGTCCGACAAGCTGCGCCGCATGGGCTGGCAGCAGGCCGAGGACGGCGGCGCCGGCTTCGGCGACGTCCAGCCGCGCTACGTCTTCCAGGTACCGCTGGCCAACCGCTCGCTGGACGACGTCCTCAAGGGCTTCAACCAGCTGTGGCGCCGCAACATCAAGAAGGCGGAAAAGGCCGGCGTCGAGGTCGTCCAGGGCGGCTACGACGACCTGCCGACCTGGCAGCACCTCTACGAGATCACGGCCGAGCGCGACAAGTTCCGCCCGCGCCCCCTCAGCTACTTCCAGCGCCAGTGGACGGCCCTCAACTCCGAGGACCCCAACCGGATGCGCCTGTACATCGCCACGCACGAGGGAGAGCCGCTGGCCGCCGCCACGATGCTCACCGTCGGCCAGCACGTCTGGTACTCCTACGGCGCCTCCGCCAACCACAAGCGTGAGGTCCGGCCCTCGAACGCGATGCAGTGGCGCATGCTGCGCGACGCGTACGCACTCGGTGCGAGCGTCTACGACCTTCGCGGAATCTCTGACACGCTGGACGAGAACGACCACCTGTTCGGTTTGATCCAGTTCAAGGTCGGTACCGGCGGCGAAGCCGTGGAGTACGTCGGCGAGTGGGACTTCCCGCTGAACAAGGTGCTGCACAAGGCGCTCGACATCTACATGTCGCGTCGCTGACCCACCCAGATCCACCCGCTTTCCCCCACACAGTCCCGCTGCACCACGCAGCTGCATAGGAGAGGTTCCGGACGGGCATGGCGCTCACGCTCTACGTCGACACCGCGCGCTGGCGTGCGCACCAGAAGCAGGTCCAGGACCAGTTCCCCGGGATGATCCCGGTCTGCAAGGGCAACGGCTACGGCTTCGGCCACGAGCGGCTGTGCGAGGAGGCGACCCGGATGGGCGCCGACGTACTCGCGGTCGGCACGACGTACGAGGCCGCCAGCATCAAGGACTGGTTCGGCGGCGACCTGCTCGTCCTGACGCCGTTCCGCCGGGGCGAGGAGCCGGTGCCGCTGCCGGACCGGGTCATCCGCTCGGTGTCCTCGCTGGAAGGCGTCCGCAGCCTGGTCGGCGCCCGTGTGGTCATCGAGTGCATGAGCTCGATGCGCCGCCACGGGATCTCCGAGCAGGACCTTGGCCAGCTGCACGGCGCGATCGAGGACGTGCGGCTGGAGGGCTTCGCCCTGCACCTGCCGCTGGACCGCCCGGACGGCTCGGACGCCGTGGAGGAGGTCATCGGCTGGATGGACCGGCTGCGCGCGGCCCGGCTGCCGCTGCACACCATGTTCGTCAGCCACCTGCGGGCCGCGGAGCTGGCACGGCTCCAGCAGCAGTTCCCGCAGACCCGCTTCCGGGCCCGCATCGGCACGCGGCTGTGGCTGGGCGACCACGAGGCGACCGAGTACCGCGGCTCGGTGCTCGACGTCACGCGTGTGGCCAAGGGCGACCGGTTCGGCTACCGCCAGCAGAAGGCCGCCTCCGACGGCTGGCTGGTCGTGGTCGCCGGCGGCACCTCGCACGGTGTGGGCCTGGAGGCCCCGAAGGCGCTGCACGGTGTGATGCCGCGCGCCAAGGGCGTCGCCCGGGCGGGCCTGGCCACGGTCAACCGGAACCTTTCGCCCTTCGTGTGGGCGGGCAAGCAGCGCTGGTTCGCCGAGCCGCCGCACATGCAGGTGTCGATCCTGTTCGTGCCCGCCGACGCGACCGAGCCGAAGGTCGGCGACGAGCTGGTGGCGCACCTGCGCCACACCACCACGCAGTTCGACCGGATGCTCGACTCCTGAGCCGTCCCGGTCAGTCCTTGGGGCCGGCGCCCCAGTCGACCCGCTGTCCCTCCGAGGGCGTCGCGTACCGCGGCGCCCTCGCTGCGTCCGACAGCACGAACACGTCCTCGGCCCCGTCCAGGACGCCCCCGGACGGGTCGTCCGAGCCGTCCCGGCGGACGACGTCGCGCTCCGGGAGCAGGATGTCGCGGACGACGACGGCGCACAGGTAGAGCGTGGCCAGGAGGTGGGCGGCGATCGCCAGCTGGTAGCCCTCCACGGGCAGGCCCTGGTGCTTGTCCCCGCTGTTGATGTAGGCGAGGTAGAACCAGATCCCGAGGAAGTAGGCGACCTCGCCGGCCTGCCAGATCAGGAAGTCCCGCCAGCGCGGCCGGGCCAGCGCGGCGAGCGGGATGAGCCACAGCACGTACTGCGGTGAGTAGACCTTGTTGCAGAGGATGAAGGCGGCGACGACCAGGAAGGCCAGCTGGGCGAAGCGGGGGCGGCGGGGTGCGGTCAGGGTGAGCAGTCCGATGGCCCCGCACAGCAGGAGCGTCAGCCCGGTCGCGTAGGTGTTGGCGTCGTGCAGGGGGTTGCCGGAGCGCTGGGAGATCAGCAGCCAGACGGAGCCGAAGTCGATGGGCCGTTCCTGGCTGAAGGTGTAGAACTTCTTCCAGCCGTCCCAGGCGAAGAACATGACGGGAGCGTTCACCACGAGCCAGGCTCCGGCCGTGCCGCAGGCGGCCAGGCCGAACTCGCGCCACTTCCCGGCCCGCCAGCAGAGCACGAACAGGACCCCGAGCAGCAGGACGGGGTACAGCTTGGCGGCGGTGGCCAGGCCGATGAGGACGCCGAAGAGGACCGTCCGCCCACGGGACCACATGAGCATCCCGGCCGCGGTCAGGGCGATGGCCAGGAGGTCCCAGTTGATCGTCGCCGTGAGGGCGAAGGCGGGTGCGAGCGCGAAGAGCAGGGCGTCCCAGGGCCGGCGGCGGTGGGTCCGGGCGACGCACACGGCGATGACCGCCGCGCAGGCCATCAGCATCCCCGCGTTGACCATCCAGTACATCTGCTCGCGGTGCTGCATGGAGCCGCTGCCGGGGGTCAGCCAGGAGGCGATCTCCATGAAGAGCCCGGTGAGCACCGGGTACTCCAGGTACTGCATGTCGCCGGGGATCCGGTCGAAGTAGGGCGTCAGGTTGTCTGCGAAACCGCGGACCGCGTACAGGTGCGGGATGTCGGAGTAGCAGGCGTGGGTGTACTGCGAGGACGCCCCGCGGAACCAGGCCCACTCGTAGCAGGGCAGTTTCTGCACCATGCCGAGCGCGAACATGCCGATGGCGATGAGGGCCACGACGCGCACCGGTCCCAGCCAGTGGCCGCCGAGGCGGGCGTAGCGGCCGAGCGGGCCGCCGATGAGCTCACTGCCGGCTGCGGCGACCTCGTCCTGCTGCGTGGGCAGTACGGGGCGGTCCTCGTGCACCTGGGTCATGGGGCTCATCCTGCCGTACGGGGCCGGGCACGGGGGAAGGCCGCCGCACAGTGGGTGCGACGGCCTTCCTCGGCTGACGGGGGGCGGCGGAGCGGATCAGTCCGGCGCGGTGCCGGTGGTCGATCCGGTGAGGCCGCCCGGGCGGCCCGGTCTGCCGCTGGGCGACGGGGACGGCGATCCGCTGGGCCCGCCGATGACCCCGGAGGTGTTGCCGGTACTCGTGCCCTCGTTGGTGCCGCCGCGCGTGGTGTCCGGGTCGCAGTACAGCTCCCACGGCTTGCACGGCCGGCCACCGCCCCTGGACGGCGACGGCGACGGCGGCGGGGAGCTGGGCGGGAGCGACGACGGGGACGGGGACGGCGTGACGGGTGCCACGGGGGTGGGGGAGGGGGCGCCGGCGGAGTCGGCCGTGACGCCGATGTCCTCGGCCTCCGGGAACTGCTTGACCGGGGCGCCCTTGAGGGCCGCGCCCATGTACTCGGTCCAGATCTCGGCCGGGATGTCACCACCGTGGAGGGAGGGGATGTCACCCACGCCCTTCATGGAGATCAGCTTCTTCTCCGCCGAGTTGGGGTCGGTGCGGAAGAGGACCACGGAGGTGGACAGTTCCGGGGTGTAGCCGACGAACCACGCCGACTTGTTCTCGTCCGTGGTACCGGTCTTGCCCGCGGCGGGCCGGCCCAGCTTCTTGGCCTTCTTGCCGGTGCCGTTCTCGACGACGTTCTCCAGCACCTTGGTGACGTTGTCCGCCACCGCGTTGTCCATGGCCCGCTGGTCCTTGGGCGCCTCGAAGCCGGACAGCTTCTCGCCGTTCTTCTCGACGGCGGTCACGGAGTACGGCTCGCGGTGCATCCCGGAGGCGGCGAAGGTCGCGTACGAGTCGGCCATGCGGATGGCGCTGGGGGTGGAGGTGCCCAGGGCGAAGGAGGCGTCGTTGTTGGGGTTGATCGACTCCTCGAGAATGCCCGTGGACTTCGCCACGGCCTTGACCTTGTCGTGGCCGACGTCGAAGACGAGCTGGGCGAACGGGACGTTGATGGACTTCTCCATCGCCTCGTTGAGGGTCACGTACCCGAAGGCGGTGGGGCTCTCGTTCTTCTGCCTGAACGGGCTGCCCGAGGCGTCGCGCAGCGGCTTGCCCTCACGGTTGTTGATCACTGTGAGGTCGTTGGCCTGGTACTTGCTGTCGACCGAGATGCCCTTGCCGTTGGAGTTCTGGGTGCCGTACTCCATGGCCGCGGCCAGCACGTACGGCTTCCAGGTCGAGCCGACCGGGACGCCGCTGGTGTTGGCGTTGTTGCTGAAGTACTTCTGGTCCCAGCCCGGGCCGCCGTAGAGGGCCACGAGCGCGCCGCTCTTCACGTCCACGGAGGCGGCGCCGAACTGTACGAAGGTGTCGGTCTCGGGGCGCTTCTTCTCGTCGATCAGCCCGGCGCGGATGTCCTCGACCGCCTTCGCCATGGCGTCCACCTTGGGCTTCTCGAAGGTGGTCTTGATCCGGTAGCCGCCCATGGCCATCTGCTCGGCGGTGATGCTCTTGGTCTTCATCACGTACGCCTTGGCCGTGTCGACCAGGTAGCCGATCTGGCCGGTCATGCCGCGGGCCTGCTCCGACTCGACGCGCGGGGGGAATTCCGTGTGCTTCGCGCGCTCCGCCGGGTCCATGCGGCCCACCTCGACCTCGCGGTCCAGGACCCAGGCCCAGCGCTCCCTGGCACGGCTTTCGTTGAGGGCAGGGGTGGCGGCGGCACCGATGCCGCCGTCCGGGTTGTAGAGGTTCGGGCCCTTGAGCACGGCGGCCAGGAACGCGCACTCGGAGGGGTTCAGGTCCTGGCTGTCCTTGCCGAAGTAGGCGCGGGCCGCGGCCTGGATGCCATAGGCGTCCCGCCCGTAGTAGGCGGTGTTGAGGTATCCCGCGAGGACCGTGTCCTTCTCCTCCTTGACACCCAGCCTTATCGCGATGAAGAGCTCGGTGACCTTCCGCTTGAGCGTCTGGTCGGAGTCCAGGTACGTGTTCTTCACGTACTGCTGGGTGATGGTCGAGCCGCCCTGGGTGGAGCCGCCCGTGCCCATGTTCCACACGGCGCGGGCGATGCCCATCGGGTCCACGCCCTTGTCGGTCTCGAAGGATTCGTTCTCCGCCGCGATCACGGCGTCCCTCATCGACCGGGGGATGCTCGAGATGGGGACGATCTGGCGGTTCATCGAACCGCCCGTCGCCACCATCTGGCTGCCGTCGGCCCAGTAGAAGACGTTGTTCTGCGCCTTGGCCGCCTTGTTCGGGTCGGGCGTGCTGACCATGGCGATGCCGATGCCGGTACCCGCGATGATGACCGCGAAGAAGCCCAGGGCGGTGCCGGAGACCAGCTTCCACGAGGGCACGAAGCGCTTCCAGCCGTCCCGGTCGGACCGCGGATAGTTGATCAGCCGCTTGTCCGGGCGGCCGGCGCCGCGTGCTCTGCCCGCGCCGCCTCTGCCGGGGCCCGAGGACCCTCTCTGCGCGGCCCGGCGGGCGTCGGCGCGACTGCCCTGGCCGGGCTGCTGTGCGTACGGACCGCTGTGTGACGCGGTGGAAACGTCATGTCCGGCACCCCTGCCGGGGCGCTGCTGGGCGGCGCGGCGGGCGGAAGCCCGCCCCCCGCCCTGGGGCTGCGGCGGTTTGCGGCGGTGCTCGCTCATCGAACGACTACTCCTCGGGCAGGCGAGTGGCCTGGAAGCGGCAGATGAATTCCGGTTCCCCCCGGTGTCATGGCGCACAGACTACGCACGCTCAAAACCCGCCCAGTGCCGAAGTTCACCCCAAATCAGGCAACCTGCCTGGTGCGAATCGGTGATGTGATGCCGGTCACCATGTCTCCCCTTGTCGATAGGGGCGGCCCGTTCTATCGTCTGGATGTATCGAGTCGATACATCAGCTCGACATAAAGACTCAGGGGTGGAGGAGAGGCAGGCGGATGAGCAGACGCTCCGGCATCCTCGAATTCGCCGTCCTCGGACTGGTCCGCGAATCCCCCATGCACGGCTATGAGCTGCGCAAGCGGCTCAACACCTCGCTGGGAGTGTTCAGGGCCTTCAGCTACGGGACGCTCTACCCCTGCCTCAAGACGCTCGTCGCCAACGGCTGGTTGATCGAAGAACCGGGCAACGCCCCGGAAGACGCTCTCGCCGCTTCACTCGCAGGGCGCCGCGCCAAGATCGTCTACCGGTTGACGGCCGCGGGTAAGGAGCACTTCGAGGAGCTCCTCTCCCACACGGGCCCCGAGACCTGGGAGGACGAGTCCTTCGCCGCCCGCTTCGCCTTCTTCGGCCAGACCGAACGAGACGTGCGCATGCGGGTACTGGAGGGCCGCCGCAGCCGGCTGGAGGAGCGCCTGGAGAAGATGCGCGCCTCCCTCGCCCGAACGCGGGAGCGCCTCGATGACTACACGCTTGAGCTGCAGCGGCACGGCATGGAGTCCGTGGAGCGCGAAGTGCGCTGGCTGAACGAGCTCATCGAGAGTGAGCGGGCGGGACGCGATCGCAGACGATCCGGTCCGTCCGACGAAACCGAAAAATGAGGACTGCAGCTTGCAGACCTCGTCCGAGAACAAACAGGGAGCAACCGGAATGGGTTCGGTTCGCGTAGCCATCGTCGGCGTGGGCAACTGCGCCGCCTCGCTGGTGCAGGGCGTCGAGTACTACAAGGACGCCGACCCGGCGTCCAAGGTCCCTGGGCTGATGCACGTCCAGTTCGGCGACTACCACGTGCGTGACATCGAGTTCGTCGCCGCGTTCGACGTCGACGCGAAGAAGGTCGGCCTCGACCTTTCGGACGCCATCGGCGCCAGCGAGAACAACACCATCAAGATCTGCGACGTCCCGAACGCCGGTGTGACCGTTCAGCGCGGCCACACCTACGACGGTCTGGGCAAGTACTACCGCCAGACGATCGAGGAGTCCGCCGAGGCCCCGGTCGACATCGTCCAGGTCCTCAAGGACCGTGAGGTCGACGTCCTGATCTGCTACCTGCCGGTCGGTTCCGAGGACGCGGCGAAGTTCTACGCGCAGTGCGCCATCGACGCCAAGGTCGCCTTCGTCAACGCCCTCCCGGTCTTCATCGCCGGCACCAAGGAGTGGGCCGACAAGTTCACCGAGGCCGGTGTCCCGATCGTCGGCGACGACATCAAGTCGCAGGTCGGCGCCACCATCACGCACCGCGTGATGGCGAAGCTGTTCGAAGACCGCGGTGTCCGTCTCGAGCGCACCATGCAGCTCAACGTCGGCGGCAACATGGACTTCAAGAACATGCTCGAGCGCGACCGCCTCGAGTCGAAGAAGATCTCCAAGACGCAGGCCGTCACCTCGCAGATCCCCGACCGCGAGCTGGGCGAGAAGAACGTCCACATCGGCCCGTCCGACTACGTCGCGTGGCTCGACGACCGC
Source organism: Streptomyces erythrochromogenes (assembly GCF_036170895.1). NCBI lineage: Bacteria > Bacillati > Actinomycetota > Actinomycetes > Kitasatosporales > Streptomycetaceae > Streptomyces > Streptomyces erythrochromogenes. Next base: position 4,250,751 of record NZ_CP108036.1, on the reverse strand, counting down.
AAGTGGGCCTACGTCCGCCTCGAGGGCCGCGCATTCGGCGACGTCCCGCTGAACCTCGAGTACAAGCTCGAGGTGTGGGACTCCCCGAACTCCGCCGGTGTCATCATCGACGCCCTGCGCGCCGCGAAGATCGCCAAGGACCGCGGTATCGGCGGCCCGATCCTGTCGGCGTCCAGCTACTTCATGAAGTCCCCGCCGGTCCAGTACTTCGACGACGAGGCCCTGGCCAACGTCGAGAAGTTCATCAAGGGCGAGGTCGAGCGCTAGTCGAAGCCGCGAGTCCTGTCACCGGGACTTCGGCTGTTCTTCCGCGGAGGGTCCCCGGGCAATGTGCCCGGGGACCCTCCGCGTATGTGACCCTTTCCCTCATGCCTGTCGTACGTGATCTGCGCGTACTCCTGCGCCTGAGGGACTTCCGCAACCTGCTCGCCGTACGGCTGCTCTCCCAGGCGGCGGACGGCGTGTACCAGGTCGCGCTCGCCACCTATGTCGTCTTCTCCCCGGAGAAACAGACCTCGCCGACGGCCATCGCCTCGGCCATGGCGGTACTGCTGCTGCCCTACTCGGTGATCGGCCCCTTCGCCGGAGTGCTGCTCGACCGCTGGCGCCGCCGTCAGGTCTTCCTCTACGGCAACCTGCTGCGGGCCTTCCTCGCCTGCATCACCGCGGTGCTGATCGTCGCGCACGTACCCGACTGGCTGTTCTACGCCTCGGCGCTGTCCGTGACCGCGGTCAACCGCTTCGTGCTGGCCGGCCTGGCCGCCTCACTGCCCCGCGTCGTCGGAGCCGATCAACTGGTCACCGCGAACGCGCTCTCCCCCACCGCGGGGACGCTCGCGGCCGTGGCCGGCGGAGGGCTGGCCTTCCTCGTCCGGCTGCTCGCGTCCGGCTCCAACGCCCTCGTCGTGCTCCTCGGGGCCTGTCTCTACCTCTGTGCGGCCCTCGGCTCCCTGAGACTGGCCATCGGGCTGCTCGGCCCCGACCACTCCGCCGGGCAGGCCCACCCCTCGGTGGCCCAAGGCATCGCCCTCACCGTGCGGGGCATGGCCGAAGGCCTCCGGCACCTCGCCGCCCGGCGCCAGGCGGCCCGGGCGCTCACCGCGATGACCATGATGAGGTTCTGCTACGGGGCCCTGTTCGTCATGCTGCTGATGCTCTGCCGCTACGCCTGGTCGGACAACGAGGCCGAGGGGCTCGCCCTCCTGGGCATCGCGGTCGGCGCCTCCGGGGCCGGATTCTTCGCGGCCGCCGTCATCACCCCTTGGATGGTGGGGCGGCTGGGCACCCTCGGCTGGATCACCGCCTGCGCCGCGGGCTCCGCCGTGCTGGTACCGGCCCTCGGCCTGTTCTTCGCCCCTGGTCCGATGCTGGTCGCCGCGTTCGTCCTCGGCCTCGCCACCCAGGGCGCCAAGATCTCCACGGACACCGAAGTGCAGTCCCGCGTGGACGACGACTATCGCGGCCGGGTGTTCTCCGTCTACGACGTGCTGTTCAACGTCGCGTTCGTCGGGGCGGCGGCCGTAGCCGCCCTCATGCTCCCCGCCGACGGGCAGTCCGTGGTCCTGCTCGTCTGCGTGTCCGTTCTCTACGCCCTGACCGCGGTGCTGCTCGGCCGGCGCAGCCGATGTTTCACGTGAAACATCCCGCGTGGCCGGTCCGCCCGGTGCCGATGTTTCACGTGAAACATCGGCACCGGCGCTCGCGGATCAGGCCTGGGCCGCCCACCACTCCTTGAGCGCGGCAACAGCGGCGTCATGGCCCATCGGGCCGTTCTCCAGCCGCATCTCCAGCAGGAAGGCGTAAGCCTTGCCGATCACCGGCCCGGGGCCCACGTCCAGGACGCGCATGATCTCGTTGCCGTCCAGGTCGGGCCGGATCGCGTCCAGCTCCTCCTGCTCCTGGAGCTGTGCGATGCGCTGCTCCAGCCCGTCGTAGGTGCGGGAGAGCGCGTTGGCCTTGCGCTTGTTGCGCGTGGTGCAGTCGGACCGGGTCAGCTTGTGCAGACGGTCCAGCAGCGGCCCGGCGTCACGGACGTAGCGCCGCACCGCGGAGTCGGTCCACTCGCCGTCCCCGTAGCCGTGGAAGCGCAGGTGTAGCTCGACCAGCCGCGACACGTCCTTGACCATGTCGTTGGAGTACTTCAGCGCGGTCAGCCGCTTCTTGGTCATCTTCGCCCCCACGACCTCGTGGTGGTGGAAGGAGACCCGGCCGTCGCTCTCGAAGCGGCGGGTGCGGGGCTTGCCGATGTCGTGCAGCAGGGCAGCGAGCCGCAGCGCGAGGTCCGGACCGTCCTCCTCCAGCGCGATGGCCTGCTCCAGCACGATCAGCGAGTGGTCGTAGACGTCCTTGTGCCGGTGGTGCTCGTCACTCTCCAGCCGCAGCGCGGGCAGCTCGGGCAGCACCCGGTCGGCCAGCCCGGTGTCCACCAGCAGTCCCAGACCCAGGCGCGGGTTGGCGGACAGGATCAGCTTGTTCAGCTCGCCCTGGATCCGCTCCGCGGAAACGATCTCGATGCGGTCGGACATGGCCTTCATCGCCGCCACGACCTCCGGGGCGACCTCGAAGTCCAGCTGCGCCGAGAACCGCGCCGCCCGCAACATGCGCAGGGGATCGTCGGAGAAGGAGTCCTCAGGGGTTCCGGGGGTGCGCAGCACGCCGGCGGCCAGGTCCTCCAGGCCGCCGTGCGGGTCGATGAACTCCTGCTCGGGCAGCGCCAGGGCCATCGCGTTGACCGTGAAATCACGGCGCACGAGGTCCTCGTCGATCGAGTCGCCGTAGGAGACCTCCGGCTTGCGCGACGTGCGGTCGTAGGCCTCCGAGCGGTACGTCGTCACCTCGATCTGGAAGTTCCGCACAGCGTCTCCGACGCGCGCGTTCTTCTGGGCCCCGACGGTGCCGAAGGCGATGCCGACGTCCCAGACCGAGTCGGCCCACGGACGGACGATCTTGAGAACGTCCTCGGGGCGGGCGTCGGTGGTGAAGTCGAGATCGTTGCCGAGACGCCCGAGCAGCGCGTCGCGTACGGACCCGCCGACCAGGGCGAGGCGGAAGCCCGCCTCCTGGAATCGGCGGCCGAGCTCGTCGGCGACAGGAGCGACCTGCAGCAGTTCACTGACCGCGCGGCGCTGCACCTGACTCAGGGCACTGGGGTTGTCTTCGTTGGCGTTCGGCACAACTGAAAAGGGTACGTGCCCGGCCCACCAGGGGCCGCCCCGTTTATCGGCGACCCCGGTACGCGGCCGCCGCGGGGCTGTGCCGATCATGTGGAGCAAGGGGCGGCACTCGCACACAGCGCACCTCGTTACCATTCGTGGACGCACAAAAGACGACCACTGACACTTCGAGGGACGGGCTAGCGCGTGGCCGAGGCGGCAGACATCCAAGGGGCGCCCGCCCCTGTCCGGCGCCGATGGCTGCGGCGCGCGATCGTCCTGCTCGCCGGGACTCCCGTGCTGGCCGCTCTCGTCTACGCCCCCGCCCCGCAGGCCGAGGCCGCGCAGGCCTCCTCCGTCGACGTGCAGCTGGTCTCCATGGCGCCCAGTGCCCCTGTGAAGGGCGACACCCTCACCATCGAGGGCACCGTGGTCAACACCGGCTCCGAGACGATCACCGACGCCCACGTCGGCCTGCGGGTCGGCCCCGCGCTCACGGACCGCTCGTCCATCGACGAGACGGCGGACCGCAACGGCTTCCGGGCCGGCGCCGACCCCGGCGAGATCGACTCGGCCTACGCGGTGAAGATCGCCTCCCTGCCGTCGAAGGTCACCCAGAACTTCACGCTCACCGTCCCGGTCAACAAGCTCGAACTCGACAAGGACGGCGTCTACCAGCTCGGTGTCTCCCTGTCCGGGGTGACCGAGAGCCGGCCGTCCGAGCAGGTGCTGGGCATCAAGCGGACCTTCCTGCCCTGGCAGCCCGAGGCCGCCGCCAAGCGCTCACAGCTCACCTACGTCTGGCCGCTGATCTCCGCCACCCGCGTCACGGCCGAGACCGGGTCCGACGAGCTCCAGACACCGGTCTTCCTCGACGACTCCCTCTCCGAGGAGCTCAAGCCGGGCGGCCGCCTGGAGCAGATGGTCACCCTCGGCAAGGACCTGCCGGTCACCTGGGTCATCGATCCCGACCTGCTCTACACGGTCGACGCGATGACCAAGGGCTACCGGGTCCGCGGCGCCAACGGAAAGTCCGTCCAGGGCAAGAACAAGGCCGTCGCCGAGCAGTGGCTGAGCTCCCTGGAAGCGGCCGTCCAGGGCAAGAAGGTCGTCGCGCTGCCGTTCGCCGACCCCGACCTCGCCTCCCTCGCGCACCACGGCAAGGACGTCTCGGGCACCCTGGGGCAGCTGCGCCCGGCCACCGACAAGGCGAAGAACGCCGTGCAGACCGTTCTGCACGTCCCCGCGTCCACCGACTTCTCCTGGCCCGTGAACGGCGCCATCGACCCCTCGATCGTCAACGTGGCCACCTCGGCCGGTGCCCACAACGTCCTGACCCGCAGCGACAGCCTCATGGAGAGCGGCGCCCTCGGCTACACGCCGTCGGCCGCCCGGCCCATCGGGGCCGGTACCACCGCCGTCGTGGCGGACGCCGAGCTGTCCACCGCGTTCGAGGGCGACATGCTGAACGCCGGGCCCTCCACGCTCGCCGTGCAGCGGTTCCTCGCCCACAGCCTCGCCCTGAACCTGCAGAGGACCGACGAGCAGCGCAGCTTCGTCGTGACTCCGCAGCGGATGCCCACCGTCAGCCAGGCGCGGTCCATGGCCGCCGCCATACGCGGCCTCCAGGGCGGCCGCTGGACGCAGCCGGCGGACCTCGAGGCGGCCGCCGCCGCCAAGCCCGACCCGGGCGCCGCCACCCAGGTGCCGGGCGCCGGCCAGTACCCGGAGGACCTGCGCAAGCAGGAGATGCCGGTGTCGGCCTTCGAGAAGATCCGCACCACGCAGAACACGCTCGACCATTTCAAAGTGATCCTCGCCGCACCCGACCGCGTGGAAATCCCCTTCGGCAACACCATCAACCGGGAGATGTCGACCTCCTGGCGAGGACGTCCCGACGAGGCCCGCCTCTACCGGGACCAGGTGCAGGAATACCTGATCGGTCTCACCGAGAAGGTCAAGGTCATCCCCAAGTCCGACGCCACCCTGTCCGGACACAGCGCAACCATCCCGGTCAGCGTCCAGAACAGCCTCGTGCAGGACGTGCACGACCTGGTCCTGCGGGTGAAGTCCGCCAACCCGTCCCGCCTGATGTTCGGCAAGAGCGGCCAGGCGGAGCAGCAGGTCACCGTCCAGGGCGACCACACCCAGACGGTGAAGTTCCCCGCCAACGCCACCGCGAGCGGGCCCGTCGAGGTCACGGCGCAGCTCTTCACCAAGGACGGCATCCCCTACGGCAAGGAACGCCGGTTCACCGTGGAGGCCACCGAGATCACTCCCACCGTGATGCTCGTGATCGCCGGCGGTGTGCTCCTCCTGGTCCTGGCAGGCATCAAGATGTACGCCAGCCGCAAGCGTGTCGCGGCCCGCGCCGCCGCCGAGGAGAGCACGCAGCCGAGTGACGAGTCCCCGGACACCGAACCGCAAAGCACCGAGGGGTCCGGCACGAGTGAGACAGTGGACCGTTGAGCGATGCCGTGGCCGGTCGGCCTGGGGACGATGAGGTGGGGTTTCGATGAACGCGCCGTACGACGGTGACCGCGCGCAGGGCACTGGTGGGCCTGCGCCCTCCCAGGGCACTGCCCCGGGCACCCCGGTGCCCGGGCAGGTTCCCGTGCCTGCGCCCGCGCCGGACCGCGACCCGTATGTCCAGCATGCCTACGACTACGACCCGTACCGGTCCCAGGACCTGTCCGCCCAGGACCCCGTCGACGAGGTCCTCTACGACCGCGCCGCGCACCCGCCGCCGGCACCGGGCACCTTCCAGGAGCCCGGTCCGCTCTACGCGGCGCCGAGTGCGCCCGTGTACTCCCCCGACCCGCGCGTCTGGGCCCAGACCCCGCCGCCCGAGCCGGACGGCCCCTCCCGGCACCTGCCGTACGGCGACCACGCCACCACCACCGAGTTCGTCGGCGTGGACTCGCTCGTCACCCGGGCCTCGGAGGAGCAGCCGGAGCCGGACGCCTTCGCCCACCTCTACCGCGACCAGGAGGCGGCACCCCGTACCCCCGCCGAGGACGTCCCCGTCGCCGCCCCGGCCCCGAGCAAGCCGGCCGGACGTGCCACGAGCCTGCTCAAGTCCAGTGCGCTCATGGCGGCGGGCACGATCGTCTCCCGCATCACCGGCTTCCTGAGAACCCTGGTCATCGCCGCTGCGATCGGCGTCGGCACCTTCAACGACACGTACCAGATCGCCAACACGCTGCCCACGATGATCTACGTGCTCGTCGGCGGCGGCGCCCTCAACGCCGTCTTCATCCCGCAGCTGGTCCGCGCGATGAAGAACGACGACGACGGGGGAGAGGCGTACGCCAACCGGCTGCTGACCCTCGTCGTGGTGCTGCTGGCAGGCATCACCACCATCTGCGTCCTGGCCGCACCGGTGTTCATCACGATGATGTCGCCGAAGATCGCCTCGGACCCCCAACAGATGGATGTGGCCGTCGCGTTCGCGCGCTACTGCCTGCCCACCATGTTCTTCATGGGCGTCCATGTGGTGCTCGGTCAGATCCTGAACGCGCGCGGCCGCTTCGGCGCGATGATGTGGACCCCGGTCCTCAACAACATCGTGGTCATCGCCACCTTCGGCGCCTTCATCTGGGCCTTCGGCGGCTTCACCACCTCCGGCGTCAACGCCACCACCGTCACCCCGGAAGGCGTCCGCCTGCTGGGTCTCGGCACCCTGCTCGGCCTGACCGTCCAGGCCCTCGCGATGCTCCCGTACCTGCGCGACGCGGGCTTCAAGCCGCGCCTGCGCTTCGACTGGAAGGGCCACGGCCTCGGCAAGGCCGCCCGCCTGGCCAAGTGGACGTTCTTCTTCGTCCTCGCCAACCAGGTCGGCCTCGTCATCGTCACCCAGCTCGCCACCTGGGCCGGCTCGGTCGCCGAGGGGCAGGGCCACCCCGGTACCGGTATCACCGCCTACAACTACGCGCTGCTGCTGTGGCAGATGCCGCAGGCGATCATCACCGTTTCCGTCATGACGGCCGTCCTGCCCCGCATCTCGCGCTCCGCCCACGACGGGGACGCCGCCGCGGTCCGCGACGACATCTCCTACGGACTGCGCACCTCGGCCGTCGCGATCGTCCCCTGCGCCTTCGCGTTCCTCGCGCTCGGCGTCCCGATGGCGACCCTGCTCTACGCGGGCTCCGGCTCCGGCGCCCAGAACATCGGCTACGTCCTGATGGCCTTCGGCCTCGGACTGATCCCGTACTCCGTCCAGTACGTCGTCCTGCGCGGCTTCTACGCCTACGAGGACACCCGGACGCCCTTCTACAACACCGTCATCGTCGCCGCCGTCAACGCGGCAGGCTCGGCGGTCTCCTTCTTCGTCCTCCCGGCCCGCTGGGCGGTCGTCGGCATGGCCGCCTCCTACGGTCTCGGCTACGCCGTGGGCGTGGGCGTGGCCTGGCGCCGCCTGCGCACCAGGCTCGGTGGAGACCTCGACGGCGCCCACGTGATGCGCACCTACGCCCGCCTGACCGGGGCCTGCGTCCCGGCCGCCGCCGTGGCCGGCGCAGCCGCCTACGCGGTCACCCAGTGGCTCGGCAGCGGAGTCCTGGGTTCCGCCACCGCCCTGATCGCCGGCGGCATCGCCCTGGCGGCCGTCTTCCTCATCGCCGCCAAGCGGATGCGGATCGAAGAGCTCAACGCGATGGTCGGGATGGTCCGCGGACGTTTGGGGCGCTGATGCGCACAACCGTCGCCCCCTTTCGTGTGTCGTGCATAGCGTCGGACTGTGGGCACAATTGGCATGGCTTCGCAGACTGGCCTACAGCGCGCAACGGATGGGGAGGCAGGAACGACGGTGGCGGAACGTAGCACGGCTGCCGTCGACGTGGCCGACAACGACGGCGACGAGCCGTCTACCGCTCAGGCGGCAAAGGCCACGTCCGACGGGGTGGACACCCAGAACGGACGAGCCGCGGACGGACCCATGCCCGAAAAGGACGGCGAACGCACTAACACGGCCCCCACGGCCGCACCCGAACTCCACAGCGGTCACAAGCTCGCCAGACGCTACCGGCTGGAAGAGTGCGTCACCCGTGTGGACGGATTCAGCAGTTGGCGCGCGATGGACGAGAAGTTGCGCCGGGCCGTGGGCGTGCACCTGATGCCCGCCGACCACTCACGGGCGCGCTCCGTCCTGGCCGCCGCCCGCTCGTCCGCCCTCCTCGGTGACCCGCGCTTCGTGCAGGTGCTCGATGCCGTGGAGGAGAACGACCTCGTCTACGTCGTCCACGAGTGGCTGCCCGATGCCACCGAGCTCACCGCCCTGCTCGCCGCGGGCCCGCTGGAGGCCCACGAGGCCTACCAACTCGTCAGCCAGGTCTCCCAGGCGATGGCCGCCGCGCACCGCGAGGGCCTCGCCCACCTTCGGCTGACGCCGAGCGCGATACTGCGCACGTCCACGGGCCAGTGGCGCATCCGCGGCCTCGCCGTGAACGCCGCTCTGCGCGGCATCACCAGCGAGACCCCGCAGCGCGCCGACACCGAGGCCATCGGCGCTCTGCTGTACGCGGCCCTCACCCAGCGCTGGCCCTACGAGAGCGACGCGTACGGCCTCACCGGGCTGCCCAAGGGCGTCGGCCTGATCGCCCCCGACCAGGTCCGCGCCGGCGTCCACCGGGGCCTGGGCGAACTCGCCATGCGCGCGCTCGCCAACGACGGGGCCACCGCCTCCCGTCAGGAACCGGCCTGCACCACCCCGGAAGAGCTGTCCAAGGCCGTGTCCGCGATGCCCCGCATCCGGCCGCCGGAGCCGGCCTTCACGGCCCCGCCGGAGTACCAGCACACCACCTACCAGCAGGGCAGCTACGGCCGCACCTCGCCCTCCGGCGTGACAACCGCCCAGAGCCTGCCCGTCGCGCCCCCGCCGCCGCCCCTGCAGAGCCGTACCGGCCGCGCCCTCAAGTGGGGTGTCGCCGCCCTGCTCATCGCCGCCCTCGGCCTGGGCAGCTGGCAACTGGCCGACACCCTCCTGGAACGCGGCACCCAGAAGGGCAACAGCGGCACGAGCAACAACACCAAGCCCGACACGGACGACAGCGGGGAGAAGAAGGAGCCGGCCCCGCTCACCATCACGGGTGCCCAGGAGTACGCCCCGGACGGCAAGCCGCAGAACGCCGAGGACGTCGCGAACACGTACGACGCGGACACTGCCAGCTACTGGCGGACCAAGAGCTACATCGACGGACCCGAAGTGAAGATCAAGGACGGCCTCGGCATCGTCTACGACCTCGGGTCCGAGCAGAAGGTCAGCGCAGCGTCGATAGGGCTGAAGTACGGCGGCCCGCACACCACCCTCACGCTGTACGCCACCGACTCCAAGTCCCCCAAGGGATCCGTCGGCTCCATGGAGAAGATCGCCGGGACCACCAGCTCGGAGACCAGCCTCCAGCTGACCGCCGAGAAACCGGTCGAGACCCGGTATGTGCTCGTGTGGATCACCGCCATGCCCCAGGCGCCGGCCGACGACTTCAGCGGTTCGGGCTACAAGCAGGCCATCACGGACGTGAAGTTCTCGGGCTGACCGCACAACCGGGAGGGGCTCACCGTTGAACGACACGACACCCGCCGCGTGCAGCGACCAGGAGCTTCTGGTGCTGCACGTGGGCGGTGATCCCGATGCCTTCGGGGAGCTCGTGCGGCGGCATCGGGACCGGTTGTGGGCCGTGGCGCTGCGGACGCTCGGTGACCGGGAGGAGGCCGCTGACGCCGTGCAGGACGCCCTGGTCTCCGCGTACCGGGCCGCGCACACCTTCCGGGGGGAATCCGCCGTCACCACCTGGCTGCACCGGATCACCGTGAACGCCTGCCTCGACCGTGCCCGCAAGGCCGCCTCCCGCCGGACCGCGCCCCTGGACGACACAGAGCGCCTGGAGAGCCTTCTGGAGCCCCACGAGTCCGCCGAGGCGCCGGCGGAGCGCCAGGACCTCCACCGGCAGCTCCTGGCCGCCCTGAGGACCCTCCCGGACGAGCAGCGGGCCGCCCTGGTCCTCGTCGACATGCAGGGATACCCCGTCGCCGAAGCCGCCGACATCCTCGACGTGCCCACCGGCACGGTGAAAAGCCGGTGCGCGCGCGGCCGGGCGAAACTCCTGCCGCTCCTCACTCATCTGCGCACGAATGCCGGGGATAACACCACCGCCGAGCGGGGAAGGAACCGGACGCCGGGCCCGCCCGTCCCACCAGCGGCCGCACAACCCCGGCAACCAGACCCAGACGCTGTGAAGGGCGGAGGTGGACGACCGTGAGCCCTGCGACTGGCACGCCCGGCACGACCGGCACGATCCGGCACCCGGACGTCTCGGAGATCTCCGACCTGACCGAAGGACTCCTCTCCCCGTCCCGAACCACGGAAATCCGCCGTCACCTCGACGGCTGCGCCCTGTGCGCCGATGTCCGCTCCTCCCTGGAGGAGATCCGCGGGCTCCTCGGCACCCTGCCCGGGCCTGCCCGCATGCCCGGCGACATCGCCGGACGGATCGACGCGGCCCTCGCCGCCGAGGCCCTGCTCGACGCGACCCAGCCGCGGGACCAGGCCACTCCGGCCCCCCGCCCCCGCACGACGCAACGCGCTGTTTCACGTGAAACAGCGCCCGCCGGTCACCCGACCGGCCCAACCGGTCCCGGCCGACGCCGCGCCCGTCGTCGGATCGCCGTCCTCGGCGGCCTGGCCGGCGCCGCCGCGTGCGCCGTGGGCCTCTTCCTCTTCGCCGACTTCGCCGACACCCCCCACCCCAACACCGCGGCCTCGGACTCCGCCGCCCACCCGCCCGTCAGCGCCGCCGCCGGCGGCACCTACACCGCGCAGGGTCTGCGGGACAGCGTCCAGCGGCTCATCGCTTCGGGAACGACTGCGAAGACCGACCCGGGCGAACAGAACAACACGTACGGGCTGGACGACACCACCGGCGCTCCCGGGGTCGCTCCCGGTGGCAAGCGGATGGCGCCTGCGGTCCCCGCCTGCGTCCAGGACGCCACGGGCCGCTCCGATGCGCCGCTCGCCGCCGAACGCGGCAGCTACCAGGGCGCCGCAGTCCACCTGCTCGTCCTGCCGCACCCGGACGACGCCTCGCGTGTGGACGCCTACCTCGTCGACTCCACGTGCGAGAGCACCGGCTCGGCCACTCCGGGGAAGGTCCTCCTGAAGAACACCTATCCGCGAAGCTGACACGTTCACGTCCGCACTGCGACGGGTGGGGAATGCAGGCGCCGTAGGATCCGTTGGGTGGGGTGAGAGTCCGCACCGGCCCCCGGTTGGCAGCAAGCAGTCCGCAGAGACGAGGAAGAAACCCGTGAGCGACGTTCGAAACGTGATCATCATCGGCTCCGGGCCGGCCGGTTACACCGCCGCCCTGTACACCGCACGCGCTTCGCTCAAGCCCCTGGTCTTCGAAGGTGCCGTCACCGCCGGTGGCGCACTGATGAACACCACCGAGGTGGAGAACTTCCCCGGTTTCCAGGACGGCATCATGGGCCCGGACCTGATGGACAACATGCGTGGCCAGGCCGAGCGCTTCGGCGCCGAGCTGGTCCCGGACGACATCGTGGCCGTGGACCTCACCGGCGAGATCAAGACCGTGACCGACACCGCCGGCACCGTGCACCGCGCGAAGGCCGTCATCGTCACCACCGGCTCGCAGCACCGCAAGCTCGGCCTGCCCAACGAGGACGCCCTCTCCGGCCGCGGCGTCTCCTGGTGCGCCACCTGTGACGGGTTCTTCTTCAAGGACCACGACATCGCCGTCGTCGGCGGCGGTGACACCGCGATCGAGGAGGCGACCTTCCTCTCGCGGTTCGCCAAGTCCGTGACGATCGTCCACCGCCGTGACAGCCTGCGCGCCTCCAAGGCCATGCAGGACCGTGCGTTCGCCGACCCGAAGATCAAGTTCGCCTGGGACAGCGAGGTCTCCGAGATCCACGGCGAGCAGAAGCTCACCGGCCTGACCCTGCGCAACACCAAGACCGGTGAGACTTCCGAGCTTCCCGTGACCGGCCTGTTTATCGCCGTCGGCCACGACCCGCGCACCGAGCTCTTCAAGGACCAGCTGGAGCTCGACGACGAGGGCTACCTCAAGGTCGACGCCCCCTCCACCCGTACCAGCGTCACCGGCGTGTTCGGCGCCGGCGACGTCGTGGACCACACGTACCGTCAGGCCATCACGGCCGCGGGCACCGGTTGCTCCGCCGCCCTCGACGCCGAGCGCTTCCTCGCCGCCCTCGCGGACGCGGAGAAGGCGCACGCGGCGGTCTGACCGGTCCCACCCCGCACCAGCCCCACACCCCACCCCGCAGGAAGAACAAGGAGGCCGCTGTGGCCGGCACCCTCAAGAACGTGACCGACGCCGACTTCGACGCCGAGGTCCTCAGGAGCGACAAGCCCGTACTGGTCGACTTCTGGGCCGCCTGGTGCGGACCGTGCCGCCAGATCGCGCCGTCCCTCGAGGCCATCGCCGCCGAGTACGGCGACCAGATCGAGATCGTCAAGCTCAACATCGACGAGAACCCGGCCACCGCCGCCAAGTACGGCGTCATGTCCATCCCGACGCTCAACGTCTACCAGGGCGGCGAGGTCGCCAAGACCATCGTCGGCGCCAAGCCGAAGGCCGCCATCCTGCGCGACCTCGCTGACTTCGTCGAGGTCAAGACCGCCTGACGACGGCCGATGTTTCACGTGAAACGGGCCCGCCCCCTCGCAGGGGGCGGGCCCGTTCCGCGTACGCCATCAGAGCGGCCGTAGCGCCGGCTCCTTTCGGGCGCCGCCCAGCAGCCGGTCCAGAGCCAGCTCGACGTCTTCCTTCCAGGACAGGGTCGACCGCAGCTCCAGCCGCAGCCGGGGATGGGCCGGATGAGGACGTACGGTCTTGAAGCCCACGGCCAGGAGATGGTCGGCCGGCAACAGGCAGGCCGGCCCCTCCCATCGTGCGTCTCCGAAGGCCTCGATCGCGCGGAACCCCCTGCGCAGCAGATCCTTGGCCACCGTCTGCACCATGACCCGGCCCAGCCCCTGCCCCTGGTATCCGGGCATGATCCACCCGGTGATCAGCTGAACGGCGTCCGGCGAGACCGGACTCGTCGGGAAGGCGGTGGCGCGGGGGACGTACGCCGGCGGTGCGTACAGCACGAAGCCCACCGGAACCTCGTCGACGTAGACCACACGGCCGCAGGATCCCCACTCCAGCAGAACAGCGGAGATCCACGCCTCCTTCTCCGTCGCCGAAGTGCCCGCCTTCACGGCCGCCTCACCGCTGACCGGGTCCAGTTCCCAGAAGACGCAGGACCGGCAACGTCGAGGCAGGTCCTGGAGGTTGTCCAGCGTGAGCGGTACCAGCCGACGACCCATGACCGCATCGTATCCACTGGTCCATCGTTCTTCGACAGCAAAGCGAAGGGGCGGATCACGCCGGTTCCCACCGGCACGATCCGCCCCCTCGGCCTACTCGGGGATCACTCCCCGGAGAGGCCCTGATCCAGCACCCGGCCCTCGCCCGGTGCCAGCGTCCCCAGAATCCGCTCCAGATCCTCCATCGAAGCGAATTCGACGGTGATCTTGCCCTTCTTCTGGCCCAGGTCCACCTTCACCCGGGTCTCGAACCGGTCCGACAGCCGCGTCGCCAGCTCGCTGAGCGCCGGCGACACCCGGGCTCCCGCACGCGGACCCTTCGGCTTCACAGCACTCGAAGGCTCCGAGGCCATCAGCGTCACGATCTCCTCGACCGCACGCACCGACAGACCCTCGGCCACGATCCGGTGCGCCAGCCGGTCCTGCTCCGCGGAGTCCTCCACCGACAGCAGCGCCCGCGCATGCCCCGCCGAGAGCACCCCGGCGGCCACCCGGCGCTGCACCGGCGGCGACAGCTTCAGCAGTCGCAGGGTGTTCGACACCTGGGGACGCGAGCGGCCGATCCGGTCGGCCAGCTGGTCGTGCGTGCAGTTGAAGTCCTGGAGCAGCTGGTCGTAGGCCGCAGCCTCTTCCAGCGGGTTGAGCTGAGCCCGGTGCAGGTTCTCCAGCAGGGCGTCCAGCAGCAGCTTCTCGTCGTCCGTCGCACGGATGATCGCCGGAATGGCCTCCAGTCCGGCTTCCCGGCAGGCGCGCCAACGCCGCTCACCCATGATCAGCTCGTAGCGGCCGGGTGCCGACTGGCGCACCACCACCGGCTGGAGCAGACCCACCTCCTGAATGGAGGTCACCAGCTCGGCGAGCGCGTCCTCGTCGAACACCTCGCGCGGCTGCCGCGGGTTCGGGGTGATCGTGTCCATCGGAAGCTCCGCGAACGTCGCTCCCGCCACCATGTTCGCCTCGGGCTCCAGCTCCGGCTCGGGCTCGGCCACCGGGAGGACCGCTAGCGATGTTTCACGTGAAACATCGGCCTGCGCCAGCGCCGCGAGCTTCGCCGCCGCGACCCCTCGCTCGGACGGCAGCTCCGGTACCGCCGTCGGAGATGTGGAACCGGCATTGCTCGCCGGAAGCACCTTCTCCTGCGGAGCCTGCGGGATCAGCGCGGCGAGCCCCCGTCCCAGACCTCTACGTCGCTCACTCACTGGATCCCCTCCGCCATACTCTGCGTGCTGTTCATGCCCGCGCCCAGATGGGCGTGCTGGGACTCGTACTGCATTCCGACCCCCCGATACGCGATCTCTCGCGCCGCCTCCAGATAGGAGAGGGAACCACTGGAACCCGGGTCATACGTGAGCACCGTCTGCCCGTAGCTCGGCGCCTCGGAGATGCGCACCGACCGGGGGATGCTCGTCCGGAGCACCTCCTTGCCGAAGTGGCTGCGCACCTCATCCGCCACCTGCGATGCCAGCCGGGTCCTGCCGTCGTACATCGTCAGCAGGATGGTCGACACGTGGAGGGCCGGGTTGAGGTGGGCCCGCACCAGATCGACGTTGCGCAGCAGCTGGCCCAGGCCCTCCAGCGCGTAGTACTCGCACTGGATCGGGATCAGCACCTCGGCTCCGGCCACCAGGGCGTTCACCGTCAGCAGGCCGAGCGAGGGCGGGCAGTCGATCAGGATGTAGTCGAGGGGCTGGTCGTACGCCTGGATCGCCCGCTGGAGCCGGCTCTCCCTCGCCACCAGTGACACCAGCTCGATCTCCGCACCCGCCAGATCGATCGTGGCCGGAGCACAGAAGAGCCCCTCCACGTCGACCACCGGCTGGACCACCTCCAGCAGCGGCCGGCTGTCCACGAGCACGTGGTAGATGGAGGGCACGTCCGCGTGATGGTCGATTCCCAGAGCGGTGGACGCGTTTCCCTGCGGGTCGAGGTCGACCACGAGGACCCGTGCCCCGTTCAGAGCCAGCGAGGCCGCCAGGTTCACGGTCGTCGTGGTCTTGCCCACGCCGCCCTTCTGGTTGGCGACCACGATGACACGGGTCTGATCCGGGCGCGGCATGGCCGCACCCGAGCGTCCCATCGCCTCCACCGCCAGCTGGGCGGATCGACCGATGGGGGTCTCGTTGTCTACAAGGGGTGGGGGCGATGTTTCACGTGAAACATCCTCACCCACCGGTTCAGAGCGGGGACCGGGGACCGGGTCGGCCATCGGCCCCGCGAGGTTGGCGTCGGACCGCACGGTGTCACTCTCCTCGACATCAGGCTCGCGATGAACAGAGCCTGCCATGTCACCGGGGTCGCGAACCAGCGGGGCCCGTACTCCTGTGGATGAATCCACCGATGTGGACAACTCCGTCCCCCTTGCGTCCTTGCGCTGGAGGGGGGACGCAGCCGCACGACCGCGGCTGATGATTCCGTGCAGCAGAGAGCGACGTTTCACGTGAAACACGATGCCCGGACGGAGTCTTCAGGCCTCTACGACACTCCGAAATGCATACCTATAGGGCCCAACGCAGACGAAATCTCCGCGTGGGCCCCACACAACCAGCGAATCAACGCCGCCGGCGAGTCCGTCCGACCCGGGCGGCCTTAGCCCGCTTGGCCGCGAACCTCACCCCACCGGGGCTCTCTCCGACCTCGACCCGGACCACCGTCGACAGCGGGTCCACCAGACCCTCACCCACCTGCAGCACCGAGGTCTTCACCACACCGAGCTTCGTCAGCGCCGTCTTGGCCGAGACCAGCTCCTCCTCGGCGGTGTCGCCCTTGAGCGCCAGCATCTCCCCGTACGGGCGCAGCAGGGGAACACCCCAGCCGGCCAGCCGGTCCAGCGGAGCCACGGCGCGCGCCGTCACCACGTGTACCGGCTGGAGCTTGCCGAGGACCTCCTCGGCCCGCCCGCGCACCACGGTGACGTGGTCCAGGCCCAGCAGCTCCACGGCCTCCTGGAGGAAGGTCGTCCGCCGCAGCAGCGGCTCGAGCAGTGTGATCTTGAGATCCCGACGCACCAGCGCCAGCGGGATGCCGGGCAGCCCCGCACCCGAGCCCACGTCGCACACGGTGACGCCCTGGGGCACCACCTCCGACAGGACTGCGCAGTTCAGCAGGTGCCGCTCCCAGAGCCGCGGCACCTCGCGCGGCCCGATCAGGCCGCGCTTGACTCCCGCGTCCGCGAGCAGCTCCGCATACCGCACAGCTTCCGGGAAAAACTCACCGAACACCGCGCGCGCCTCTTCAGGCGCCTCGGGAAGCTCAGCTGCCTCCGTCACGGGGACCGTCCTTCCGTACCTCGTGGTCCCGAAGACCACGTATTCAAGATGCCGCGTCGTTCACTTGCCAGGCTGACAAACATCGGCCCCGCCTGCGACACAGACGGGGCCGAACACTCATGCTGGCGATCAGGCCGGGAGCACAACGACGAAGCGCTGCGGCTCCTCGCCCTCGGACTCGCTGCGCAGACCGGCGGCCGCCACGGCGTCGTGGACGACCTTCCGCTCGAAGGGGGTCATCGGAGCCAGCTTCAGCGGCTCTCCGGACGCCTTCACGTCCGCCGCCGCCTTCGCGCCCAGGGCCGCCAGCTCCTCGCGCTTCTTCGCACGGAACCCGGCGATGTCGAGCATCAGCCGGCTGCGGTCCCCGGTCTCCCGGTGCACGGCCAGGCGGGTCAGCTCCTGCAGGGCCTCCAGGACCTCACCATCGCGGCCCACGAGCTTCTGCAGGTCGCGGCTGGCGGAGTCACTGACGATCGACACCGCGGCACGGTCTGCCTCGACGTCCATGTCGATGTCGCCGTCCAGGTCTGCGATGTCCAGCAGACCCTCGAGGTAGTCGGCCGCGATCTCACCCTCCTGCTCGAGGCGGGTCAGGGTGTCGCCACTCTCAGCGGCGGCGGTGGTGGTGCCTTCCGTCACGGGAGGGACTCCTTCTTACTTCTTGGGAGAGGGCTTGCTGGGCGTCTGGCGCTGCGACTTCGTCTGCCGCTTCGGCTGCTGCCGCTTCGCGGCACCACCGCTCGCGGCATCCGAATCCGCCGTGGACTCGGAACTCTTGATCACGGAACCGTCCGCCTGAGCGGCCAGGCCCTGCTTCGACAGGGCCGTGATGAACTTCCGCTCGATGTCGTTGCGGTCCGGGCCCTTGGCCACGATGGCAGCGACGGTCTTCTTCTTGCCCCGGCCCTTGACCTCACCGTGCGAGGTGGCGTGCTTGAGCAGCCGCGTCAGGTACTGGTCCTGCGCCTTGCTGCCCGGCGTCGGGTTCTGGTTGATCACGTACATCTGCTGACCCATGGTCCAGACGTTGGTGGTCAGCCAGTAGACGAGGACACCGACGGGGAAGTTGATACCCATGACCGCGAAGATCACCGGGAAGATGTACATCAGCATCTTCTGCTGCTGCATGAACGGCGTCTTGACCGACAGGTCGACGTTCTTCTGCATCAGCTGACGCTGGGTGTAGAACTGCGACAGCGACATCATGACGATCATGACCGCAGTCACGACCCGGACGTCCGTGAGCGAGGCGCCGAGGGCGGCGACCTTCTCGGAGCTGTCCATGAACTTGGCGGCGATCGGCGCGC
The DNA here is from genome assembly GCF_036170895.1 of Streptomyces erythrochromogenes. NCBI lineage: Bacteria > Bacillati > Actinomycetota > Actinomycetes > Kitasatosporales > Streptomycetaceae > Streptomyces > Streptomyces erythrochromogenes. The sequence goes on along the minus strand of NZ_CP108036.1, from coordinate 4,232,675 downwards.
CGAAGATCTTGGCCTCACGGGCGCTGTCGACGAGCTGCTGGTTCAGGACGCCGATGGTCTTGCCGTCGGCGATGTTCGCCAGCACGTGGTACAGCGCGAAGAAGAACGGCGACTGCGCCAGGATGGGAAGGCACGAGGAGAGCGGGTTGGTACCCGTCTCCTTGTACAGCTTCATCATCTCTTCGGACTGACGCTGCTTGTCGTTCTTGTAGCGCTCCTGGATCGCCTTCATCTTCGGCTGGAGCGCCTGCATGCCACGCGTCGCCTTGATCTGCTTCACGAAGAGCGGGATCAGGCAGATACGGATCAAGACCACCAGGGACACGATGGACAGGCCCCAGGCCCATCCACTGTCCGGCCCGAAAATTGCCCCGTACAGCGAGTGGAACTGGACGATGATCCAGGAAACGGGTGTGGTGATAAAGCTGAACAGACCGGCGATCGTGTCCACTAATCAGGCTCCTTGAGCATTGCGAGATCTACGCAACGCACTGCGCAGCTGCTCGTGCCAACGCGGGCGTTTACGGGGTGGGACATGGTCCACGCCACCCGGGGACCACGGATTGCACCGCAGGATCCGCCAGGCGGTGAGCGCTGTCCCCTTCACCGCACCATGCCGGTCGATGGCCGTGTACCCGTAGTGCGAACACGACGGGTAATAGCGGCACACCGGCCCGAGCAGCGGACTGATCGTCCACTGGTACAGCTTGATCAAAGCGAGCAGCGGGTACTTCATCGAGCCACGCCTCCCAGGAGCCGCACCAGAGCGGCATCCAGGTCCCGGGCCAGTTCGTCGGGGCCGGCATCGCCCGCTCCGGGCAACGCTCGTACCACCACCAGGCTACCGGCGGGCAGCTGCGAGAGCCGCTCGCGGACCAGATGGCGAAGACGGCGCTTCACCCGGTTCCGTATGACGGCGTTGCCGACGGCCTTGCTGACGACGAAACCCGCACGCGACGAGGGATCGATCTCCCCCGACTCGTGCGGGTCCGTTGCACCGCTTGTACGTAGGTGGACGACGAGGAGTGGGCGACCGGCCCGGCGTCCTCGACGTACCGCGCTCGCGAAGTCCTCGCGCCGCCTCAGCCGATTCTCGGGAGACAGCACGACGTCACGACCCGCGCGCTGTTACGCGGAAAGGGCGGCGCGGCCCTTGGAACGACGGTTCGCGAGGATCGCGCGACCGGCACGGGTACGCATCCGCAGGCGGAAGCCGTGGGTCTTGGCACGACGGCGGTTGTTCGGCTGGAAGGTGCGCTTGCTCACTCGGGGGCTCCAGAGAATGAATCGTTGTGGCGGGACATCGCCTGGCTGTCACCGTGCGCCCACGAGGAAACTCGCGTGTTCGCCCGAGTGGCACCGCTAAATGATCACTATCAGTGACCTTCGCCCATCGGTAGGCAGGCGGCAGCAGCCATCGACAACTCGACCTCGTTACGGTACGCGCGGCTACGCCATCCGGTCAAACCGAGCCCTCCCTGCCCCACACTGTGCACAGGCTGTGGACAACGACTTGAACCGCAGCCTCCGGCCTGACTACCGTTGCCTGACCCCGGATTTTTTGTCCCGACCGTCCCAAAGAACCACACATTCGTGGGACCCCTGTGAGAGAGCGTGCTCTGTGGCTGACGTACCTGCCGATCTTGCCGCAGTGTGGCCAAGGGTGCTCGAGAAGCTCCTCGGGGAGGGACAGCCGGGCATCGAGCCGAAGGACAAGCAGTGGGTCGAGCGGTGCCAGCCCCTGGCACTCGTCGCCGACACCGCCCTGCTCGCCGTCCCCAACGAATGGGGCAAGCGCGTCCTCGAAGGCCGCCTCGCCCCGCTGATCAGCGACGCACTCAGCCGGGAGTGCGGCCGCCCCATCCGGATCGCCATCACGGTGGACGACTCCGCCGGCGAGCCCGCCCCCGCCGCACCTCCCGTCCAGCAGCCCGGCGGCTACGAGCCGTACGGCGGCCAGCGCCCGGGCGGCGGCGGCCCCTCGGACGACCAGCTCCCCACGGCCCGCCCCGCCTACCCGGACTACCAGCAGCCGCGCCCCGAGCCCGGCGCGTGGCCCCGCAGCGGGCAGCAGGACGACTACGGCTGGCAGCAGCCGCGCCTGGGCGGCTTCCCCGAGCGCGACCCGTACGCCTCCCCGCAGCCGGGCTACCTCCAGCAGCCCGAGCCCTCGGGCTACGACCAGCAGCAGTACGACCAGTCCTCTTATGACAAGGGCTCCTACGAGCAGCAGCAGTACGAGCAGTCCCCGTACGAGCAGCAGCAGTCGCACCAGCCCCACCAATACGAGCAGCCCGCGCCGCGCCAGGCTCCCGGCCGGCCCGCCCCGCCCCCGGCCCCGTCCGGCGGCTCCACCTCGGGTCCGCTGGAGCCGACCGCCCGGCTGAACCCCAAGTACCTCTTCGACACGTTCGTCATCGGCGCGTCCAACCGCTTCGCGCACGCCGCCGCGGTGGCCGTCGCCGAGGCACCGGCGAAGGCCTACAACCCCCTCTTCATCTATGGGGAGTCGGGCCTCGGCAAGACGCACCTGCTGCACGCCATCGGGCACTACGCGCGGAGCCTCTACCCCGGCACCCGCGTGCGGTACGTGAGCTCCGAGGAGTTCACCAACGAGTTCATCAACTCGATCCGCGACGGCAAGGGCGACGCGTTCCGCAAGCGCTACCGCGAGATGGACATCCTGCTCGTCGACGACATCCAGTTCCTCGCGAGCAAGGAGTCGACGCAGGAGGAGTTCTTCCACACCTTCAACACGCTCCACAACGCCAACAAGCAGATCGTCCTCTCCTCCGACCGGCCGCCCAAGCAGCTCGTCACCCTCGAGGACCGGCTCCGCAACCGCTTCGAGTGGGGCCTGATCACGGACGTCCAGCCGCCCGAGCTGGAGACCCGTATCGCGATCCTGCGCAAGAAGGCCGTCCAGGAGCAGCTCAACGCCCCGCCGGAGGTACTGGAGTTCATCGCCTCCCGCATCTCGCGCAACATCCGCGAGCTGGAGGGGGCGCTGATCCGGGTCACGGCCTTCGCAAGCCTCAACCGGCAGCCGGTCGACCTGGGCCTCACCGAGGACGTCCTCAAGAACCTGATCCCGGGCGGCGAGGACAGCGCACCGGAGATCACGGCCAGCGACATCATGGCTGCCACCGCGGACTACTTCGGCCTGACCGTGGACGACCTGTGCGGCTCCTCGCGCAGCCGGGTCCTGGTCACCGCCCGGCAGATCGCCATGTACCTGTGCCGGGAGCTCACCGACCTGTCGCTGCCCAAGATCGGGGCGCAGTTCGGCGGCCGCGACCACACCACGGTCATGCACGCGGACCGCAAGATCCGCGCTCTGATGGCCGAGCGGCGCTCCATCTACAACCAGGTCACGGAGCTCACCAACCGCATCAAGAACGGCTGAGCGCGGGCGCCGGCCGGCTGGACCGGCGCCGCTTCAGACCCCCTTCAAACGCATTCAGAGGGCGCTCCCGGTCCACGACGGGGGCGCCCTTCTTCGTGCGTGCGCCCCTGACCTGTTCGAATACGCCCCCTGGGGAGCAACTCATCCACAGATTCGGCGACTTTCTTCCGTCCACACCCTGGGGACCGCCCGCGTCGCCCACAATCTGTCCACAGGGGTGGCTGTTGAGGATCCATCAGCCCTGGTCAGAACCCTGTGGATTTGTGCGCAAGCGTCATCCACAGGCTGTGGACAAAAATCTCGTCCACAGCCCTGTCCACGTCGTTGTCCACTGCCACCCCACAGGTTCCCTCATGCTGTGCACAGGTTCTGCGGACTTCTCCACACTCTTGTCCACTGTTCGGCAACCCGCCACCCCTTCTCACCGCCCGGAGTGAAAGCCGTCACACGGATGTAGACGTTTGGGTTGTGGAGTACCGGGGGAAAGCTGGGGACACACCTGTGGAGTAGTCGGGGCCACCTGGGGACAGCCTGTGCAGAACTTTTCGTTCTCCACAGGGACACCGTGTTGTCCACCGGTGCCACCCACAGGGTCGGTGGATAAAAAACGCACTCTGACCTGCGATGACGGGCTTATCCACCGTTTCCACAGGCCCTACTACTACCCCCATAGAGAGTTAGGCCGGTTTCGGTTTTCAAGCAGGTCCTGTGCACAACTCGTCGGTCGTCCGCCCCGACGCCTCGCTCCCGACTTGACCGCCGGCCGCACCGAGTGTCGGCGCCGTACGTCAGACTGGTCCCCGGCATCGGTCGAGGCATCGACGAGCCGACGACGAAGGCCGGCAGACGAGCGAGCAACAGCAGGAGGCGGTTCCGGTGAAGATCCGGGTGGAGCGCGACGTACTCGCGGAGGCGGTGGCCTGGGCGGCCCGTAGCCTCCCGGCCCGGCCGCCGGTGCCCGTCCTCGCGGGCCTGCTGCTCAAGGCCGAGGAAGGCACCCTGAGCCTCTCCGGCTTCGACTACGAGGTCTCGGCCCGCGTCTCGGTCGAGGCGGACGTCGAGGAGGACGGCACGGTCCTGGTCTCCGGCCGGCTGCTCGCCGACATCTGCCGCGCCCTCCCCAACCGGCCGGTGGAGATTTCCACAGACGGTGTACGGGCGACCGTGGTCTGCGGCTCCTCGCGATTCACACTCCACACGCTTCCTGTGGAGGAGTACCCGGCGCTGCCGCAGATGCCGACCGCGACCGGCACCGTGTCCGGCGAGGTCTTCGCCGCCGCCGCCAAGCAGGTCGCCACGGCCGCCGGCCGCGACGACACGCTGCCCGTGCTGACCGGTGTCCGCATCGAGATCGAGGGCGACCGGGTCACCCTGGCCTCCACCGACCGCTACCGCTTCGCGGTCCGCGAGTTCCTGTGGAAGCCGGAGAACCCGGAGGCGTCGGCCGTGGCCCTGGTGCCCGCCAAGACGCTCCAGGAGATCGCCAACTCGCTGACCAGCGGTGACACCGTGACCCTGGCGCTTTCCGGCTCCGGTGCGGGCGAGGGCCTGATCGGTTTCGAGGGCGCCGGCCGCCGCACCACCACCCGGCTGCTCGAGGGCGACCTGCCCAAGTACCGGACGCTCTTCCCGACCGAGTTCAACTCCGTCGCCGTGATCGAGACCGCCCCGTTCGTCGAGGCCGTCAAGCGCGTGGCCCTGGTGGCGGAGCGCAACACCCCGGTCCGCCTCAGCTTCGAGCAGGGCGTGCTGATCCTGGAGGCCGGCTCCTCCGACGACGCACAGGCTGTGGAAAGGGTCGACGCCCAGCTGGACGGCGACGACATCTCGATCGCCTTCAACCCGACCTTCCTGCTGGACGGCCTCAGCGCCATCGCCTCGCCCGTGGCCCAGCTCAGCTTCACCACGTCGACCAAGCCCGCGCTGCTCAGCGGCCGCCCTGCGGTCGACGCGGAGGCGGACGAGGCCTACAAGTACCTGATCATGCCGGTGCGCCTGTCCGGCTGACGCTCCACCTGTCGACGCCGGGCCCGGTCTCGCACGCTGCTGCGGACCGGGCCCGACGTCGTCCACAGGCTGGGGAGGGCACCGGGAAACCGGCAAGCCGGCCCGGTCGCCATGGAGCGCCCGCGGGGCCCGTCGCCACGGCCCGGCGTAGGCTCGGATCCGGTGGGCGACCCCCCGCGCGTCCCGCGAGGACACGGCCCGGGCCGCCCCGGCAAAGACGGCCACAACGCTTAAGGAACCACCTGATGGAGCTTGGTCTCGTCGGTCTCGGCAAGATGGGCGGCAACATGCGCGAGCGCATCCGCCGCGCAGGCCACACCGTCATCGGATACGACCGCAACCCGGACCTCGCGGATGTCCACAGCCTCCGGGAACTTGTGGACAGCCTGCCGGCCCCCCGCGTCGTGTGGGTCATGGTCCCCGCCGGCGCCGCGACGCAGTCCACCATCGACGAGCTCGGCGAGCTGCTCTCGATCGGCGACGTCGTCGTCGACGGCGGCAACTCCCGCTGGACGGACGACGAGAAGCACGCCGAGGAGCTGGCGGCCAAGGGCATCGGCTTCGTCGACTGCGGTGTCTCCGGCGGCGTCTGGGGCCTGGAGAACGGCTACGCGCTGATGTACGGCGGCGCCAAGGACCACGTCACGCGCGTCCAGCCGGTCTTCGACGCCCTCAAGCCCGAGGGCGAGTTCGGCGCCGTGCACGCCGGCAAGGTCGGTGCGGGCCACTTCGCGAAGATGGTCCACAACGGCATCGAGTACGCCATGATGCAGGCCTATGCCGAGGGCTGGGAGCTCCTGGAGAAGGTGGACTCGGTCACCGACGTCCGCGAGGTCTTCCGCTCCTGGCAGGAAGGCACCGTCATCCGTTCCTGGCTGCTGGACCTGGCCGTGAACGCCCTCGACGAGGACGAGCACCTGGAGCGGCTGAAGGGCTTCGCGCAGGACTCCGGCGAGGGACGCTGGACGGTGGAGGCGGCGATCGACAACGCCGTACCGCTGCCCGCGATCACCGCGTCGCTGTTCGCGCGGTTCGCCTCGCGCCAGGAGGACTCCCCGCAGATGAAGATGATCGCCGCACTGCGCAACCAGTTCGGCGGCCACGCGGTCGAGAAGGCCTGAGCGCCCGCAGCAGGCCGCAGCACAGCACCACGAAGAGCAGTTGGGAAGCCGGGGGAGGTCGGCGCCGTATGCACGTTTCGCATCTCTCATTGGCCGACTTCCGCTCGTACGCCCGGGCCGAGGTTCCCCTCGACCCGGGCGTCACCGCCTTCGTGGGTCCCAACGGGCAGGGCAAGACCAACCTCGTCGAGGCGGTCGGCTACCTCGCGACCCTGGGCAGCCACCGCGTCTCCTCGGACGCCCCGCTCGTACGGATGGGCGCGGACCGGGCGGTCATCCGCGCGGCCGTCGTCCAGGGCGAGCGCCAGCAGCTGGTCGAGCTGGAGCTGAACCCGGGCCGCGCCAACCGGGCCCGTATCAACCGGTCCTCGCAGGTCAGGCCGCGGGACGTGCTGGGGATCGTACGGACGGTGCTGTTCGCGCCGGAGGACCTGGCCCTGGTCAAGGGCGACCCGGGAGAGCGGCGGAAGTTCCTGGACGAGCTGGTCACCGCGCGCTCGCCGCGGATGGCCGGGGTCCGCTCCGACTACGAGCGCGTCCTCAAGCAGCGCAACACCCTGCTGAAGTCCGCGGCGATGGCCCGCCGGCACGGCGGCCGCTCGATGGACCTGTCCACCCTCGACGTGTGGGACCAGCACCTCGCGCGCGCGGGCGCCGAGCTGCTCGCGCAGCGCCTGGACCTGATCGCGACGCTGCTGCCGCTGGCGGACAAGGCCTACGAGCAGCTCGCGCCCGGCGGCGGCCCGCTGGGGCTGGCGTACAAGTGCTCGGCCGGCGAGCCGGTGGACAGCGGCGAGGCACGCACCCGCGAGGCCCTGTACGAGGTGCTGCTGACGGCACTCGGCGAGGTGCGCAAGCAGGAGATCGAGCGCGGGGTGACCCTGGTCGGCCCGCACCGCGACGACGTGGCTCTGCGGCTGGGGGAGCTGCCCGCCAAGGGGTACGCCAGCCACGGCGAGTCCTGGTCGTACGCGCTGGCGCTGCGGCTGGCCTCGTACGAGCTGCTGCGCTCGGAGGGCAGCGAGCCGGTGCTGATCCTGGACGACGTGTTCGCGGAACTGGACGCGCGGCGCCGGGAGCGGCTGGCGGAGCTGGTGGCGCCGGGCGAGCAGGTGCTCGTGACGGCGGCCGTGGACGACGACGTCCCGGGTGTGCTGGCGGGCGCACGGTTCGGGGTGTCCGGCGGTGAGGTGACCCGGTTGTGAACGAGCAGGGCAAGGACCCGCAGCAGCGGCGCAAGGCCCCGGAGGCCTCCGGGGTGGACCTGGCCCGTCAGGCCCTCGCGGCGGCGCGCGAGCAGGCGCGGGCCCGGGGCAACGCGGCGGGCGGCAGGAAGCGCCAGCAGCAGCCGGGGCTGCGGTCGGGCGCCCGCGCGGACGGCCGGGACCCGATGCCGCTGATGGCGGCGCTGGACCGGCTGCGCACCGAGCGCGGCTGGGAGATGCCGATGGCGGTGGCGGGCGTGATGGAGCGCTGGCCGGAGATCGTCGGGCCCGAGATCGCGGCGCACTGTGAACCGCAGCGGTACGAGAACCGTGAGCTGGTCGTGAGGTGCGACTCCTCGGCGTGGGCGGCGCAGCTGAAGCTGCTGGCCCCGCAGCTGGTGGCGCGGCTGAACGCTGATCTGGGGCAGGGCACGGTCCGCCTGATCAAGGTGCAGGGACCGGGCGGACGCCCGAAGGGGTACGGGCCCTGGCGGGCTCCCGGGAGCACCGGACCCGGCGATACCTACGGGTGAGTAGCACCCGCGGACCGCTGTCGTGCCCCCGTCGGCGGGTGGCGTCCCTCACGGTAGCCGGAGGTTGACAGCCCGAAGCGCTGGGTGCCCGTGTGAGCCTCTTTGAGCCCCTCCCCGAATGTGGGGAGTCGGAGAGAGGAGGTTCAGGGCGGCACATGCGGACTCAGGTACCGGCAAACCCCCATTCATGTCCGTGGTACCGGTAGACTGGAGCAAATCCCGCCCGTTCGCGGGATCACGCAGACAACGCAGATCGACGCGGCCGCTCCCGCCGGCGCACTTGCTGGTCCGGGGTACGGGCTGCGCTGTGCCAGAAAGGGCGCTTCGTGGCCGATTCCGGCGACTCCAACGAGAAGAATTACGACGCCAGTGCGATCCAGGTCCTCGAGGGCCTGGACGCGGTCCGCAAGCGGCCGGGTATGTACATCGGCTCGACGGGTGAGCGTGGTCTGCACCACCTCGTCTACGAGGTCGTCGACAACTCCGTCGACGAAGCGCTGGCCGGGCACGCGGACACCATCGACGTGACGATCCTCGCCGACGGTGGGGTGCGCGTGGTCGACAACGGTCGCGGTATCCCGGTCGGCATCGTCCCGTCCGAGGGCAAGCCGGCCGTCGAGGTAGTCCTGACGGTCCTGCACGCGGGCGGCAAGTTCGGCGGCGGCGGCTACGCCGTCTCCGGCGGTCTGCACGGCGTCGGCGTGTCCGTCGTGAACGCCCTGTCGACCAAGGTCGCGGTCGAGGTCAGGACGGACGGCCACCGCTGGACCCAGGACTACAAGCTGGGCGTGCCGACGGCTCCGCTGGCCAAGAACGAGGAGACCGCCGAGACCGGCACCTCGGTCACCTTCTGGGCCGACGGCGACATCTTCGAGACGACCGAGTACTCCTTCGAGACGCTGTCGCGGCGCTTCCAGGAGATGGCCTTCCTCAACAAGGGCCTGACCCTGACGCTGACGGACGAGCGCGAGTCGGCGAAGGCCACGGTCGGCGCGGACGACCCCGACGCGGACACGGCCGAGCCGACCGCGCGCACGGTGAAGTACTACTACGAGGGCGGCATCGTCGACTTCGTGAAGTACCTCAACTCGCGCAAGGGCGAGCTGATCCACCCGACCGTCATCGACGTCGAGGCCGAGGACAAGGAGCGCATGCTCTCGGTCGAGATCGCGATGCAGTGGAACTCGCAGTACACCGAGGGCGTCTACTCCTTCGCGAACACGATCCACACGCACGAGGGCGGCACCCACGAGGAGGGCTTCCGCGCGGCGCTGACCGGTCTGGTCAACCGCTACGCGCGCGACAAGAAGCTGCTCCGCGAGAAGGACGACAACCTCGCCGGCGAGGACATCCGCGAGGGTCTGACGGCGATCATCTCGGTCAAGCTGGGCGAGCCGCAGTTCGAGGGCCAGACGAAGACCAAGCTGGGCAACACCGAGGCCAAGACCTTCGTGCAGAAGGTCGTCCACGAGCACCTCAACGACTGGTTCGACCGCAACCCGGTCGAGGCAGCGGACATCATCCGCAAGTCGATCCAGGCGGCCACGGCGCGCGTCGCGGCCCGCAAGGCCCGCGACCTCACCCGTCGCAAGGGCCTGCTGGAAAGCGCCTCGCTGCCGGGCAAGCTGTCCGACTGCCAGTCGAACGACCCGACCAAGTGCGAGATCTTCATCGTCGAGGGCGACTCGGCCGGCGGCTCCGCCAAGTCCGGCCGCAACCCGATGTACCAGGCCATCCTGCCCATCCGCGGCAAGATCCTGAACGTCGAGAAGGCGCGCATCGACAAGATCCTCCAGAACACCGAGGTCCAGGCGCTGATCAGTGCCTTCGGCACCGGCGTCCACGAGGACTTCGACATCGAGAAGCTCCGCTATCACAAGATCATCCTGATGGCGGACGCCGACGTCGACGGCCAGCACATCAACACCCTGCTGCTGACCTTCCTCTTCCGCTTCATGCGCCCGCTGGTCGAGGCCGGTCACGTGTACCTGTCGCGTCCGCCGCTCTACAAGATCAAGTGGGGTCGCGACGACTTCGAGTACGCGTACTCGGACCGCGAGCGCGACGCGCTGGTGGAGCTCGGCAAGCAGAACGGCAAGCGGATCAAGGAAGACTCGATCCAGCGCTTCAAGGGTCTGGGCGAGATGAACGCCGAGGAACTGCGCGTCACCACCATGGACGTGGACCACCGCGTGCTCGGCCAGGTCACGCTCGACGACGCGGCGCAGGCCGACGACCTGTTCTCGGTGCTGATGGGTGAGGACGTCGAGGCCCGGCGCTCCTTCATCCAGCGCAACGCCAAGGACGTCCGCTTCCTCGACATCTGAGTCGGCCCGACGCTGACCGCCGCCTGAAAGGATTTCTGACCAGCAATGGCCGACGAAACCACCCCCACCGCAGAGAACCCCGCGGAGGAGCAGCCCGTGCTGCGCATCGAGCCCGTCGGGCTCGAGACGGAGATGCAGCGCTCCTACCTCGACTACGCGATGTCCGTCATCGTCTCGCGTGCGCTGCCCGACGTGCGGGACGGCCTCAAGCCCGTCCACCGCCGTGTGCTGTACGCGATGTACGACGGCGGCTACCGGCCCGAGAAGGGCTTCTACAAGTGCGCCCGCGTCGTCGGCGACGTCATGGGCACCTACCACCCGCACGGTGACAGCTCCATCTACGACGCCCTGGTCCGCCTGGCCCAGCCGTGGTCGATGCGCATGCCGCTGGTGGACTCCAACGGCAACTTCGGCTCCCCGGGCAACGACCCGGCGGCCGCCATGCGCTACACCGAGTGCAAGCTCATGCCGCAGGCCATGGAGATGCTCCGGGACATCGACGAGGAGACCGTCGACTTCCAGGACAACTACGACGGCCGCAACCAGGAGCCGACGGTCCTTCCGGCGCGCTTCCCGAACCTGCTGGTCAACGGCAGCGCCGGCATCGCGGTCGGCATGGCGACCAACATCCCGCCGCACAACCTCCGCGAGGTCGCGGCCGGTGCCCAGTGGGCGCTGGAGCACCCGGAGGCCTCGCACGAGGAGCTCCAGGACGCGCTGATCGAGCGGATCAAGGGCCCGGACTTCCCGTCGGGCGCCCTGGTCGTGGGCCGCAAGGGCATCGAGGAGGCGTACCGGACCGGTCGCGGCTCCATCACGATGCGCGCGGTGGTGGAGGTCGAGGAGATCCAGAACCGCCAGTGCCTGGTGGTCACGGAGCTCCCGTACCAGACCAACCCCGACAACCTCGCGCAGAAGATCGCGGACCTGGTCAAGGACGGCAAGGTCGGCGGCATCGCCGACGTCCGCGACGAGACCTCCTCGCGGACCGGCCAGCGCCTGGTGATCGTCCTGAAGCGGGACGCCGTCGCGAAGGTCGTGCTGAACAACCTCTACAAGCACACCGATCTGCAGACGAACTTCGGTGCGAACATGCTGGCGCTGGTGGACGGCGTGCCGCGCACGCTGTCGATCGACGCCTTCATCCGCCACTGGGTGACGCACCAGATCGAGGTCATCGTCCGGCGCACGAAGTTCCGCCTGCGCAAGGCGGAGGAGCGCGCCCACATCCTGCGCGGCCTGCTCAAGGCGCTGGACGCGATCGACGAGGTCATCGCGCTGATCCGGCGCAGCAACACGGTCGAGATCGCGCGCGAGGGCCTGATGGGCCTCCTGGAGATCGACGAGATCCAGGCGAACGCGATCCTGGAGATGCAGCTCCGCCGCCTCGCGGCCCTGGAGCGCCAGAAGATCGTCGCCGAGCACGACGAGCTCCAGGCGAAGATCAACGAGTACAACGCCATCCTGGCTTCGGAGTCGCGCCAGCGCTCCATCGTGAGCGAGGAACTGGCGGCGATCGTCGAGAAGTTCGGCGACGACCGGCGCTCCAAGCTGGTGCCCTTCGACGGTGACATGTCCATCGAGGACCTGATCGCCGAAGAGGACATCGTCGTCACGATCACGCACGGCGGTTACGTCAAGCGCACCAAGACCGAGGACTACCGCTCGCAGAAGCGCGGCGGCAAGGGCGTGCGCGGCACGAAGCTGAAGCAGGACGACCTGGTCGACCACTTCTTCGTCTCCACCACGCACCACTGGCTGCTGTTCTTCACGAACAAGGGCCGGGTCTACCGGTCCAAGGCGTACGAGCTGCCGGACGCCGGCCGCGACGCGCGCGGGCAGCACGTGGCGAACCTGCTGGCCTTCCAGCCGGACGAGAAGATCGCGCAGATCCTCGCCATCCGCGACTACGACGCGGCGCCCTACCTGATCCTGGCCACCAAGGGCGGCCTGGTGAAGAAGACGGCGCTCAAGGACTACGACTCGCCCCGTTCGGGTGGCGTCATCGCCATCAACCTCCGGGAGACGGGCGTCGACGGCGCCGACGGCACTGCTGACGAGCTGATCGGCGCCGAGCTGGTGTCCGCCGAGGACGACCTGCTGCTGATCAGCAAGAAGGCGCAGTCGATCCGCTTCACGGCGACCGACGACGCGCTGCGCCCGATGGGCCGTGCGACCTCGGGCGTGAAGGGCATGAGTTTCCGAGAAGGAGACGAACTGCTCTCCATGAGCGTGGTCCGGCCCGGTACGTTCGTCTTCACCGCGACCGACGGCGGCTACGCCAAGCGGACGGCCGTCGACGAGTACCGCGTCCAGGGCCGTGGCGGTCTGGGCATCAAGGCCGCGAAGATCGTGGAGGACCGCGGGTCGCTCGTCGGGGCGCTCGTGGTGGACGAAACGGACGAGATTCTCGCCATCACGCTCAGCGGTGGTGTGATTCGTACGCGCGTCAATGAAGTCAGGGAGACCGGCCGTGACACCATGGGCGTCCAGCTGATCAACCTGGGCAAGCGCGATGCCGTGGTCGGCATCGCCCGTAACGCCGAGGCCGGTCAGGAAGCTGACGAGGTCGAGGTCGACGAGAACGAGACCGAGGCTGCCGACGCACCGGCCGCCGAGGGCGCCGAGGGCACGCAGCCTTCGGCCGGGGAGCACGAGGAGTAAGTCGTGAGTGGAGCCACGGGCGCCGGACCGGCCAAGACTGGAGCGAACGGTGCCCGTGGCCCCGCCGCGGACTCCCAGGGGGGAACCGTGACGGACACCCGAGGACCGCAGGCGCCGGACGAGGCCGAGGCCAAGATCGCTGCCGGCTCGGACAAGGACAAGCCCGCGCAGCCGTACCAGCCGCCGCAGGCGTACTCGGCGCCCGCGGGCCCCGGTGCGCCGCGCGGCGCCGGCGCGGCCGCCACCCAGCGCAAGCCGCGTACGCCGGTCCGTACGGCCCCCAGGACGCGCAAGGCGCGGCTGCGGGTGGCCAAGGCGGACCCGTGGTCGGTGATGAAGGTCAGCTTCCTGCTGTCGATCGCGCTGGGCGTCTGCACGATCGTGGCGGCGGCGGTGCTGTGGATGGTCATGGACGCGATGGGCGTCTTCTCGACCGTCGGCGGCACGATCAGCGAGGCGACCGGCTCGAACGAGAGCAACGGCTTCGACCTCCAGTCCTTCCTCTCGCTGCCGCGCGTACTGATCTTCACGTCGGTGATCGCGGTGATCGACGTGGTGCTGGCGACGGCGCTGGCGACGCTGGGCGCGTTCATCTACAACCTGTCGGCGGGATTCGTCGGCGGCGTCGAGCTCACCCTCGCCGAGGACGAGTAGGCCTTCCGGGGAAGCGTCGGTGACGGGTCGGATGACCTGCGCAGACGCCTCCCGGGAACCGATTTTGGCCTGACCGGGTCTGTGCGCTAATCTTCAGGAGTCAGCGCGCAGCGCGGAGGGGCTATAGCTCAGTTGGTTAGAGCGCATCCCTGATAAGGATGAGGCCACAGGTTCAAATCCTGTTAGCCCCACAGTGTCGAAGACCCCCAGGCCCAAGGCCTGGGGGTCTTCTTCGTCGGGCCAGTTGGCGGGCCGCCAGGTCACCGATCGGTATCGGTCGGTGTGTATTGTTGGGCGCCAGAAGTCCCCTACGTCAACGAAAGACGAGGTCGCGCGGTGAAGAAGCTGCTCCTGGTCGCACTGGCCGCCATCGGCGGGCTCCTCGTGTACCGCCAGATCCAGGCGGACCGCGCCGAGCAGGACCTGTGGACGGAGGCAACCGACTCCGTGCCCTCTGGTTCCGGTGTGTGAGACCGAAGGCTGAGTTCATGAAGCCCCGGCTGCCGCTGCGGCCGGGGCTTTGTGCTGTTCTGTGACGAAAACTTACGTTTTGCAAAGATTTGGCTTGCGCTAGCAAACTCGGGGTGGGCGTGGTGGGTCGGGTACGGACGACGGTGTGGGCGGCGGCCCTCGGCACGGTGCTGGCCGGCGTGCCCGTCGCCGCGTACGCGGAGGAGAGCGCGCCCCAGCCGCCCGCCTACCGCGCCGCCGACGGCGCCCGGAAGGTCGAGGGCAAGCCCTCCACGGCGGACGCCCCGCTCATCGAGGCCGGGAACACCTACGAGGACACCATCGGGCCCGGGGAGCGCGTCTACCGGCTCGTCCTGCAGCAGGACGGCTCCAACGCCTACGTGTCCGCCGTGCTCCGGCCCCCGGCGGGCGCCAAGGTCTCCGGCAGCGACGGCGTCGAGGTGGAGCTGATGACCACCGCCGGGCGCTCCTGCCGGGCGAGCACGGGCCGGGCGACCTTCGGCTACGACGCGGTGCCCCTCGCCGCCGCCGGGGTCCGCTGGGGGGCCGAGGACGACGAGTGCGCGCCCGCCGGCGTGTACTACGCGAAGGTCACCCGGACTTCGGCCAAGAGCTCCGACCAGAGCCCCTGGCCGCTCGAACTCAAGGTCCAGCGCGAACCGGGCCGCGGACCGGGCGCCCCCACCACCGCGCCCAGCGGCTGGCCCACGGGAGCCCCGTCCCTGCCCGGCACCGAGGCGGTGGGCCGGGCCGGCGGAACCGGCTTCAACGACGCACGGGCCCTGGGCGCCGGCGTGTGGCGCGACGAGATGAGGCCGGGGCAGACCCGCTGGTACCGCGTCCCGCTGGACTGGGGGCAGCGGCTCGGCCTGGGCGCCGAGCTCTCCGCCGCGAAGAGGACCAAGGACTTCACCTCCGCGTCGGGCGGGCTCAGCGTCACCCTCTACACCCCGTTCCGGAGCCCGGTCTCGGGCAAGGGCGTGTCCTACGACGGCGTGCAGGCCGGGGTCACCCTGGAGAAGACCCCTCCGGTCGACTACGGGAACCGTTTCTCCGGTGACCGCGAGACCCAGCCCGTGAGCGTCGCGGGCTGGTACTACGTCGCCGTGACGATGGGTGCGAAGGTCGCCGACTTCACCGAGGACGCGGTACCCGTCCCGCTGACCCTGCGCGTGGAGGTCACCGGCACCCCGGCCAAGGGGCCCGCGTACAAGGAGGATCCGGCCGCGGGCGGCTTCGGCGTCGGGGCCGAGGACCGGGCGGCGGCGCGGGAGGGGCTCACGGCCCCGGAGGCCGCCGAGGCGGCCGGGACCCGGTCGCTGATGCGCGTCGTGGCGGGCGCCGGCTTCGGCGCCGGGACGCTGCTGCTGGCGGTGCTGGGCGGCTGGGTCCTGCTCGGCCGGCGGGGGCGCGGCACTACAGCTGCGTGAGGGCCCAGACGCCGACCGCGAAGCACAGCAGCGCCGCCGCGAGCAGCGAGGCGACCGCCTTCGGCGGGGGCGGGGCGATGGCGCCGCGCCTGCCGACCGGCGCGGCCGCGGGGACGGCCGGGACCGCCGCGGTGGCAGCCCCCGGTGCCGCGGGCGCGGCCGGCGGGGGCAGGTGGAAGCTGCCCGTCTCCGAAGGGCCGTACGAGGGCCCGTACGAGGGCCCGTACGAGGGCGCGTGGACCGCGGCGGGAGCCGCCTGCTGCGGGACCGGGGGCACCGTGGCGGAAGCGCCGCGGGGGTCGGTGCGCGCGGGCTCCGCGGCCAGGGTGACGGACGGTCCGCCGGACCCGGCACCGCCCGCCGTGGACGGCTGCGCGGGCGCCCCGGAAGCCGCGGCCGGCTCTGCGGCGGGCGCGGACGGGGCGGTGCCCGTCGGGCCGTCGGGGCCGAATCCGGGCGGGAGCGGACCGAGTTGGTCGAACACCTCCACCGGATCCTCGTCCGGGGCGGGCGGGGGCAGCAGTTCAACGGCCCCGGCAAGGGCCTTGCGCGCCCCTGTGGCCGTCCGGAAGCGGTTCTGGGGGTCGGGCTGCAGGAGGTTCGCGACGACGTCCCAGAGCGGGCCGGGGACGCCTTGCGGGGCGTCCGGGGTCCCGTGGGTGAGGAAGTGCTCCACCAGTGCCCGGGAGTCGGGCTTGCTGCCCTGGAGGAGGTACAGCGCGACCAGCCCCACGGCGAAGAGGTCGGCTGCGAAGTCGGGCTCCGCCCCCATCAGTTGCTCCGGTGCGAAATAGCCCGGCGTGCCGACCACGTAGTCGGTCTCGGTCAGACGGGGCTCGCCCTTGCGCATGGAGATGCCGAAGTCGGACAGCCGCAGGTGCGGCCGCCCGCTTCCGGTGGCCTCCATCAGGATGTTGGCCGGTTTGATGTCGCGGTGCACGACGCCTTCCGCGTGCACGGCCGCCAGGCCCGACAGGAGCTGGTCGAGCAGCGTGCACACGAAGCGGGGCGGGAGGGGCCCGTAGTCCCCGATCACGTGGCCGAGGGAGCCCCCGCCGACCAGGTCCATGGTGAAGAGGACCTTGTCGTCGTCGGCCGCCCAGCTGGCGGGAGCCAGTACGTGCGGGTGGTCGATCCGCAGCGCCTGCTCCCGTACGAACCGCAGCAGCGTGTGGGCGTCGCTCTGCAGGAGGACCTTCGCGGCGACGTAGCGGCGACGGCGGTGGTCCCAGGCCCGCCACACGGCACCCGCGCCCCCGCGTCCGATCGGATCGATCAGCTCGTACCGGCCGGCGAAGACCTCACCCATCGCTGCGCCCGTCCCCCGTCACCCGTTGTCCGCCGTCGTGCGTGTCAGTTCTGGTGCGCCTCGTAGTGCGCGACCGCGTCCGCGGTGCGGCCCGCTCCGTACACCCGGAGGAACTCTGCCAGTTCCGGATGGCTGGGGGCGAGGCTGTTCGCCGCGTCGATGATGTCGCCGGCCGCGGAGACGGAGCGCAGCAGCGACTGGATCTCGCGGACCACGCGCTTGACGGTGGGTGCGCCGGAACCGGTGGTGGTCTGGCCGCTGCTGCTGAGGACGGATCCTCCCTGGGTCTTCTTGATCTCGTCCATCCGGTCGGCCGCCTCCGCCGCGCTGACACTGCCGTCGGCCACCTGTCCGGCGAGGTCCTGGAGGGCCTGGACGCGCTGGACCACGGCAGGGTTGCCGATCTTGGCGCGCTGGCCGCTCATCAGCTGGGACAGCATGGGCGCCGACAGACCGAGTACGGCCGCGAGCCTGGCCTGATTCAGGCCGAGGTCGTCTATGAGCCTGCGGAAGAGCGCTCCCAACGGCTCTCCGTACCAGCTGCGCTGAAGCTCTCTGGCTCTGGCCGTGGCCTCTTGCTGCACTGCGTCCACTCTTACTACTCCCCTTCGCTGGTGCGAACCTCGCGAGCATCTTACGGAGAGTGGTCGCAGGGCGGGAGTCCCTATCATTTTGCGAGATGAGGGGGTAAACCCGGTACTCTGTTCTGCGGAACGACCACATCCCTCACGCGGGACCGGTGCGTCCAGTTCCACGGGGCCTTAGCTCAGTTGGTAGAGCGCTGCCTTTGCAAGGCAGATGTCAGGAGTTCGAATCTCCTAGGCTCCACATCGAAATGCCCTCCGACCTGCGGAAACGTTGCTCGGGGGGCATTTTTTCATGCCCGGCCGCGGGTGCGTGCCCGGCCGTTCGGCGGGCGGTGGCTCGCGGGTATCGAAGGTTTGCCCGGCCGTTCCTCCCCGAGGTGCCCCCGGAGGCCCCGGGCGGGAGCCAGCGGTGCAGTCCCGGGTGCCGGCGCCGCTCGGCCTGCCGGCCCGGCCCGCGCCGGAGTTGATTGTCCGGGGCCGGAACGCCTTCCGGGCAACCGGGCGCCGGTGTGCAATGAGCCCGTCATCCGTCCACGATCGCCGCGGAGCCGGTCCCGGCCGAGGTCTGAGGACGGACGGGAGGCGTGTCATGCCGGCGAGGGTGACGGTGGTGGGCGGCGGTGTGACCGCCCTGCTCACCGCAGTCGAGTGCGTGCTCGACGGACACCGGGTCACGGTAGTGGACCAGGGCTCCGGTGCGCACGGCAGAGCCGGCTCCGCCGGCCGGCCCCGGATCCTGCGGGCCCTGCATCCGGCGGACCCGGCGGCCACGGGGGCGGCGCTGCGTGCGCACCACCGCTGGGCCGCATTGGAAGAGCTGCTCCTGACGCGCTTCTACGAGCAGGTCGGAGCGCTCACCGTGCTGCCGCCCGCGGCGGCGGCTGACGGCGCGGCCCTGGTCGAGTACGCCGGGGGCACCGCCAGGGAGCTCACGGCGGCCGGCCTGTCCCACCGCTATCCGCACCTGCACCTGGCCGGGGACCTCGGCGCGGTACTGGAGGAGGAGGCGGGCGTCCTGCTCGCCGAACGGGTCCTCGCCGCCTGCGCCGGCTGGCTGAAGTGGCAGCGCGGCACCGAGCTGGTCGAGCGCCGTGCCGTGACCGCCGTCGACTGCGAGAGCGGCACCGTACGCCTGGTGGACGGTCAAGTGCTGCGCGGTGACGCGGTCCTCGTGGCGGCGGGCCCCCGGTCCCGGAACCTGCTGCCGGGCGGGATCGCCGAGCAGCTGACCGGCTTGTTTCTTTGGGGGTGGATGTCCCATGCCGGGGGCGGTTGCGGAGTCCGGGGAGAAACGCACGACCGGTCCGGAGTGGGACCTCTTGCGCTTCAACGTGCTCGGCCCCCTCGAGGGCTGGGCCGACGGGGCGCGGCTGCGGCTGGGGGGAGCGATCCAGGAACGCGTCCTGTGCATGCTGCTGCTCGAATCGGGCCGGTGGTGCCCGTCGCCCGGCTGGTGGAGGCGACCTGGGAGAAGGACCCACCGGTGACGGCGGCGCACCAGGTCCGCAAGGCCGTCGCCGACCTGCGCCGGCGCATACCCGCCGGGACCGGGGTGATCGCCACCGACGGGCCGGGCTACCGCACGATGGTGACGGACGGCCAGGTCGACCTCCCGGAGTTCGACGCGCTGACCGGGGCGGCGGGGCAGGCCCTCCGGGCCGGCGGCCGCCGAGCACCTGCGGTCCGCGCTCGCGCTGTGGCGGCGGCCGCGACCGCGCTGGAGGAGCGCCGGCTGGCCGCGACCGAGCAGTTCTTCGACCCGTCCCTCGCGCTGGGCGAGAGCGGAGAGCTCGTTTCCGGCCTGCGCGCGCTGATCACGCAGCACCCGCTGCGGGAGACGCTGCGCGGCCAGCCGGTCAGGAGCTCCTCTACGAGGTAGGGGGCGCTGTGGCGCGCGGTGACGGCCTCCTGCGCCCACCGGTCGAGTCCGGGCCGGTCGTGCACCGGTACGGTCCACCAACGCCCGGACCCGTCCGCCGACTTGATGACCACGGGCAGGGGGAAGTCCTCGGCGAGCACGCGCGCCTCGGCGACGGTCGACGCCTCCTCGGCGCGTACGGCCGAGGTCCGGCTCTGGTTGAGGATGCGCCGGATCGCGACCGCGTCCGGCAGCCCGCCCGCGGGCCCCGGCCGGGCCGGGGCGAGATCCCTCAGCACCTCCTCGGCGGCGGCCGCCGCACCGCTGCCGAGGCCCTTCCCGAGATCGCTCGCGAGGTACAGCACGTGGCCGATCCCGTGTCCGAGGACCGTGTCCGTCAGCAGGATCCGCAGCGCGGCCGCGTCGTCGAAGTCGGTGCGCAGGACCCGCTCGGGCGGCAGCCCGGTGGGCAATCCGGCGTCCTGGGGCCACGCTCCTGGGTCCGACACCACCCAGACGTCCAGGCCCGCCCCGACCGCGGCGTGCAGGAGTCCCGGTCCGGGCCTGACCAGAACCACCCGCTCCGCCGCCTGTTTGATGATCACGGAATTCTCCTCCATCGTGTCCCACGATGCTGGCGCCGCGTCTTCCCGGTCCCTTCCCGGTGCGTTCCCGCGGGCCGCGCGTCCCCCGGACGGCCCCGTCGCTGGGCCGCCCGCCGCCCGGTGGCGGACAGTGGTGGGAGGGCATCGATACAGGGGGGAACCCTCACGCCGGAGGCGTACAGACATGGGACTCTTCGACTTCCTGAAGTCCGACAAGAAGAAGGCGCACGAGAACGCCGAGAAGGCGCAGGCGCAGGTGCAGCAGCAGGCGGACAAGGGGGCGGGCCCCTCCAGGAGCGCCGCGGCCGACGCCGCCTCGGCGACCAGGGCCGCCGCCGAGCGCATGGCGGCCGCCGCCCCGCCCAGGCGGGGGCCCGCCCCCGCGACCCCGACGCCCGGCTCCGCGGCGCACAAGGCGGTGCCCGCACCGCCCCGGCCCGCCGCGATGCCGAAGGCCGCGCCGCCGTCCACCTCGCCGGGGGCGGCGTACACGCCCACGCCCCACTCGGCCGCGCACAAGGCGGTGCCCGCGGCGCCGGTGGCCAAGCCTCAGCCGACCGCGAAGAATCGCACCTACACCGTCAAGCAGGGCGACACGCTGGCCGCGATCGCCGGCCGCGAGCTCGGCAACGAGGCGCGCTGGCGCGAGCTCTACGCCATGAACAGGGGAGTCATCGGCGCCAACCCCGACCTCGTGCCGCCGGGCGCGGTCCTGACGCTCCCGAGCTGAACGTGACGCGGAAGGGCCCGGTCCCCTCGGGGACCGGGCCCTTCCGCGTCACTCGTCGATCGTCCGGGACGTCCGTCCTACGGGACCGAGCCCGGCTCCGGTCCCGATCCCGCCTCGCGCTCCTTCTCCGCCAGCTCGTCGTCGAAGCTCGCCGGTGCGGCGTCGCGGTCCGACAGCTCGGTCGCCGCGGGCGGCTCGACCAGCCAGTCCGGGTTCGACTGCTGGTCCCACCACCGCCATGCGAGGTAGGCGCCGGCCGCGATCAGGCCGACGAGCGCGGCCCCGCGCAGCACCTTGCCGCGGCGCCGTGCCCGCTCGTGCTTGCGCACGAGCTTCTGCACTTCCTTGGCCGTCACCTGGCCGCGCAGCGCCGCCAGCGCCGCGGTCGACCGCGACGCGGCCTCTTCGGCCACGGGCGTGGCGGCCGCGATGGCGCTCTCGATCTTCGGCTGCGTGTAGTCGGCCGCCTGACGGGCCGCCAGGCGCGTCTGGTGGACCGCCTTCGTCGCAGCCCGGTCCACGGGTGGCGGCACGTGTGCCCGCGCCGCCTTCAGACGCGGGTGCAGATGGCCGTCGTAGGTCATCCGGGCTTGGCGCGCGGCGCCGGTGGCCGCCTGGGACACCAGGGGCGTCAGCCGGTCGTTCGCCTCGTGCGCGTAGTGCACCGCAGCGTCCCTGGCGGATTCCGCGTACGGCGCCACCATTTCAGCCGCGTACCGCACGCTCTCCCTGGCGCTCTCGGCTGCCAGGCGCGCGCTGTCCTTGCCGGTCACGGGATCCTCCTCCTCGGTGGCGGACACAGTTCACCTTTCCACCCTTTGTCGGATCATGCCTGCCACAGCGCCGACAGGCATGCGCGACAGGGCATACGGGTGGACGATTTCAGTGCTGCGGAGCGCTCCGTGCGACCATCTGGACCGACAGTGATGACTATGGAAGGCAGATCCGTGGCCGAGAAGCTCTACGCCACCCTGAAGACCACCCACGGCGACATCGAGATCGAGCTGCTGGAGAACTTCGCTCCGAAGACCGTCCGGAACTTCGTCGAGCTCGCCACGGGTGCCCGCGAGTGGACCCGTCCCACGGACGGCCAGAAGACCACGGACCCGCTCTACGACGGCACCGTCTTCCACCGCGTCATCAGCGGTTTCATGATCCAGGGCGGCGACCCGCTCGGCAACGGCACCGGCGGTCCGGGCTACGCGTTCGCGGACGAGTTCCACCCCGACCTGGCCTTCACCAAGCCGTACCTGCTCGCCATGGCCAACGCCGGCCCGGGCACCAACGGCTCGCAGTTCTTCATCACCGTCGCCCCGACCGCCTGGCTGACGCGCAAGCACACCATCTTCGGCGAGGTCACCGACCCGGCGAGCCGCAAGGTCGTGGATGCCATCGCCGCCAGCGCCACCAACTCGCGCACCGAGCGGCCGCTGGAGGACGTCATCATCAAGTCCGTCGTCGTCGAGAAGCGCTGAGCACCGGTCCGCACCGCACCGCTCCGCCCTCCCGCACCTGCGCACCTCCGGATCCCCGGGAACCTTTCCGCCCCGCCCGTCCGTACTGGATACGTACCGGACCGGCGGGGTGCACACGCCCTGCCCCGCCGCCGACCGAGGGGACCGATGGACACCGACCGTCTGCCGGGCTGCTACCGCCACCCGGACCGCGACACGGGGATCAGCTGCACCCGCTGCGAGCGCCCCATCTGCCCGGAGTGCATGATCAGCGCCTCGGTGGGCTTCCAGTGCCCCGAGTGCGTCCGCGAGGGCTCCGGGACCGGGCACCGGCCCGCCGCCAACGCGCCGCGCACCATCGCGGGCGGGGTGGTCGCGGACGACCCCCACCTGGTGACCAAGATCCTCATCGGGATCAACGTCGCTGTGTTCCTCGCCGGCCTCGCGGCCCCGGCGATCGTGATCCAGCTCGAGCTGCTCGGCCGCTACGTCGAGTACTTCGGCGCCCCTGTGGAAGGGGTCTCCACCGGCCAGTACCACCGGCTGCTGACCTCGGTGTTCCTGCACGTCGAGTGGTGGCACATCATCGGCAACATGATCGGCCTGTGGGTCATCGGCGGCCCGCTGGAGGCGGCCCTGGGCCGCGCCCGCTACCTCGCCGTCTACCTGCTCTCGGGCCTGGGCGGCAGCGTCCTCGTCTACCTGCTGACCGAGCCGAACACCCCGACCCTCGGCGCCTCCGGAGCCGTCTTCGGCCTGCTCGGCGCCACGGTGGTGCTGGCGCGGCGGCTGCGGTACGAGATGCGGCCGGTGATCGTCATGGTCGTGCTGATGCTGGTGCTGACCTTCGTCCCCTTCGGCGGCACCCTGAACGTGTCCTGGCAGGCCCACGTGGGAGGGCTGATCACCGGCGCCCTGGTCGGGCTGGGCATGCTCACGCCGACCGCTGCCAGGCATCGCGCACTCGTCCAGTGGGGCACCTGTGCGGTGGTGTTCCTGCTGGCAGCGGCGCTGATCATGCTCCGCACGGCCGAACTCACCTGATCACACCGGCGTCAACTCTCCACAGAGTTATCCACAGATCTTCTGTCTTTTCCTCAGGTGTGGATGACGCTGTGGATAACTCATGGGGAGAGCTTCCGTCACGGGCGGCGAGGTGCTACTTCCACTGCGTGGACACGCCGAATCCCGCCGCGATGAAGCCGAAGCCGACCACGATGTTCCAGTTGCCCAGGGCCTCGACCGGCAGCTGGGTCTCGGTCACGTAGAAGACGACGATCCACGCGAGACCGATCAGGAAGAACGCCAGCATGACCGGGGCGACCCAGCTGCGGTTCGTCAGCCGGATGCTCTGCGGCTGCCGCGCGGGCGGCGGGGTGTAGTCGTCCTTCTTGCGGATACGTGACTTCGGCACGAGGGGCTCTCCTGTCGATGCGCTGGGGACCTTGCCTGCCCCGGGCGTCCGTTAGCGTAGTGGACCTGTGGCGTTGAAGGAGAAGGGTACGTTGAGCAATTCAGACGACTCCTCCGCGGGTCCCCGTCGCCGGGCCAGGCCGGTCCGGTTGCTGACGGCCGCCGTCTTCGCCCTGGCCGGGCTGCTCTTCGTCACCAGTTTCAACACCTCCAAGGGTACGAACATCCGGACGGACGCCTCACTCCTCAAGCTGTCCGACCTCATCGAGGAACGCAGCCAGGACAACGCGGAGCTGGAAGAGAGCACCGGAGCCGCCCGCCGCCGCGTGGACGCCCTCGCCGACCGCGACGACGGCAGCACCAAGGCGCAGGACGCGAAGCTGGCCGCCCTGCGCGCCGCCTCGGGCACCGAGGAGCTCTCCGGCAAGGGCCTGACCGTCACCCTCAACGACGCCCCGCCGAACGCCACCGCCCGCATCCCCAACGTGCCCGAGCCACAGCCCAACGACCTGGTGATCCACCAGCAGGACCTCCAGGCCGTGGTGAACGCCCTGTGGCAGGGCGGCGCCGAGGGCATCCAGGTCATGGACCAGCGGCTGATCTCCACCAGCGCGGTGCGCTGCGTGGGCAACACCCTGATCCTCCAGGGCCGCGTCTACTCGCCCCCGTACAAGATCTCGGCGGTCGGCGACCCGGCGGCGCTCAAGAAGGCCCTCGCCGCCTCCCCGGCCCTGCAGAACTACCAGGCGTACGTGAACGCCTACGGCCTGGGCTGGAAAGTGGACGAGCACAAGGCGCTGACACTTCCCGCCTACTCCGGCACAGTGGACCTCCACTATGCGAAGCCGGTGGCCACCACCCCGTGACCGGGTCCGTCCCGACGTCGTACTGCGCCTGGCGGTACGGACGTTCAGCGAGGTGTGCCTGACGGCGGGCACGCTGATCGTGCTCTTCGTCGCCTACGTCCTGCTGTGGACCGGGGTCAAGGCGGACCGGGCCGCGGACGGCGAGATGGCCCGGCTGCGTGACAGCTGGGCCGCCGCCGCACCGCAGGCGGCCCCTGCCGCGGCCCCCGCAGCCCCCGGGGCCGCCCCGCGGGCGCCGGAGTCGGCCGCCCCGGAGGAACCCCGCTACCCCGCAGGCCGGGCCTTCGCCGAGATGTACGTCCCGCGCTTCGGCCCGGACTGGGTCCGGCCCGTCCTGGAGGGCACGGACCCCGAGCTGCTGAAGAAGGGCCTGGGCCACTACGCCGCCACCGCCCGCCTGGGAGCCGTCGGGAACTTCTCCGTGGCCGGCCACCGCCGCACCTACGGAGACCCCTTCAAGGACTTCCCGAAACTGCGCCCGGGGGACGAGGTGATCCTCAAGGACGCGGGCACCTGGTACACGTACACGATCCGGGGCGGACCCCTGCGCACCCTGCCCACCGACGTCGCGGTGGTCGACCCGGTCCCGCGCAGGTCCCCGTTCACGGCGCCCGGCAAGTACCTCACGCTGACCACCTGCGACCCGGAATGGGGACACAGCCACCGGCTGGTGGTCTGGGCGGAACTGACCGGGACGCGCACCGCCGGCCAGGGCCGACCGGGGGGTTCGTCCAGGTGACCCTCTCCGCCGGGCCGCTGCCTTTAGTCTGTTCGCGTACCGCCTCCGCGGTGCGTTGAACGAATGTGGACGAAAAGGAATCAGGCGGCATGTACGGCTGGATCTGGCGGCATCTGCCGGGCAACGCGTGGGTACGCGCGCTGATCTCCCTCGTACTGGTCCTCGCCGTGGTCTTCGTGCTGTTCCAGTACGTCTTCCCGTGGGCCGAGCCGCTCCTTCCGTTCAACGATGTGACGGTGGACGAGGGATCGGGAGCCACTCCGTGAGCGCACGCATTCTGGTGGTCGACAACTACGACAGCTTCGTCTTCAACCTGGTCCAGTACCTCTACCAGCTCGGCGCCGAGTGCGAGGTGCTGCGCAACGACGAGGTCGCCCTCGCGCACGCGCAGGACGGCTTCGACGGCGTACTGCTCTCCCCCGGGCCGGGCACGCCCGAGGAGGCCGGCGTCTGCGTCGACATGGTCCGGCACTGCGCCGACACCGGCGTCCCCGTCTTCGGCGTCTGCCTCGGCATGCAGTCCATGACGGTCGCCTACGGAGGCGTCGTGGGCCGGGCCCCCGAGCTGCTGCACGGCAAGACCTCGCCCGTGGTGCACGGCGGCCTGGGCGTCTTCGAGGGGCTGCCCTCGCCGTTCACCGCGACCCGGTACCACTCCCTCGCGGCCGAGCCCGAGACCCTGCCCGACGTCCTGGAGGTCACGGCCCGGACCGAGGACGGGATCATCATGGGGCTGCGCCACCGGGAGCACGACGTCGAGGGCGTGCAGTTCCACCCCGAGTCGGTGCTGACCGAATGGGGCCACCTGATGCTCGCGAACTGGCTGGTCCGGTGCGGTGACGTCGGCGCGGTCGAGCGCTCGGTGGGGCTGGCCCCGGTGGTGGGCAAGGCCGTCGCGTGACGACGGTCGCGCCGTCCGCGCCCACCGAGGGCCGGGCCGCGCGACGCAGGGCAGCTCAGGAGGCCGCGAAACGGGCCGCCAGGAACTCCCGGAGGCGGGGCGGGCGGCGGCGCAAGCGGCCGGCGTCCGGCGGCCCGGCGGTCATCGCGAGCCGGCTTGGCGGGGAGCTCTTCATCACGGTGGGCCTGGTGATGCTGCTGTTCGTCGCCTACCAGCTCTGGTACACGAACCTGGTGGCGCAGCGGACGGCGAACGGCGCCGCGGGCTCGCTGCGCCAGACCTGGCAGAGACAGCCGGACGGCGGGGCCGCCGCACCGTCCGTGACGGCCTTCGAGCCGGGCCAGGGCTTCGCGATCCTTCACATCCCCAAGCTGGACGTGAAGGTTCCGGTGGCCGAGGGGATCAGCAAACCGAAGGTCCTGGACCGGGGCATGGTCGGGCACTACGGCGAGGGCGCGCTGAAGACCGCGATGCCCGCCGACAAGCAGGGCAACTTCGCGGTGGCCGGACACCGCAACACCCACGGGGAGCCGTTCCGCTACATCAACCGGCTGGTGCCCGGGGATCCCGTCGTGGTCGAGACCCGGGACGCCTACTACACGTACGAGATGACCTCGTCGCTGGCGCAGACGCCGCCGACGAACATCGGGGTGATCAAGCCCGTGCCGGAGGGCTCCGGATTCACTTCCGAGGGCCGGTACATCACGCTGACCACCTGCACCCCGGAGTTCACCAGCACCTACCGGATGATCGTATGGGGCAGGATGACCGAGGAACGCCCCCGCAGCCAGGGCCCGCCGCCCGCGCTGACCAGCTAAGGACGAATCAAGCAGTGTCTCGTGCCAGCCGCCGCGCCGCGGCCCCGCCCGCCGGCAGCCGCAGTGTGCTCGCCGGGTTCCTGAGCCTGCTGGGCGAGGTCCTGATCACGGTGGGCCTGGTGTTGGGCCTGTTCGTGGCCTACTCGCTGTGGTGGACGAACGTCCTCGCGGACCGGCAGGCCGCCGCGCGCGGCGACGAGATCCGCCAGCAGTGGCAGAACCCGGCCGAGCAGGCCGGGCCGGGGGCGCTCGACACCCGGGGCGGCGTCGGCTTCCTGCACGTGCCGGCGATGAAGAACGGCGAGGTGCTCGTCAAGGCGGGCACGGCGCCGGACACCCTCGACGACGGCGTGGCCGGCTACTACACGGAGCCCGTGAAGTCGGCGCTGCCGTGGGACGCGCAGGGCAACTTCTCGCTCGCCGCACACCGCGACGGGCACGGGGCGAAGTTCCACAACATCGACAAGGTGAAGAACGGCGACGCGATCGTCTTCGAGACCCGGGACACCTGGTACGTCTACAAGGTCTTCGCGGAGCTGCGCCAGACCTCGAAGTACAACACCGACGTGATCAACGCGGTCCCCAAGGAGTCCGGGAAGACCGCTCCGGGCCGGTACATCACGCTCACCACCTGCACGCCCGTCTACACCTCGAAGTACCGGTACATCGTGTGGGGCGAGCTGGTCCGCACGGAGAAGGTGGACGCGAAGCGCACCCTGCCGGTGGAGCTGCGCTGAGGCGGGCCCGAACGGGCCCCGGAGGGCCCTGAGAGCCGCCGCGACACCCCGGGCGCCCCAGGAGTCCCAGGCACCCCGGACAGGCCCGCAGGCGGCCGTCTGGCGGCGTCGCACAGCGAAAAGGTCCGGCCCCTCTCGAGTGAGAGGGGCCGGACCTTTGTCGCTGCGGCGCGGCCGGTGCTAGCGGCGGCCTCCGCCGCCGGTCAGGCCTCCGAAGAGACCGCCGTTGTTGTTCCCGCCGTCCTGCTGTCCGGCGATCGTGGCCACGTTGACGGCCTGCCCCGAGGTGCCGGGGGTACCGGGCTGCGGGTCGGTGTTCACCACGAGCGCGTTGTCGTCCGACGGGCCGGCGACGATGCCGAGCCGCAGGTTGGCGCGCTGCAGGTCGTTCTTGTACTGGCCCAGGGTCCGGCCGGCGAAGTTCGGGACGACCGTCGCCTGCGCGGCCTTGGCGATGGTGATGCCCACCGCCTTGTTCTGTTCGAGCTGCTGGCCGGCCGCGAACTGCTGGGAGATGACCGTGCCCGGAGCGGCTCCCGGCTGCTGGTCGGACTCCGTGACGCTGCCGAGCCGCAGGTTGACGGCCTTGAGGGCCTTCTCCGCCTCGTCCTTGGTCTTGCCCTTGAGGTCGGGGACCTCGGACTTGGACTGCTCCTTGGCGACGGTCAGCGTGACCACGCTGTTCGTCTCCGCCTCGGAGCCGGGCTTCGGGTTCTGCTCCAGGACGGTCCCCGGGGTCCGGTCGGACTCCTGGGTCTTGCGGTCGACCTGGAAGCCCTTCTCCTTCAGCGCCTTCTCGGCCTCCTCGTACTTCATGTTGAGCACGTCGAGGACGGAGATCTTCGGGGCGCCCGAGGAGACCGTGACCGTGACCGTGGAGCCCTCGTCGACCTTGGTGCCGGCCGGCGGATCCTGCTTGCAGACGTTGCCCTTGGGCTGGTCGGCGCAGGGCTCGTCGGCGCCCTTGACCACCTTGAGCTTGGAGTTCACGCCGCTGTTCGTCGCGACTTCCAGGGTCTGGCCGATGAGCTTGGGCACGCTGGGCCGGTTGTCGGCCGTGTTCCCGGACAGGGCGCGGCCGATGAGGATCGCGCCGACCAGGACGAGGATGCCGGCCGCCACGAGCAGCACGGTGGACGCCCTGCTCTTCTTCTGGCTCTGGCGCCGGTTCGGGCCCTGGTCGTAGCCGCCGTGGCCCTGGTCGCCGTAGCCGTAGCCGCCTTCGCCCGGGGGCATGGGCGGCATCATCGACGTCTGGGCGCCCGGGTCGGCGGTGCGCAGGGCGGTGGTGGGCTGGTCGTAGCCCTGCGGGCCGTAGCCGTGGCCCTGGTCGTGCGGGTAGCCGTAGCCGGCCGCGCCCATGGCGGCGGTGGCGGCCACCGGCTGGCCGTCGAGGCAGGCCTCGATGTCGGCGCGCATCTCGTCCGCCGACTGGTAGCGGTAGTCGGGGTCCTTGACCAGTGCCTTGAGGACGATGGCGTCCATCTCGGGCGTGATCTCGGGGTCGAAGTTCGACGGGGGCTGCGGCTCTTCCCGTACGTGCTGGTACGCCACGGCCACCGGCGAGTCGCCGACGAACGGGGGCCGCACGCTGAGGAGCTCGTAGAGCAGGCAGCCCGCGGAGTAGAGGTCGGAGCGCGCGTCGACCTGCTCGCCCTTGGCCTGCTCCGGGGAGAGGTACTGGGCGGTGCCGATGACGGCGGCCGTCTGCGTCATGGTCATGCCGGAGTCGCCCATGGCGCGGGCGATGCCGAAGTCCATGACCTTGACCTGGCCGGTGCGGGTCAGCATCACGTTGGCGGGCTTGATGTCACGGTGCACGATGCCGGCGCGGTGCGAGTACTCCAGCGCCTGGAGGATGCCGATGCACATCTCCAGCGTGCGCTCGGGCAGCAGCTTGCGGCCCGAGTGCAGCAGCTCGCGCAGCGTGGAACCGTCGACGTACTCCATCACGATGTACGGGATGGAGATGTTGTCGACGTAGTCCTCGCCGGTGTCGTAGACAGCGACGATCGCCGGGTGGTTCAGGGACGCGGCCGACTGGGCCTCGCGCCGGAACCGGGCCTGGAAGGACGGGTCGCGGGCGAGGTCGGCACGCAGGGTCTTGACGGCGACGGTACGGCCGAGCCGGGTGTCGTGGGCGAGGTAGACCTCGGCCATGCCACCGCGGCCGAGCACGTGGCTCAGCTCGTACCGGCCGCCGAGGCGACGCGGCTCTTCCATAACGTTGCAGCCCTCTCCGTCAGTCCCGACCGCACCTGTGTGTGGTCCGGCGGTGTGCTGTTCGCGCAAAGGCTACCGGCCGATCGTCCGTGATCGGTTCGTGGCCACAGGCTGATACTGGACCGGTACCGTACGCTCGGATCCGGGGCGGATTCAGTGACGTGCGTCACGTCGCCTACCCGTGATCCCCTGTTCACTTCTGGCCGTTGAGCACCGCTTCCATGACCGCCTTGGCGACGGGAGCGGCGAGACCGCCACCGCTGATGTCGTCACGGGCGGTGCCTTCGCTGTCCTCGATGACGACGGCGACGGCGACGGGCGAGGTGCCGTCGGCGTTCTCGGCGTAGGAGATGAACCAGGCGTACGGGCGCTTCTTGTTGCCCTCGCCGTGCTGGGCGGTACCGGTCTTGCCGCCGACCGTCACGCCGTTGATCTTGGCCTTTTCGCCGGTGCCCTTCGCGACGACGTTGACCATCATCTGCTGGACCTTCTGCGCGTTGCCTGCGGACAGCGGCCGGCTCATCTCCTGCGGCTCGTGCTTCTCGATGATGTCCAGGTTGGGGGCCGTGAGGTTGTCCACCATGTAGGGCTTCATCAGCTTGCCGTCGTTGGCGATCGCCGCCGTGACCATGGCCATCTGCAGCGGGGTGGCGGCGGTGTTGAACTGCCCGATCGCGCTCTGGGCGTTGCCGTCCTTGCCCATCTTCTTGTCGTAGACGCTGGCGAAGGCGCGGACCGGGGTGTCGATCTTGTCGTTGTTGAAGCCGAACTTCTCGGCCGTCTCCACCATCTTGTCGCGGGTGACCTTGTCGCCGAGGTTCGCGAAGACGGAGTTGCAGGAGATGCGCAGCGCCTCGTTCAGGCTGGCCTTCTCGCAACCGGTGTGGGAGTTGGGCAGCTGGGTCTTGGTGCCCGGCAGGATGTACGGCTCGGGGGTGTCCGTCGGGTCGTCGATCTCCTTGACCACGCCGTGTTCCAGGGCGGCCGCGGCGGTGACCACCTTGAAGGTGGAGCCGGGCGGGTAGGTCTCGCGCAGGGCGCGGTTGACGAGCTTCTTGTCCTCGCTGTCCTTCAGCTCGTTCCACGCCTTGCCGTCCGCCGTGGAGTTGCCGGCGAAGCTGGACGGGTCGTACGAAGGCGTGGAGACCAGCGCGAGGATGGCACCGGTGCGCGGGTCGATGGCCGCGACCGCGCCCTTCTTGGTACCGAGCTTCTCGAAGGCGGCCTGCTGCGCGGCGCGGTTGAGCGTGGTGACGACGTTGCCGCCCTGCTTCTTCTCGCCGGTGAACATGCCGATGGTGCGGTCGAAGAACAGCCGGTCGTCGTTGCCGGTGAGGATGCCGTCCTCGAGCGATTCGAGCTGGGTGGCGCCGAAGGCCTGCGAGGCGTACCCGGTGACCGGGGACCAGAGAGCCCCGTCCTTGTAGGTGCGCTTGTACTTGTAGTCGCTGCCGTCGGTGACCGTGGAACCGGTGATCGGCTCGCCCTGGACGATGATGTTGCCGCGCTCGGTCGCGTACTGGGCGATCTGGACCCGTCGGTTCTCCTTGCGCGTGCTGAGTTCCTCGGCCTGGACGTACTGCAGCCAGTTGGTCCGGATCAGCAGCGCGAGGACGAGCAGCCCGCAGAACAGCGAGATGCGGCGCAGGGGCTTGTTCATGACGGGCGGACCACCTGGGTCATCTCGGAGTCGGGGGACGGGGCCGGGGCCGGTGCCGGTCGGCGGGCGGTGTCGCTGATCCGGATGAGGACGGCGATGAGGATCCAGTTCGCGAGGACGGAGGAACCGCCGGACGCGAGGAAGGGCATCGTCATGCCGGTGAGGGGGATGAGCCCCATGACTCCGCCGGCGACGACGAAGATCTGGAGCGCGAAGGCGCCGGAGAGGCCGATGGCGAAGAGCTTGCCGAAGGGGTCGCGGGCGGCGAGGGCGGTGCGGACGCCCCGCTCGATGATGAGCCCGTAGACCAGCAGGAAGGCCATCACACCGGAGAGGCCGAGCTC
Source organism: Streptomyces erythrochromogenes (assembly GCF_036170895.1). Taxonomy (NCBI): domain Bacteria; kingdom Bacillati; phylum Actinomycetota; class Actinomycetes; order Kitasatosporales; family Streptomycetaceae; genus Streptomyces; species Streptomyces erythrochromogenes. The sequence goes on along the minus strand of NZ_CP108036.1, from coordinate 4,200,613 downwards.
TTCGCCGACGGTGGAGAAGATGAAGTCGGAGTTGGCGGCGAAGCCGATGAGGTCGGAGTTGCCCTGGCCCCATCCGGCGCCGAGGACCCCGCCGGAACCGAAGCTCATGATCGACTGGCCGACCTGCTCGCAGGCACCCGAGGTGGCGTAGCAGCCGAAGGGGTCGAGCCAGGCGTTGACGCGGGCCTGGACGTGGCTGGCGAAGGAGGCCACCACGACCGCGCCGCCGACCGACATCAGCAGGCCGATGACGATCCAGCTGGTGCGCTCGGTGGCCACGTACAGCATGATCACGAACATGCCGAAGAAGAGCAGCGAGGTACCGAGGTCGTTCTCGAAGACCAGGACCAGCAGGCTCATCGCCCAGATCATCAGGATCGGGCCGAGGTCGCGGCCGCGCGGCAGGTAGAGGCCCATGAAGCGGCGGCTGGCCAGCGCGAGCGCGTCGCGCTTCACCATCAGGTAGCCGGCGAAGAAGATCGCGATGACGATCTTCGCGAACTCGCCGGGCTGGATGGAGAAGCCGCCGACGCTGATCCAGATCTTGGCGCCGAAGACGTCGGCGCCCAGGCCCGGGACGACGGGCAGGATCAGCAGCACCAGCGCGCCGGCCATCGAGATGTAGGTGAACCGCTGCAGGACACGGTGGTCCTTGAGGATCAGCAGCACGGCGGCGAACAGGGCGATGGCGAGCGCCGTGTAGAGCATCTGGTTGGGCGCGGAGGGCGAGAAGGCGCCGAAGCTGCGCTTGGCGAGGTTCTGCAGCCGCTCGGACTGGTCCAGGCGCCAGATCAGGACGACGCCCAGGCCGTTCAACAGGGTGGCGAGCGGCAGCAGCAGCGGGTCGGCGTACTTCGCGTACCGGCGTACGACGAAGTGCGCTATGCCGGCGAGGACGGCGAACCCGGCCCCGTAGACGAACATGCCGGGGGGCAGCTCGCCGTGGATCGCCAGACCCACGTTGGCGTAGGCGAAGATCGGGATGACCACGGCGAAGGCGAGCAGCATGAGCTCGGTGTTCCGCCGGCTCGGCAGCTCGATGGCGCCGATGGTGGTCGTATTGGTGACAACGCTCATGGTGTGGCAGGCCCCCTGCGCCCGCGGGCTACTTTCCGCACAGGCCGACCAGCTGCTGCTCCTCGGGAGTCAGGCTGGGGCCGGGTGACTGGCTGTTCTGCGCCTCGGCGCCTCTGCGCTCTTCGTCCTTCTTGCAGGCGGAGACCTGGACGCCGAGGTCGTCCAGCTTCTTGCGGGCACCGTCGAGGCTGCCCTCGCTGATGGTGGCCTCGACCAGCTTCCGCTTGAAGGGCGGCAGGTACTTCAGTTCGATGTCGGGGCGGTCGGTCTCCACCTTGGAGAGCTCCAGCGGTCCGAGCTTCGGACTGATGCCGCGGAAGAGTGCGACGTGCTCGCCCTTCACGCCGACGTAGAACTGGGTCTGGGTCCAGCGCCAGCCGGCGTAGAGGCCGCCGCCGATGACTCCGGCGACGACGAGCAGGGTCAGTGTGCGGGTGGTCCACTTGCGCCCTTTGCTGCGGCGCCTGCGGGGGTGGTCGTACGTGTCGTCGTAGCCGGAGCCGCCGTCGTAGCCGTCGGCCTCGCCGAACGAGCCGTAGCCGCCGCCGCCCTGGCCGTTGTCGCCGTACCCGTAGCCGGAGGCGTCGCCGCTGCCGGGGGGGCCGAAGGCGCCCGCGGGCGGCGGGGCCTGGCGGCCCAGCCCGGAGGCGCGGCCGGCCGGGGTCTGCATGGCGTTGCCGCCGTCGAAGAGCTGGTGCTGGTTCTCGGCGACCGCGCCGACGACCACCGGGGTGTCGCTGACCTGGGCGGCGAGGGTGTCGCCGCTGTCGGTGTCGAGGACGTCGGCGACGATGCAGGTGATGTTGTCGGGTCCGCCGCCGCGCAGCGCGAGCTGGATCAGCGACTGCACGGTCTCGCGGGGGCCGTGGTAGTCGGCGAGGGTCTCCTCCAGTGTCTGGTGGGAGACCACGCCGGAGAGCCCGTCGGAGCAGATCAGGTAGCGGTCGCCGGCGCGGACCTCACGGATGGAGAGGTCGGGCTCGACGATGTCGCCGCTGCCCAGCGCGCGCATCAGGAGGGAGCGCTGCGGATGGGTCGTCGCCTCCTCCTCCGTGATGCGGCCCTCGTCGACCAGGCGCTGCACCCAGGTGTGGTCCTGGGTGATCTGCGTGAGGACGCCGTCGCGGAGCAGGTAGGCGCGGGAGTCGCCGACGTGGACGAGGCCGAGGCGCTGGCCGGTCCACAGCAGGGCGGTGAGGGTGGTGCCCATGCCCTCGAGCTGGGGGTCCTCCTCGACCATGACGCGCAGCTGGTCGTTGGCGCGCTGCACGGCGGTGGCGAGGGAGGTGAGGATGTCGGAGCCCGGGACGTCGTCGTCGAGCTGCACGAGGGTGGAGATCACCTCGGAGCTCGCGACTTCGCCGGCGGCCTGGCCTCCCATGCCGTCGGCGATCGCCAGGAGACGCGGGCCGGCGTAACCGGAGTCCTCGTTCCCCTCGCGGATCATGCCCTTGTGGGATCCGGCTGCGAACCGCAGGGACAGACTCATGCGCACCTGCCCTGTCGACGAAGCTTCCTCCGGGTACAACCGGTCTCGAGCCACACTGCCCACCCTCCGGTCGGGAGCGCGCCCGTGTCCGTGTCCTCGGTGGCACGGATCACCGCCGCACGCTCGCTCCGCTCGCTCATTCTCGTACTACTTCCGCAGCTCGATGACGGTCTTGCCGATGCGGATCGGTGCGCCCGGCGGAATGGGCGTCGGGGTGGTCAGCCGGGTCCGGTCGAGATACGTGCCGTTGGTGGACCCGAGATCCTCGACGATCCACTGGCCGTCACGGTCGGGGTAGATCCTGGCATGGCGGCTGGACGCGTAGTCGTCGTCCAGCACGATCGTGGAGTCGTGGGCGCGGCCCAGGGTGATCGTCTGTCCGGCGAGGGCCACGGTGGTACCCGTGAGGATGCCCTCGGAGACGACGAGCTTGGTCGGCGCACCGCGACGCTGGCGCTGCTGCGGAGGAGCGGCCTGGCGGCCGCCGCCCTGCTGCGGGGCGCCGCCGGCGCCGCCGCGGCGGGAGGAGCCGCGTTGGGTCACTCTCGTACCGAAGAGATCGCTGCGGATGACCTGGACGGCCACGATGACGAACAGCCACAGAACGGCCAGGAAACCCAACCGCATGACCGTCAGGGTCAGCTCTGACATTGCCCCCGCTTCACCCTTCGGCTTGCCGGTAAATGATGGTGGTGCTGCCCACGACGATCCGCGAGCCGTCGCGGAGCGTAGCGCGGGTGGTGTGCTGCCCGTCCACCACGATGCCGTTGGTGGACCCGAGATCCTGGATCGTCGAGGGCGTTCCGGTCCGGATCTCACAGTGCCGGCGCGATACGCCGGGGTCGTCGATCCGCACGTCGGCTTCCGTGCTTCGGCCGAGTACGAGCGTGGGGCGCGAGATCTGGTGGCGGGTGCCGTTGATCTCGATCCAGTGCCTCCGCGGTCCGCCGGACCCCGCTGGCGGGGCCGCCGAGCCGGGACCGCCGGGGGCGGGCCGGCGAGCCGGTCCTCCCGGGGGCGGGCCGGCGGGCATGGGCGGTGCGGCGACCGGCGGGTAGCCGTAGCCGCTCGCCGGGGACGGAGCTGCCCCCTGCGGCTGGGAGGTGCTGGAGGCGAGGGTGCGACTGCGGACCCGGTAGAGCCCGGTGTCGAGGTCCTCGGCCTTCTCCAGATGGACCTTGATGGGGCCCATGAAGCTGTACCGCTGCTGCTTGGCGTAGTCGCGGACGAGGCCCGCGAGCTCGTCGCCGAGCTGCCCGGAGTAGGGGCTCAGACGGTCGTAGTCGCCGGCGCTGAGCTCCACGATGAAGTCGTTGGGGACGACGGTCCGCTCGCGGTTCCAGATGGTGGCGTTGTTGTCGCACTCCCGCTGGAGGGCTCCGGCGATCTCCACCGGCTGGACCTCGGACTTGAACACCTTGGCGAAGGTGCCGTTCACCAGACCTTCGAGTCGCTGCTCGAACCGCTTCAGAACTCCCATGGGGCACCTCCTCCGTCGTTGTCGCCCTGTACTGCTTACTGATCGTATCCACGCGTGGCGGATTCGGGTGGTTCCCCATCGCTCCTGTGAGGACGAGTGTTGGTCCTCACAAGGGATCGTAGGGGCGCCCGAGGAACAGTGTCCCGCACCGGGAGCGGAGTGCGGGAGGGGCAGGCCACGCCGGGGCGTGTGCCCCCGGGGAAAGCGATGTGAACCCACCCCGTTCTACGTGCTAATGTTTCGACGTCGCCAGGGGAACGGCCCGAAAGGGAAGACCACTGGGACGCTGCTCGGGCGAGTGGCGGAACGGCAGACGCGCTGGCTTCAGGTGCCAGTGTCCTTCGGGACGTGGGGGTTCAAATCCCCCCTCGCCCACATCGACGAGACGGTCGTCACTGCGAAAGCGGTGGCGGCCGTTTCGCTTTGCCCGCGACCGGGTGCGCGTGACGCGGAACGCACCGGCGGGTGGTGCCCGGCGTCGGGCGTGTGGCGTCGGTCACGGCGGAACCCCTCGCAGGGGCGTACGCAGTCAACTGCTGCCGCAGGATCCGACTTTCGTCACCGCGGATGAGACGAAAGAGGACGGCCGGTGCGGGGGCCGGGTGTCTAGGGTCGGGCGCGTGGATGTGATGGCGAAGACACGAGCGGGCTGGGACTGGCTGCGGGGCCCCGAGCCGTGGACGTGGCGGATGTTGGCGGGGGACCTCGCCCTCGCCGGTGTGCTGGCCATCCTCGGACTGGGCGTCGAGGAACTCGACCGGGGGTCCGGGCAGCGGATGCTGCTGGGCGCCGTCGTCGTGGTGGTCCTGGCCCTGCTGCGCCGGCGGCTGCCGGCGGCGACCCTCGTGGCGGGTTCGGCGCTGAGCGCCGCCCTCCCGGGGCTGTTCTTCGTCCTGCCGCTGCTGGGCTGGTCGGCCGGCCGGCGGATCGTCGGCGTGGGCCGGGCGCTCGGCGCCTTCACGCTGGCCTTCGTCGCGTCGATCGCCCTCAGCGTCCTGGACCAGTGGTCGCAGATGCGGCCGCTCCTGGTGATCGTGTTCTCCACGCTGATGTTCCTGGCGGTCACCGTGATGCCGGGGCTGGCCAGCCGGTACTGGTCCCAGCGCCGCACCCTGCTCGCGGCGCTGCACGAGCGCAACGGCCAGCTGCTGCGCGAGCGGGCCATGGTCGCCGGTCAGGCGCGGCTGCGCGAGCGCCAGCGCATAGCCCAGGACATGCACGACAGCCTCGGCCACCAGCTGGCGTTGATCTCCGTGCACACGGGTGCGCTGGAGGTGGATCCCGAGCTCACCGACCGTCAGCGGGAGGCCGTGGGCGTGCTGCGGCAGGCCTCGGTGTCCGCGATGCACGAACTGCGCGAGGTCGTCGGCATCCTGCGCGACGGCGTGGAGGCGCCCGCGCCGGTGGAGGAGGCGCAGCCCGCGGCGCGCGGAGTCGCCGGGATCGCGGGGGTCGTGGAGGCGGCGCGGGGCGCGGGGACCGAGGTGCGGCTGACCACCTCGGGGCGGCCGAGGCCGCTGGTCGCGGCGTGCGACCACGCCGCGTACAGGATCGTGCAGGAGGCGCTGACGAACGCGTACAAGCACGCTCCGGGGGCGCCGATCACGGTGGAGCTGCGCTACGAGGACGACTCGCTGGTGGTGGAGATCGCCAACGGGCCGTCGGCCGGACCGGACGAGGACGTGGTGTCGGGCGGGCAGGGCCTGACGGGGCTGCGCGAGCGGGCCCGGCTGGTCGGCGGCATGGTGCACGCGGGCCCCGCCGACGGCGGCGGGTTCCGGGTGGCCGGCGTGCTGCCGTACGGCACGGAGCCGGCCGGCGCCCAGGACGTGGCCGACGACTTCGGACAGCAGGCGCAGGCGCAGAAGGGCACCCCGCCCCAGGTGCGGGGGCGGCGCGGCGAGCAGCAGCCGATGGACTGGGCCGCGGTGGACCGGGACCTGGCCGTACGGGTCCCCAGCCGCGCCGGCGGGATCGCGGTGGGCTGCGGGATCGCCTTCGCGGCGGTGGTGGTGCTGGTGATCGTGATGGTCGCCGCGGCGGTGATGTTGATGGACACGGCGAGCGACTCGATGATCGGCCGGGACGAGTACGACGCCGTGCACGTGGGCGAGAGCGAGAAGTCGGTCCGCGGGCGGTTGCCGAGCGGCGAGAGCTTCCTGACCGCGGGGGCCGAGCGGAAGGGGCCGCCCCGGCCGGAGGGCGCGCAGTGCCTGGTGCTGCTGGCCGACCATCAGCCCAGCACACTGACCACGGACCTGGTTTTCCGGTTCTGCTTCCTGGACGGCAAGCTCGTGGACAAGCAGGCGTACGAGGTCAAGCAGTAGGAGCACGGGGTGACAGCCGAAGTGATCAGAGTGGTGATCGCCGACGACGAGCCGCTGATCCGGGCCGGGATCAGGATGATCCTGACCTCGGCGCCGGACATCGAGGTCGTCGCGGAGGCGGCGAACGGCCGGGAGGCGGTGGAGCTGGCCCGCTCGCACACCCCCGAGGTGATGCTGCTCGACATCCAGATGCCGGTGATGGACGGTCTGACCGCGCTGGTCGAGCTCCGGCGGGCCGCGCCGGAGGTGCGGGCCCTGATCCTGACCACCTTCGGCGAGAAGGAGAACGTGCTGCGGGCGCTGGGCCAGGGCGGGGCGGGGTTCCTGCTGAAGGACTCGGCGCCGGGCGAGCTGATCGGGGCGGTCCGGGCGGCCGCGGCCGGGGACGCCTACCTCTCGCCCGGGGCCACCCGGCACGTCGTGGACCAGCTGGCGTCGGGCAAGGCCGCCGCGCGCGGCGAGGAGGCCCGCCGGCAGGTCGCAGAGCTGAGCGAGCGGGAGCGGGGCGTGCTGGCGCTGCTCGGCGAGGGCCTGTCCAACGCGGACGCGGGCCGTCGCCTGCACATGAGCGAGGCCACCGTGAAGACGTACGTGAGCCGGATCCTGGCGAAGCTGGGCTGCGAGAACCGGGTCCAGGCGGCGCTGCTGGCCAGGGACGCCGGGCTGTAGCCGCTGGCCAGGGATGCCGGGCTGTCGATACGGTCAGCCCGTTCTCGAAGCGATCACATGACGAACGGGTGGGGGCGGCACCGATGGCGGCGACAGCGGGACAGCGGATTCCGGACGTGGCGGGGTTCGCGCCGCGCGTGGCGGCGGACTCGCCGAAGGAGGCGGGCAAGGCGCTGCGCGTCCGTGTGCCGCGGGCGGCGCACGCGGGCTTCACGATGCCGGCCGGGCGGCCGGACGCGGTGCGGGCGGTGGAGGAGTCCAACGCCGGGCGGGTGGCCGAGCTGACGCCCATACGGGTCGGCCGGATGGCCGCGAACCCCTTCGCGTTCCTGCGCGGGGCGGCCGGGCTGATGGCGCACGACCTGTCCGGCAGTCCCGTGACGGGCGTCGGTGCGCAGATCTGCGGCGACGCGCACGCGGCCAACTTCGGCCTGTACGGGGACGCGCGCGGCCGGCTCGTCATCGACCTGAACGACTTCGACGAGACCGTGTTCGGTCCGTGGGAGTGGGACGTCAAGCGGCTGGCGGCCTCGCTGGTGCTGGCCGGCCGGGTGGTCGGGGCGGACGAGGACACCTGCCGGGCGGCCGCGCTGGACGCAGTGGGCGCCTACCGGCGGACCATGCGGCTGCTGGCCAAGCTGCCCGCGCTCGATGCCTGGAACGCCATCGCCGACGAGGAACTGGTCTCGCACGCCGACGCCCGCGATCTGCTGGGCACCCTGGAGCGGGTCTCCGAGAAGGCCCGCAACAACACCTCCGCGCGGTTCGCCACCAAGTCGACCGAGATCGGACCGGACGGCGGTCGCCGCTTCGTCGACGCGCTGCCCGTGCTGCGCCGCGTCACGGACGGGGAGGCTGCGGCCGTCGCCGCCTCGCTCGGCCCCTACCTGCAGACCCTCCAGGGCGACCGGCTGCCGCTGCTGGCCCGGTACGCGATCCACGACGTGGCCTTCCGCGTGGTGGGCACCGGGAGCGTCGGCACCCGTTCGTACGTGGTCCTGCTGCTGGACCACCGGGGCGAACCGCTGGTCCTCCAGGTGAAGGAGGCCCGGCCCTCGGTGCTGCTCCCGCACCTGCCGGGGCTGGGCTTCACCTCGCCGCCGGAGGAGCACGAGGGCCGCCGGGTGGTGGCCGGGCAGAAGCGGATGCAGGTGGTCTCCGACATCATGCTGGGCTGGACCACGGTGGAGGGGCGCCCGTACCAGGTCCGCCAGTTCCGCAATCGCAAGGGCAGCGTGGACCCGGCGGCCCTGACCCCCGACCAGATCGACGACTACGGGCGGATGACCGGAGCGCTGCTGGCCCGGGCGCACGCGCACAGCGTCGATCCCCGGCTGCTGGCCGGCTACTGCGGGAAGAACGAAGAGCTGGACGAGGCGATGGCGGCGTTCGCCGTGGCCTACGCCGACCGGACCGAGGCCGACCACGCCGACCTGGTGGCCGCGGTGCGGGCCGGCCGCATCGCCGCGGAGACCGGAGTGTAGGTCGCGCGGGTCGCTGCGCGACGGGCGATGTTTCACGTGAAACATCGCCCGCGCGGGCGGGCCGTACCCTGGCCGGGTGAGCGAGCAGACCGAGCAGCCTGAGCAGACAGTCCCCGGTGGATCCGGCGACTCCGCCGTCACCGGTGAGGAGCGTCCCGAGGAACGCCCCGAGGCGCGCCTGGAGCGGGCCGTACGGGCCGCCGAGCAGGCGCTGATCGAGTTCGAGATCGCGGTGGAGACCTTCCGCGTGGAGGTGGAGAACTTCTCCCGCCTGCACCACCAGAAGCTCGGACCCATGTACACGCGGCTCGACGAGCTGGACGCGCTGATCGCCGAGGCGAAGGCGGCGCGCACCGGCGATGCCGAGGACCTGCGGCGGGCCCGGGACGCGCGCTCGCTGGTCATGCCGATGCCCGGGGTGGACGAGCTCTTCCACGACTGGCTGGGCTCGGAGGGCATCTCCGACGACGCCGCCGCGATGCTCACCGACCGGCCCGTCCGGCCGCCGGAGCGGGTGCGGCCCTCCGAGGAGGTACGCCGCCTCTACCGCGAGCTGGTCCGCCAGGCCCACCCCGACCTGGCCCAGGAGGAGGGCGAGCGGGAGCGCCGCGACGCGTTCATCGCGCGGGTCAACGCCGCGTACGGGCGGGGCGACGAGGGGCTGCTGCGCGAGCTGGCCGAGGAGTGGGCGGCCGGGCCGGCGCCCGAGGCGGCCGCGCCCGGCGAGAGCGAGGAGCTGTACGCCCGGCTGGAGTGGCTGGCGCGCCGCAAGGAGCTGCTGTCGCTCGTGGCGAAGGAGCTGGAGGAGAGCGCGATCGGGTCGATGCTGCGGATGGCTCCCGACGACCCGGACCGGCTGCTGGAGGAGATCGCGGAGCAGCTGTTGGCACAGGTCTCCGAGCGCGAGGCGGAGCTGGCGGCCGAGCTCGCCGCCGAGTGAGAGCGGGGCGCCCCGCACGGACGTGGCCGGGGCTGCGGGTCGGATAGGTTGGCCGCAGACCTGTGAAGAGAGAAGGCGACAGTTATGAACTTCGGACCGCTTCCCTCGGTGGATGCCGCCGCGGTGCCCTCCGAAGGCTTTGTCCTCGACGTCCGTGAGGACGACGAATGGGCGGCCGGGCACGTCGAGGGCGCTCTGCACATCCCCATGAGCGACTTCGTGGCCCGCTTCGGCGAGCTGACGGAGGCCGTCGAGGACGGCCGCCGCGTGTACGTGATGTGCCGGGTCGGCGGGCGCTCCGCGCAGGTCACCCAGTACCTGGTGCGCCAGGACATCGACGCCGTGAACGTCGACGGCGGGATGCAGGCCTGGGACGGTGCCGGGCGCCCGATGGTGACGGACAGCGGAAACCCGGCCTTCGTGCTCTAGGGGGTCAGGCGAGGGGGTGGGCGGCCAGCAGGTCGCCCAGGGCCTCTTCGTGCGCGGCCGCCGGGCCCAGCTGGAGCTCCAGCTGCTTGGCCCAGGCGTGATAGCGGTGCAGCGGGTAGTCGGTGTCGGCACCGAAGCCGCCGTGCAGGTGCTGGGCCGTCTGTACGACCCTGCGCACGCCCTCCGAGGCCCAGATCTTGGCGACCGCCACGTCGCCCGCACTCGGCAGCGGACCGCCGGCGCCGCCCGTGGCGGCGTCGAGCCGCCAGGCGGCCTGCCACAGGGTGACCTCCATGGCGCGCAGGTCGATGTAGCGGTCGGCGGCCTGGACGGCGACCGCCTGGAAGGTGGCCACGGGGAAGCCGAACTGCTCGCGCTTGCTGGTGTATTGGCTCGTCATGCGGAGGACGCCCTCGCCCAGTCCGAGCGCGAGGGCGCAGGTACCGGTGGTGAGGAGCTGGCGGAGCCGCTCCCAGGCCTCCGGGTTGTCGATCAGGTGGCTGCGCTCCACCCGTACGCCGTCCAGGGCGAGTTCGGCGAACCGCTCGCCGCTGGTGGAGACCTGCTCGGCGAGGGCGAGACCCTCGGCGGTGCGCGGGACCAGCGCGAGGACGGACTCGCCCTCGCCGGTGTGGGCCGGTACGGCGATCCAATCGGCGGTGTGCGCCCAGGGGACGGCGGTCTGGGTGCCCTCCAGGACCCACGCTTCGCCGTCGAGCCGTGCGGTGACGGCGAGTTCGGCCGGGTCGTGGCCGGAGCGGCCGTTGGCGGCCGCGGTGAGGACGAGCGTGCCGCGTCCGGCGCCGGGCAGCAGGGCGGCGGCCAGTTCGGGGCTGCCGTGCGCCTGGACGGCCATGGCGGTGGCGCAGTGCTCCAGCAGCGGGACCCGGGCCAGCACCCGGGCGGCCTCGCGCAGGACGAGGCACAGGGCGATGGTGTCCAGGCCTGCGCCGCCGTGCTCCTCGGCGAGGACGAGGCCGAGCAGGTCGGACGCGGCGAGCTTGGCCCACAGCGGGCGGTCGAAGTCGTCGGCGACGGCGCCCGGGGTGAGCGCGGGGCTGGGCACGCCGTCGGGCGCGACGTCCGCGAACACGGCCCTGGCCGCCTCGACGGCGGCCCGCTGCTCCTCGGTGAAGGTGAAGTCCACTGCCTGTCCTCCCGTTCTGACCTGACGGGGCGTCAAGATAGAACACGTTCCTGAAAATGGACAGGGGAGGACGGCCGGGGCGGGACCGGGGGGCAGTGACTAGCGGTCGAAGTCGATCTCCACTTCCTCGGTGACCGGGTGCGACTGGCAGGCCAGGACGAAGCCGGCGTCGGTCTCCTCGGCCTCCAGGGCGAAATTGCGGTCCATCCGGACCTCACCCGACACCACGAACGCCCGGCAGGTGCCGCAGACACCGCCCTTGCAGGCGTAGGGGGCGTCCGCGCGGTTGCGGAGCACCGCGTCCAGCAGCGACTCGCCGTCCTGGACGGGCCAGGTGCCGGAGCGCCCGTCGAGCCGTGCGGTGACCCGGCCGTGCGTGGCAGCCGCCGACGCCGTCGCGCGGGCCGGCGCGGGGGTGGTGTCCTCGACGTGGAAGATCTCCTCGTGCACCCGGGTCCGGGCGACGCCGAGCGAGCTCAGGGCGCGCTCTGCTCCCTGCACCAGGCCGTAGGGCCCGCACAGGAACCAGCCCGTGACCTCCGCCACCGGCAGCAGCGCGGGCAGCAGGGAGGCCAGCCGCTCCTCGTCCAGCCGGCCGGAGGGCAGTCCCGACTCCTGCTCCTCCCGGGAGAGGACCGTGACCAGCTGGAACCGCGACGGATAGCGGTCCTTGAGGTCGGCGACCTCCTCCAGGAACATCGTCGAAGCGGCCGTACGGTCGCTGCGCACGAGGCAGAAGCGGGCGTCGGGCCGCGCGGCCAGCAGGCTCGCGGCGATCGAGAGCACGGGTGTGATCCCGCTGCCGCCGACGATCGCGGCGTAGTGCCCGGAGGCGGGGGCCGCGGCGGGGTCCAGGACGAAGCGCCCGGCCGGGACCATGACGTCCAGCACGTCGCCGGCCGCGATCTCCTTGTGCGCGAAGGTGGAGAACTCGCCGCCCTCCACGAGCCGCACGCCGACCCGCAGCAGGGCCGGGCCCGGGCCGTCCGCCGTGGGGGCGGGCGAGCAGATCGAGTAGGTGCGGCGGACCTCGGTGCCGCCGTCGGGGGCGGTGCGGCGCAGCGTCAGGTGCTGGCCGGGGGCGTGCCGGTAGTCCTCGCGCAGCTCCTCGGGAACCCGCAGGGTCAGCGCCACCGAGTCGTCGGTGAGCCGGTCGACGTCCGCCACCGTCAGCGGGTGGAACGCGCCGTGGCGGGGGGCGGCCATCTACAGCTCCTTGAAGTGGTCGAACGGTTCGCGGCAGGCGGTGCAGCGGCGCAGCGCCTTGCACGCGGTGGAGGAGAAGCGGCTCAGCAGCTCGGTGTCGGTCGATCCGCAGTTCGGGCAGCGGACGGACAGGGTCACCGGGACGGGCCCGCCGGCCGCGTGCGGCCGGGGCGGGGCGATGCCGAACTCGGCCAGCTTGCGGCGGCCCTCGGCGCTGATGTCGTCCGTGGACCAGGCCGGGGCAAGCACGGTGGTCACCCGCACCTGGGGGATGCCGTGGCCGGTCAGGACCCGCTCGATGTCGGCGGACATGGCCTCGATGGCCGGGCAGCCGGTGTAGGTGGGCGTGAGGGTGACCTCGGCGTGGCCGTCCTCGTGCATCCGCACACCGCGCACCACGCCCAGCTCGCCGAGGGTGAGCACCGGCAGCTCGGGGTCCGGGACGGATCCGGCCAGCTCGGCCAGCTCGGCCTCCAGGCGGGTGGTCGGGACGCCGGCGGTGGTCACCATGACGCCCCCGGGTGGCTGCGGTGCAGATGCTGCATCTCGGCCAGCATCCGGCCGAAGGACTCGGTGTGCAGGCCCTGGCGGCCGGACCCGGCTGCCCAGGCGCCGGTGCGCGGTCCTTCGGGCAGGGTGAGCCCGGCCCGCTCGACGACGTCGGTCAGCGCGGCCAGCCAGCGCTCTTCGAGGGCGGCCCAGTCCACGCCGTCGAGGCCGTCCACCGGCTGGAAGAGCTCCCCGGTGTACTTCCACAGGGCCTTCAGCGCGGCCTGCATGCGGGCGCGGCTCTCTTCGGTGCCGTCGCCGAGCCGCAGGGTCCACTGCTCGGCGTGGTCGCGGTGGTACGCCGTCTCCTTGACGGCCTTGGCCGCGAGCGGCGCGAACGGGCCGTCCCCGCGGGCGAGTTCCGCGTAGAGCTCGTGCTGGTGGACGGAGAAGTAGAGCTGGCGGGCGATGGTGTGGGCGAAGTCGCCGTTCGGCTGCTCGACCAGCTGGAGGTTGCGGAAGGACCGCTCCTCGCGCAGGAAGGCCAGCTCGTCCTCGTCGCCGGCCATCGACAGCAGGATGCGGGCCTGGCCGAGCAGGTCGAGCGCGATGTTGGCGAGGGCGACCTCCTCCTCCAGGACGGGGGCGTGTCCCGCCCACTCGCCGAGGCGGTGGGAGAGGATCAGCGCGTCGTCGCCGAGGGCGAGGGCCGCCGCGGTGACGGTGGCGGCGTTGGTGTCGGTGCCGGTCACAGGTGGCTCACTCCCTCCGGGATGTCGTAGAAGGTGGGGTGCCGGTACGGCTTGTCGGCGGACGGGGCGAAGAAGGGGTCCCGCTCGTCCGGCGAGGAGGCGGTGATCGCGGTGGAGGGGACCACCCAGATCGAGATGCCCTCGTTGCGCCGGGTGTAGAGGTCGCGGGCGTTGCGCAGGGCCATCTCCGCGTCGGGGGCGTGCAGGCTTCCCGCGTGCGTGTGCGAGAGGCCGCGGCGCGAGCGCACGAACACCTCCCACAGGGGCCAGTTCTGCGTCATACCCGTGCCTCCTCGTTCTGTCCGGCGTGCTTCGCCGCTTGCTGTGCCGCCTGCTTCTGCGCGTACGCGGCGGCCGCGTCGCGCACCCAGGCACCTTCCTCGTGGGCCCGGCGCCGCTGGCCGATGCGCTGCTCGTTGCAGGGGCCGTTGCCCTTGAGCACGTCCCAGAACTCGGCCCAGTCGATGGCACCGAAGTCGTGGTGGCCGCGCTCCTCGTTCCACTTGAGGTCCGGGTCGGGCAGGGTCAGGCCGAGGGACTCGGCCTGGGGGACGGCGATGTCCACGAACCGCTGGCGCAGCTCGTCGTTGGAGTGGCGCTTGATGCGCCAGGCCATGGACTGCGCCGAGTGCGCCGACTCGTCGTCCGGCGGGCCGAACATCATCAGCGAGGGCCACCACCAGCGGTCGACCGCGTCCTGGGCCATGGCGTGCTGGGCCTCGGTGCCCTTGGAGAGGGCCATGAGGAGCTCGAAGCCCTGGCGCTGGTGGAAGGACTCCTCCTTGCAGATCCGGACCATGGCGCGGGCGTAGGGCCCGTAGGAGCAGCGGCAGATCGGCACCTGGTTGGTGATCGCCGCGCCGTCCACGAGCCAGCCGATGGCGCCGACGTCCGCCCAGGTCAGGGTGGGGTAGTTGAAGATCGAGGAGTACTTCTGCTTCCCCGAGTGGAGCTTGTCGAGGAGCTCGTCGCGGCTGGTGCCGAGGGTCTCGGCCGCGCTGTAGAGGTACAGGCCGTGGCCCGCCTCGTCCTGGACCTTGGCCATCAGGATCGCCTTGCGGCGCAGCGAGGGCGCCCGGGTGATCCAGTTGGCCTCGGGCTGCATGCCGATGATCTCGGAGTGGGCGTGCTGCGCCATCTGCCGGACCAAGGAGGCGCGGTACTGCTCGGGCATCCAGTCGCGCGGCTCCACGCGCTCGTCCGCCGCCACGGCGGCGTCGAACGCCGCCGCGAGCTGTGCGCTCAGGTCAGCCGTCATGCCCGTCCCGTCCGTCCCGTCTGTCCCCAGGGCCGTGTCCGGGCCCGTTTCCGGGGTCACTCCCACCATTCCGGCCCCTTGTCAGAGTCTGCCGTCCGCCCGACCGACCGATCGTTCGGTTCATTCGCTTCAATGGTGAGACGGCGGCCCGTAGGGTGTCAACCTCTGTGGTCAACCCTGTGGACGCCGGACGATCGGGGCGGGATGGATTCGAACGGGCACGAGCTCGCCGAAGAGACCGCTCCGCGACCCCGCAGAGCGCCCGGAATCGCCGGTCTGTCCACCCCGTACCGGGTCGTGACGGCCCTGGCGCTGGGCGCCATGGGGCTTGCCGCGTGCACGCACCTCGCGCTGGTCTTCCTGCACGTGGCCCCCTCCAACACGGTGAGCAAGCAGCACGCGCGGACGATCGACGCCTGGATCTATCCCGAGTTCGAACAGAACTGGAAGCTCTTCGCGCCCAACCCGCTCCAGCAGAACATCTCCGTGGAGGTCCGTGCCGAGGTCCGGACCGCCGGCGGCGAGCTGATCACCACCGGCTGGCGGGACCTGAGCGCCGAGGACGCCGCGGCGATCCGGCACAGCCTGCTGCCGAGCCACACGGAGCAGAACGAGCTGCGCCGGGCCTGGGACTTCTACACCGGCTCCCACGACGAGGACGAGAAGCCCGTCGGCGAGCGCGGCGAGCTCTCCGAGGAGTACCTGCGGCGGATCGCGATGAACCGGCTCACCCCGGACCGCGAGGGCGGGCGCATCCTGCGGATCCAGATGCGCTCGGCGACGACGGCCGTGCCCGCGCCGAAGTGGAGCTCCGAGACCACCGACACCCAGACCTACTACCGGGAGCTGCCGTGGTGGAAGGTGTGAGACGGGCCCGCGCCGCGCTGGCACGGGCCGTCGCCAAGGTCAGCGGGCAGGCGCTGGGCCCGTACCAGAGCGCCGTAGTCCGCATCGGCTTCGCCGGCACCTGGCTCTTCTTCCTGCTGCGGGAGTTCCCCCACCGCGCCGAGCTGTACGGCCCGGACGGGCCGTGGAGCCAGGAGCTTGCGCAGCGGCTGCTCGACTCCAACGGCGCCTTCACCGTCCTGACGTGGTCGGGCTCGGCCCTGTGGTTCGAGGCCGTCTACGCCGTGGCCGTGCTGGCGAGCATCGGCCTGCTGCTGGGCTGGCGGACCCGGGCGACGTCCGTGGTGTTCATGATCGGCGTGCTGTCCCTGCAGAACCGCAGCGTGTTCATGGGCGACGGCGGGGACAACGTGATCCACCTGGTCGCGATCTACCTAGTGCTGACCCGGTGCGCGCAGGTGTGGTCGCTGGACGCGCGCAGGGCGCGTACGCGGGGCACCGCGACGGCCGGGGCGGCCGGGCCCGTGCTGTGGGGTGTGCTGGGGGCGGTCTTCGCGTACGGGGCGGCCACCGGGCGGTTCAGCCTCGGCTGGCTCGCGGGGTTCGCAGCGCTGTGGGTGGTCTGCGGCCTGTGGTGGCTGGTCGACCGCTACGAGCCCGAGGGCGAGGGGCGGGCGGTCCTGGACGTCCTGGCCAACCTGCTGCACAACGCGGGCATGCTGGTGATCATGGCGGAGGTCTGCCTGATCTACGCGACGGCCGGCTGGTACAAGATCCAGGGCTCGCGGTGGCAGGACGGGACGGCGCTGTACTACCCCCTGGGGCTGGACTACTTCACCCCCTGGCCGGCGCTGTCCGAACTGCTGGCCGGCAGCGGGACGCTGGTGATGCTGCTGTCGTACGGCACGGTGGCCGTGCAGGTGGCCTTCCCGTTCACGCTCTTCAACCGGCGGATCAAGAACGTCCTGCTGGCCCTGATGATGCTGGAGCACGCGGGGATCGCGGTGCTGCTGGGACTGCCGTTCTTCTCGCTGGCGATGATCGCCGCCGATGCCGTCTTCCTGCCGACCGGGTTCCTCGTGTGGCTCGGCGCACGGGCCGCCGCCCGGCGGCGGGCCCCCTTCCTGCGGGGCGCCGGCGCCGGCGCCGGCGGCGGGGTCCCGGGAGCCCGTGCGGAGCCGGAAGCGGAGCAGGAGCCGGAACGGGAGCAGGAGCCGGAGGGCCGTAGGGTCGGGGGATGAGCGAGCGGGCAGGTGCGGACGAGACGGCGCGGCAGTGGCGGGAGGACGCCGGGCGGGAGGGCCTCGTCCTCCTCGACGGGTTCCACGCGCTCAAGCACGCGCTGCGCTTCGGGGCCGACGTGCGCAGGGTCGTCGCCGACGATCCCGGGGCCGTACGGGAACTGGCCCGCGAGCTGGCTCCGGACGTCGAGGCCGACGTGGCCCGCCTGGTGCGGCCGGCCGTGCTCAAGGAGCTGCTGCCCCGCGTCCACCCCACCGGGGTCGCGGCCCTCGCCGTACGGCCCGACCGGGCGGCGGGCCTCGCGGGCCTGGGGCGGATGCCCAGGCCGGCGCCCGTCGTCGTCCTCGACAACCCCCGCAACCTCGGCAACGTCGGAGCCGTCGTCCGCCTCGCCGCCGGCTTCGGCGCCACCGGCGTGGTGACCCGCGGCGACCTCGACCCCTGGCACCCGAACGTGGTCCGGGCCGGGGCCGGACTGCACTACGCCACCACCGTCGAGCGCCTCGCACTGGAGGAGCTGCCGCCCGGCCCGCTCTACGCGCTCGACCCGGAGGGCGAGGACATCCGCGGCCTCACCCTCCCGGACGAAGCGCTGCTGGCCTTCGGCTCGGAGCGGCACGGGATCTCCCCCGAGCTGCGCGCGCGGGCCGACCACCTGGTGTCCCTGCCGATGCGCCCCCAGGTCTCCAGCTACAACCTCGCCACCAGCGTGGCCATGACCCTCTTCCACTGGGGCGGCCCCCCGGCGGCCTCCGAACGGGGCGGCGAGGACTCCTAGGACTCCCCCGGCCAGGACCCCGGCGCCGGTCCGCGCCGCCCTGCGCAGGACGGCCCGGGCGGACGCCTCCGTCCGCACTTTCGGGGAGGAGGCGTCCACCGCCCGACGCGGGCCGGGCGGGGCTCTGACGACAGGGCCTACGCCTGGCGGCGGACCTCCACCACGCGGAAGCGGTTCGAGACGAAGGCGCCGTCGCACAGCGCGGCGTTGGCGGCCGGGTTGCCGCCGGAGCCGTGGAAGTCCGAGAAGGCCGCGGTCTGGTTGACGTAGACCCCGCCGGTCAGGTTCAGGGAGAGCTGCGCGGACTCCTCCAGGCAGACCTCCTCGAGGGCCCGCTCGGTGTCCGGGGAGGTGGTGTAGGCGCCCACGGTCATGGCGCCCTTCTCGCGCACGGTGCGGCGCAGCAGGTCCAGCGCGTCCGCAGTGGAGTCCACGGCCACCGCGAAGGAGACCGGGCCGAAGCACTCGGAGAGGAAGGGCGCCTCCGGGTCCGGCTTGGCGGCGTCCAGCTTGACCATCACCGGCGTACGGACCACGGCGTCCGGGAACTCGGGGTTGGTGACCTCGCGGGAGGCCAGCGCGACCTCACCGAGCCCGGCCGCCGCCTCCAGGCGCGTCTTGACGTCCGGGTTGACCAGCGCGCCGAGCAGCGCGTTGGCCCGGGCGTCGTCGCCGAGCAGGCCGCCGACCGAGGCCGCGAGGTCGGCCACGACCTCGTCGTAGGACTTGTGTCCGGCGTCCGTCGCGATGCCGTCGCGCGGGATCAGCAGGTTCTGCGGGGTGGTGCACATCTGGCCGCTGTAGAGCGACAGGGAGAAGGCCAGGTTGGCCAGCATCCCCTTGTAGTTGTCGGTGGAGTCCAGGACGACGGTGTTGACGCCCGCCTTCTCCGTGTAGACCTGCGCCTGTCGGGCGTTGGCCTCCAGCCAGTCGCCGAACTCCGTGGACCCGGTGTAGTCGATCAGCTTGATCTCGGGGCGGACGGCGAGGTCCTTGGCGATGCCCTCGCCCGGACGCTCGACCGCGAGCGCCACCAGGTTCGGGTCGAAGCCGGCCTCCGCGAGCACCTCCCGCGCCACCTGCACGGTCAGGGCGAGCGGCAGCACGGCCCGCGGGTGCGGCTTGACCAGCACCGGGTTGCCGGTGGCCAGCGAGGCGAACAGGCCCGGGTAGCCGTTCCAGGTGGGGAAGGTGTTGCAGCCGATCATGAGGGCGATGCCGCGGGGGACCGCCGTGAAGGTCTTGCCGAGCTCCAGCGGGTCCTTCTTGCCCTGCGGCTTGGACCAGTCGGCCTGCCCCGGGACGCGGGTCTGCTCCTCGTAGGCGTAGGCCACGGCCTCCAGACCGCGGTCCTGCGCGTGGGGGCCGCCCGCCTGGAACGCCATCATGAAGGCCTGGCCGCTGGTGTGCATGACCGCGTGCGCGAACTCGTGGGTACGGGCGGAGATGCGGGCCAGGATCTCGATACAGACCAGGGCGCGCGCCTCGGGTCCGGCGTCGCGCCACGCGGCCATGCCGGCCTTCATCGCGGGCAGCAGCACGTCCGGGTCCACGTGCGGGTACTCGACACCCAGCTCCGGGCCGTACGGGGACTTCTCGGCGCCCGTCCAGCCGTCGGTGCCGGGCTGGCCGAGGTCGATGCGGGTGCCGCGGAGCGCCTCGAAGGCGGCGAGCCCGTCGGCCGGGGCGGTTTCGCCGTAGGCCTTGGGGTGCTCGGGATGCGGGGACCAGTAGGCACGGCTGCGGATCGCCGACAGGGCCTGGTCCAGAGTGGGCCGGTGCTTGGCGGACAGCTGGGGGACGGTGAGCTCGGCGGCCATCAGGGACCAACTCCTCGTTGAGCCGGGCGAAGGAGAGCAGACTGGAGTTAGAGTAACCGAACGATCGGTCGGGACAAGAGGGCCCGGCGGACCTGTGGATAAGTCGGTGCGGGAGGATCAGGACATGACAGCAATCGAGCGGTCCCGCACTGTGGCGGTCGTCGGCGCGGGCACCATGGGCCAGGGCATCGCCCAGGTCGCCCTTCTCGCAGGTCACCGCGTGCTGATCTACGACATTGACGCCTCCCTCGCCGCCGACGGCGTCGGGATCGTGCAGGACCGTGTCGAGCGGATGGCCGCGAAGGGCCGTCTGGACCGGGCCGAGGCCGAGGAGACGGTCGGCCGGATCGCGGCCGCCGGCGCCCTCGCGGACCTCGCCGGCGCCGCCCTCGTCATCGAGGCCGTCGTCGAGAACGTCGGGATCAAGCAGGCGCTCTTCGCCGCCCTCGAAGAGGTGGTCGAGCCGGACGCCCTGCTCGCCACGAACACCTCCTCCCTCTCCGTCACCGAGCTCGCCGCCGGCCTCGCGCACCCCGGCCGCTTCCTCGGCCTGCACTTCTTCAACCCCGCCCCGCTGCTCCCGCTCGTCGAGGTGGTCAGCGGCTCCGCGACCGACCCGGCCGCCGCCGAGCGCGCGTACCGCACCGTCCTCGGCTGGGGGAAGACGCCGGTCCGCTGCGCCGACACCCCCGGCTTCATCGTCAACCGGATCGCCCGCCCCTTCTACGCAGAGGCCTTCGCGGTGTACGAGGAGCAGGGCGCCGACCCGGCCACCATCGACGCCGTGCTCCGCGAGAGCGGCGGCTTCAAGATGGGCCCCTTCGCCCTGACCGACCTGATCGGCCAGGACGTCAACGAGGCCGTGACCCGCTCCGTGTGGGAGTCCTTCTTCCGCAGCCCGAAGTTCACCCCGTCCCTCGCGCAGCGCCGGCTGGTCCAGTCGGGCCGCCTGGGCCGCAAGTCGGGGCACGGCTGGTACCCGTACGGCCCGGACGCGGTCGCCGCGCAGCCGCACACCGCAGGGCCCGAGGAGGCCCCGGACAAGGTGACCGTCGTGGGCGACCTCGGCCCGGCCGCCGACCTGGCCCACCTGCTGGAGGAGGCCGGGATCGCGGTCACGGCCACCGAGCACGGGGGCCCGTACATCCAGCTGCCCGGCGAGGGACAGCTGGTCCTCGCGGACGGAAAGACCTCCGTCGAGTTCGCGGACGTCGTCTACTTCGACCTCGCGCTCGACTACCGCGGCGCCACCCGCATCGCGCTGTCCGCCAGCGCGGACACCAGCGAGCGGACCCTCTCCGAGGCGATCGGCCTCTTCCAGAAGCTCGGCAAGCAGGTCTCCGTCATCGGCGACGTCCCCGGCATGATCGTCGCCCGGACCGTCGCGATGCTGATCGACCTCACCGCCGACGCCGTCGCCCGCGGCGTGGCCTCCGCCGAGGACATCGACACGGCGATGCGGCTCGGCGTCAACTACCCGCTGGGCCCCTCCGAATGGCACGACCGGCTCGGCCAGGACTGGGCCTACGACCTGCTGCACCACCTCGACGAGCGCTGCCCCGGCGGCCGGTACGCGCCCTCGCTGGCGCTGTTCAAGCTGGGTTACGCGGGCGACGAGGAGGGCACGGAGTGACCACGGCCAAACGCGACACCTACACCCCCGAGACCCTGCTGTCCGTGGCCGTCCAGGTCTTCAACGAGCGCGGCTACGACGGCACCTCGATGGAGCACCTCTCCAAGGCCGCCGGCATCTCGAAGTCCTCGATCTACCACCACGTCACGGGCAAGGAGGAGCTGCTGCGGCGGGCCGTCAGCCGCGCCCTCGACGGGCTCTTCGCGGTACTGGAGGAGCCGGGGGCGGTCCGCGGCCGCGCCGTCGACCGCGTCGAGTACGTCACGCGGCGCACGGTCGAGGTGCTGGTCAGCGAGCTGCCGTACGTGACGCTGCTGCTGCGGGTCCGGGGCAACACCCGCACCGAGCGGTGGGCGCTGGAGCGCCGCCGCGAGTTCGACCACCAGGTCGCGGACCTGCTCAAGGCCGCCGCCGCGGACGGCGACCTGCGGGCGGACGTGGACATCCGCCTCGCCACCCGCCTCCTCTTCGGCATGGTGAACTCGCTGGTCGAGTGGTACCGCCCGCACCCGGGGACCGGCCAGGACCAACTCGCCGACGCCGTGGTCACCATGGCCCTGGACGGCCTGCGCACGAGCCGCTGACCCGGTCGGCCTACTCCTCGGCGATCGCGGGGCCGCCGGCCGGGCCGGGGCCGGCGTCCAGGAGGTCCGTCTCCTCGAAGACCAGCAGGGTGCGCGTCGAGAGGACCTCCGGGATGGCCTGGAGGCGGGTCAGGACGAGCTCGCGCAGGGTCCGGTTGTCCGGGGTGTGCACCAGGAGCAGCACGTCGAAGTCACCGCTGACCAGGGCGATGTGCGCGGCGCCCGGGAGCTCGCGCAGTTGTTCGCGCACCGTGCGCCAGGAGTTCTGGACGATCTTCAGGGTGATGTAGGCCGAGGCGCCTTGGCCCGCGCGCTCGTGGTTGACGCGGGCCGTGAACCCGCGGATCACCCCGTCGTCGATGAGCCGGTTGATCCGCGCGTACGCGTTCGCGCGCGAGACGTGCACCTGCTCGGCCACCGACCGTATGGACGCGCGGCCGTCCGCCTGGAGCAGCCGCATGATCGACCGGTCGATCGGATCCAGGGGACGGGGTGCGACGGGCGGGACCCCGGGGGCTCCCGGTGCGGTCCCCGGTGCAACCGGTGCGGAACCTGTTCCGGCCATTTGTTCATCCGGCATTGCCCGATGCCTCCCTCTTCTGGACGTCCTGCGTCCATCCCAGGGCCCCGGCGCCAGTTTGTCCACAGCCTGGAGCCGCCTGTAGCCAAATTGCGCGGACAACCGAACAATCGGTAGGTGAGGGGCCTCACACCCGGGGCCCCCCTGCCCGCTTCCCACGAGGAGGTGTACGCCGCCATGACGGTCCAAGAGCTGCCCGGTGCCGGTGCGTCCCACCGTTCCACCCCGCCGCCCGCCTGGAGGCCCCGTACGGACGCCGCTCCGCTGCTCCCGGACGCCGAGCCCTACCGGGTGCTGGGCACCGAGGCGGCCGACCGCCTCGACCCCGCGCTGATGCGCCGGTGCTACGCCGAACTGGTGCGCGGCCGTCGCTACAACGCCCAGGCCACGGCGCTCACCAAGCAGGGCCGGCTCGCCGTCTACCCCTCCACCGTCGGCCAGGAGGCCTGCGAGATCGCGGCCGCCATGGTCCTGGAGGAGCAGGACTGGCTCTTCCCGAGCTACCGCGACACCCTGGCGGCCGTGGCGCGCGGACTGGACCCCGTACAGGCGCTGACCCTGCTGCGCGGCGACTGGCACACCGGCTACGACCCGCGTGAGCACCGCATAGCCCCGCTCTCGACCCCGCTCGCCACCCAGCTGCCGCACGCGGTGGGCCTGGCGCACGCGGCCCGGCTGCGCGGCGACGACGTCGTCGCCCTCGCCATGGTCGGCGACGGCGGCACCAGCGAGGGCGACTTCCACGAGGCGCTGAACTTCGCCGCCGTCTGGCAGGCCCCGGTGGTCTTCCTCGTGCAGAACAACGGCTTCGCGATCTCCGTCCCGCTCGCCAAGCAGACCGCCGCCCCGACACTGGCCCACAAGGGCGTCGGGTACGGCATGCCGGGCCGGCTGGTCGACGGCAACGACATCGCGGCGATGCACGAGGTGCTGTCCGAGGCCGTCCGGCGGGCCCGGGCCGGCGGCGGCCCGACCCTGATCGAGGCCGTCACGTACCGCATGGAAGCACACACGAACGCCGACGACGCGACGCGCTACCGCGGTGACGCCGAGGTCGAGGCGTGGAAGGCGCACGACCCGATCGACCTGCTGGAGCGGGAGCTGACAGCGCGCGGGATCCTCGACGAGGCGGGCATCACGGCCGCGCGCGACGAGGCCGAGGCGATGGCGGCGTCCCTGCGCGACGGGATGAACGCCGATCCGGTGGTGGACCCGATGGACCTGTTCGCGCATGTCTACGCGGAGCAGACCGACCGCCTGCGCGAGCAGGCGGCCATGCTCCGTGCCGAGCTGGAAGCCGAGGACCAGGCGTGACGACGGTGGCGGCGAAGTCCGCGAAGACGGGGGCCAAGCCCGCGACGATGGCGCAGGCCCTGACGCGGGCGATGCGCGACGCGATGGCCGAGGACCCGACGGTCCACGTGATGGGCGAGGACGTCGGGACGCTCGGCGGCGTCTTCCGGATCACGGACGGCCTCGCGAAGGAGTTCGGCGAGGACCGCTGTACGGACACCCCGCTCGCCGAGGCCGGAATCCTGGGCACGGCCGTCGGCATGGCCATGTACGGGCTGCGGCCCGTGGTGGAGATGCAGTTCGACGCCTTCGCCTACCCGGCCTTCGAGCAGCTGATCTCGCACGTCGCGAAGATGCGCAACCGCACCCGCGGCGCGATGCCGCTGCCGATCACCATCCGCGTGCCGTACGGCGGCGGGATCGGCGGCGTGGAGCACCACTGCGACTCCTCCGAGGCGTACTACGTGGCCACCCCCGGCCTCACCGTGGTGACCCCGGCGACCGTCGAGGACGCCTACGGGCTGCTGCGCGCGTCGATCGCCAGCGACGACCCGGTGGTCTTCCTGGAGCCGAAGCGGCTGTACTGGTCGAAGGCGGACTGGTCGCCCGAGGCGCCGGCTGCCGTGCCGGGCATCGGGAAGGCGCTGGTCCGGCGCACGGGCACCAGCGCCACCCTGATCACCTACGGGCCTTCACTGCCGGTCTGCCTGGAGGCGGCCGAGGCGGCCCGCGAGGAGGGCTGGGACCTGGAGGTCGTCGACCTGCGCTCCCTGGTCCCCTTCGACGAGGACACGGTCGTGGAGTCCGTACGCCGCACCGGTCGCGCGGTCGTCGTCCACGAGGCCGGCGGCTTCGGCGGGCCGGGCGCGGAGATCGCCGCCCGGGTCACGGAGCGGTGCTTCCACCACCTGGAGGCCCCGGTGCTGCGGGTGACGGGCTTCGACATCCCGTACCCGCCGCCGATGCTGGAGAAGTACCACCTGCCCGGCGTCGAACGGATCCTGGACGCCGTGGCCCGCCTGCAGTGGGAGAACTGATGCCGCAGGTCATGGAATTCAAGCTGCCGGACCTCGGTGAGGGCCTGACCGAGGCCGAGATCGTGCGGTGGCTGGTGGCGGTGGGCGACGTCGTCGCCATCGACCAGCCGGTCGTCGAGGTCGAGACGGCCAAGGCGATGGTGGAGGTGCCCTGCCCCTACGGCGGCGTGGTCACCGCCCGCTTCGGCGAGGAGGGCGAGGAGCTGCCGGTCGGCGCCCCGCTGATCACCGTGGCGGTGGGTGCGCAGTCGCTGCCCGCCGCGGCCGCGGAGGCTGCCGGGGACGAAGGCTCGGGCGAGGCTCCCCGGCCGCTGATCGGCTACGGCTCGGACCACTCGCGTCCGGCGCGTCGGCGACGGGTGCGACCCGTCACCGCCGCGGTGTCGGCGCCCGTCGCGGCCCCGGCCCCGGCCGCGGTCGTCGCGGCTCCGGTGGCTCCGGCCGCTCCCGTGGCTCCCGCCGGGCCGGTGCCCGTCATCTCGCCGCTGGTCCGCAAGCTGGCCAAGGACGGCGGGGTGGACCTGCGCGCGCTGCACGGGTCCGGGCCGGAGGGTCTGATCCTGCGGGCCGACGTCGAGGCGGCCCTGGCCGCGCTGCGGGCGCCCGCCCCGGCTCCCGCCCCCGCGGCGGCGGTGGCGGCGCAGGGCGAGCGGATCCCGCTCAAGGGCCTGCGCGGTGCGGTCGCCGAGAAGCTGTCGCGCAGCCGCAGCGAGATCCCGGACGCCACCTGCTGGGTCGACGCCGACGCCACCGAGCTGATGGCGGCCCGGGCCGCGATGAACGCCGTGGGCGGGCCCAAGATCTCGGTGCTCGCGCTGCTGGCGCGGATCTGCACGGCCGCGCTGGCCAAGTACCCGGAGCTGAACTCCACCGTGGACCTCGCGGCCAAGGAGATCGTCCGGCTCCCGTCGGTGCACCTGGGCTTCGCCGCGCAGACCGAGCGGGGCCTGGTGGTCCCCGTGGTCCGGGACGCGCAGGGCCGCAACCCGGAGTCCCTGTCGGCCGAGTTCGCGCGGCTGACCGAGCTCGCCCGCTCGGGCAAGCTGGCCCCGGCCGACCTGACGGGCGGCACCTTCACCCTGAACAACTACGGGGTGTTCGGGGTCGACGGCTCCACGCCGATCATCAACCACCCTGAGGCGGCGATGCTCGGCGTCGGCCGGATCATCGACAAGCCGTGGGTCCACGAGGGCCAGTTGGCGGTGCGCAAGGTCGTCCAGCTGTCGCTGACCTTCGACCACCGGGTCTGCGACGGCGGTACGGCCGGCGGCTTCCTGCGCTACGTCGCGGACTGCGTGGAATCCCCGGCGGT
The DNA here is from genome assembly GCF_036170895.1 of Streptomyces erythrochromogenes. Taxonomy (NCBI): domain Bacteria; kingdom Bacillati; phylum Actinomycetota; class Actinomycetes; order Kitasatosporales; family Streptomycetaceae; genus Streptomyces; species Streptomyces erythrochromogenes. Next base: position 4,174,741 of record NZ_CP108036.1, on the reverse strand, counting down.
GCTCCTGCGCAGCCTCTAGCCGTGCGGCGCGGGGCGGTGTCCTGAGGCTCCGCCCCGGACCCCGGTCCTCGGACTCCCCCAGCCGTCACCGGGGGAGTCCGAGGCACGGGGGTTCACGTCGTGAGCAGGAGTTTGCCCACGTGGGCGCCGGATTCCAGGACGCGGTGGGCTTCGGCGGCATCCCGCATCGGGAACGTCGCGTGCACCACCGGCCGGACGCGGCCCGCGGCCACCAGCGGCCACACGTGCTCCCGGACCGCCGCGACGATCGCCGCCTTCTCCTCCAGCGGCCGCGCCCGCAGCGAGGTCGCGGTGATCGCCGCCCGCTTCGACAGCAGCGCACCGAGGTTCAGCTCGGCCTTGACCCCGCCCTGGAGCCCGATCACCGCGAGCCGGCCGTTGACGGCCAGGGCGTCCACGTTCCGCGCGAGGTACTTGGCTCCCATGATGTCCAGGATCACGTCCGCCCCGGCCCCGCCCGTGGCGGACCGCACCTCGGCCACGAAGTCCTGCTCGCGGTAGTCGATGAGGACGTCCGCGCCCAGCTCCTTGCAGCGGGCCAGCTTCTCCGGGCCGCCGGCCGTGACGGCGACCGTCGCGCCGACCGCCTTCCCCAGCTGGATCGCCATCGTCCCGATGCCGCTGGCCCCGCCGTGCACCAGCAGGGTCTCGCCGGGGCGCAGTCCGGCCACCATGAACACGTTGGACCACACGGTCGTGACGACCTCGGGCAGCGCCGCCGCCGTCACCAGGTCCACCCCGGCCGGGACCGGCAGGAGCTGGCCGGCCGGCACGGCCACCCGCTGCGCGTACCCGCCGCCGGCCAGCAGGGCGCACACCTCGTCGCCCACCGACCAGCCGGACACCCCCGCCCCGAGTGCGGCGATCCGCCCGGAGCACTCCAGGCCCGGGTAGCGCGAGGCGCCGGGCGGCGGATCGTAGAAGCCCTGCCGCTGGAGGAGGTCGGCGCGGTTCACGGCGCTCGCCGCGACCTCGACGAGGACCTCGCCCTCGCCCGGTACCGGATCGGGGACGTCTGCCCAGACGAGGGCCTCGGGGCCGCCGGGCTGCTCGATGGTGATCGCATGCATGGCCCGGAGGCTACGCCACGGCGCGGCTACTCGGCAGGACCCAGTGCCGTCCTCGGAGCGGTGGGCGGTACCGCCCGCACGATGGTGATGAGACGGTCCGTCAGCTGGAGCGGGCTCGCGTGCGGGTCGTCGTACGGGAGCAGCCGGTGCCCGCGCAGCACGTTGACGACGAGGTCGTCGGTGTCGCGCACCGACTTGCCGACCTCGGACTTGCGGACGGGCCGTTCGATGAGGTCCAGGCCGCTGCCCTGCTGGATCAGGTCCTCCATCACGGTGCCCGCGCTCGGGCTGAGCACCGAGAGGCCCAGCAGCCGGCCGGCCGCGCTCGCGCTCGTGATGACCGCGTCCGCCCCGGACTGGCGCAGGAGCGGGGCGTTCTCCTCCTCGCGCACCGCGGCGACGATCTTCGCCCCGCGGTTGAGCTGCCGGGCGGTCAGCGTGACCAGCACCGCCGTGTCGTCGCGCTGCGTGGCGATGACGATCTGACGGGCCTTCTGGAGCTCGGCGCGCAGCAGTACGTCCGAGCGGGTGGCGTCGCCGACCACGCCCGTGAACCCTTCGGCGTTGGCCGTGTCGATGACCTTGGCGCTCGGGTCGACGACGACGACCTGCTCCTTGGAGAGGCCGGTGGCCAGCAGTGTCTGCAGGGCCGAGCGGCCCTTCGTGCCGAAGCCGACGACGACCGTGTGCTCGCGCAAGTTCTTCCTCCAGCGCTTCAGCCGCCACTCTTCCCTCGTCCGTTCCGTCAGGACTTCGAGGGTGGTACCGACGAGGATGATCAGGAACAGCACGCGCAGCGGCGTGATCAACATGATGTTGATCAGCCGTGCGCTGTCGCTGTAGGGGACGATGTCGCCGTAGCCGGTCGTCGACAGCGTCACCGTCGCGTAGTAGAAGCAGTCGAGGAGATCGACCTGCTCGTTGGCGTTGTCGTGGTAGCCGTCGCGGTCCAGCCACACGATGAAGACCGTGAGGAAGAGTACGAACAGGGCCATCAGGAGGCGCTTGACGACCTGTCGAAGCGGATGCTCGACGATGCGCTTGGGCAGCTTGATGCGCCGGGAGACGAGTTTCTCGTCGGCCTCGCGGGCCATGGCGTCCTGTCCGGGAAGTTTCACGTGAAACATCCTCCCGAAGCCCACGGCAGATCGAGGACCTCAAGCTCCTGTCCGGACCGGGCGCCCTTGGGCGGTACGACGGCCAGCGCGTCCGCGGCCGCCACGCCGCGCAGCATCGCCGGGCCGTGGTAGCGCAGCGGTACGGCCTGCTCGTCGTCGAGCCGGACCGGTACCAGCCGGGTGTCGTACGGGTGCCCGGGCACGTCGCCCTGCACGGTCGCCGTGTAGCGCGGGCGCGGGCGGCGGCCCGCGAGGGCGCGCAGCAGCGGCTCGGCGAGGGTCAGCAGCCCGGAGACGGCGGCGAGGGGGTTGCCGGGGAGCCCGACCACGTGCCGCCCGTCCGCCCGGTCGCCGATCCGCGCCAGCAGCATCGGATGCCCGGGCCGGACCGCCACCCCGTCGACGAGCAGCCGGGCGCCGGCCTTCTCCAGCACGGGGTGGACGTGGTCGACGGGTCCGGAGGCGGTGCCGCCGGTGGTGACCAGGACGTCGGCGGTGGAGGCGGTGACGGCCTCCAGCAGGGCGGCCGCCCCGGCCGGGTCGTCGCCGAGAGTCCGGGTGCCGGTGACCTCGGCGCCCAGGCGCGTGAGCCAGGGCTCCAGCATGGGGCTGAGGGCGTCGCGGATCAGCCCGTCGTGCGGGCGGCCCTCGGTGAGCAGCTCGTCGCCGAGCACCAGGATCTCCACGCGGGGGCGGGGGCTGGTGGTCAGCCGGTCGTACCCCGCGGCCGCGGCGAGCCCGAGCACGGCGGGGGTGACCAGCGAGCCGGCGGGCAGCAGCAGGTCCCCCGAGCGGCACTCCTGGCCGCGCGGGCGGATGTCCTGGCCGGTGACGACGGGCCGGTCGGCGAAGAGCTGCCCGCCCGCCTCACGGCAGTGCTCGCTGCGGATGACGGCGGTGGTGTCGGCGGGGATCCGGGCGCCGGTGGCGATCCGGACGGCCTCGCCGTCGGCGAGCGGCTCCGGACGGCCGGAGCCGGCCAGGACGCCGCCGCCTTCGCGGACGTGCCACGGGCCGGGGCCGGCCACGGCCCAGCCGTCCATGGCGGAGGTGTCGAAGGAGGGCAGGTCGGTCAGCGCGTCCAGGGAGGCGGTCAGGACCTCGCCGAGGGCGTCCGCGAGGGGGACGTCGTGGGGGCGGGCCCGCACCCCGGCCCCGGCGTGGGCGGCGGCTTCCCGGGCGCGCGGCCAGGAGACGGCCCGGTGGCCGCCGGCGCCGCCGCCCTCGGGGGCGCGGCTGACCAGGGCCAGGGCCTCATCAAGGGCCTGTTCGGCGGAGTTCGTGGGGGTCATCCCGAGCCGTTCTCTTCGGAGGCGGCGTCCGTCTCCGCCTCGGCGGCCCAGCGCAGCGCCAGGTCGGCGGCCTTGCGGGAGGCCTCGGCGACGGCCTGGGCGGGGTCGGCGCCGGTGGCGGCGGCGTGGGCGGCCGCGTAGCCGACCAGGAAGGTGGTCAGCGGCGCGGCGGGGCGGGCGACGCCGTGGGCGGCGTCCCGGGCGAGGTCGAGCAGGGTCTTGGTGTCGACGGCGAGGTCGATGCCCAGCTCGTTCTTGACGGCGGTGATCCATTGGTCCAGCACGGTTCCATGCTCTCTGATCCGGGCGCGGGCGGCGGCGAGATCGTCCCAGGTGTCGCAGTCGAACGCGGCGAGTGGCGGAGCCGTTACGGCGGTCAGCTCCAGTTCCGCGGTGAGCGCGCGCAGCGGCAGCCCGGCGAGGCCGCCGTGTTCGGTGGCGAGCAGCGTGATCTCGCGGCGCAGGGGTTCGGCCCGGTAGGCGGCGACCAGCGGCTGGTCCCGGCCGCCGGGGTCCCGCAGCATCGCCCCGTCCGTGCCGTGCGCATCGGGCGCGGCCAGCAGGGCCCGTACGGTGTCCCGGTCCAGGAACGGCAGGTCCGCGGAGAGTACGAGGACCAGCTCGGCGGCGGTACCGCGCAGCCCGGCATCCAGCGCGGCCACGGGGCCGCCCCCCGGCGGGTCCTCGCGGGTCCACCGCACGGGGCGCGCGGTGGGCCGCCGGGCGCCGACCACGACGGTGCTCCGGGCGTCCGGGCAGGCGTCGAGGACGCGGTCGAGGAGCGCCCGACCGCCGACGCTCAGCGCGGGCTTGTCCGCCCCGCCGAGTCGCCGCGCGGCGCCGCCGGCCAGCACGATCGCGTCGTAGCTCATGCCCATGAGTATGCGCGGACCATGTTCCCGGCGCGGAACCGGACTTACCGAAGGCTTGTCCCGCCCGGGCTGTGTTCCGCCCCGGGAACGTGGAAGCGGGTCCGGGCCCCACGCCTGGGCGTGGGCCGGACCCGCTTCGTCTGCAGACCGCCGGAGGCTAGAGGTACGGGCCCGAGCGGACCGCGCCGTGGCCACCGTCTTCGTCGTCGTCGTGCGGACCGCCGGGCGGAAGGGCGCGGCGCATCTGCTCCAACTGGGCCCGCGCGGCCATCTGCTGCGCGAACAGAGCGGTCTGGATGCCGTGGAAGAGGCCCTCCAGCCAGCCCACCAACTGGGCCTGCGCGATGCGCAGTTCCGCCTCGGAGGGGATGGCCTCCTCGGTGAACGGGAGGGACAGGCGCTCCAGTTCCTCCACGAGCTCCGGGGCCAGGCCGTCCTCCAGCTCCTTCACGGAGGCGGCGTGGATGTCCTTGAGCCTGACCCGGCTCGCCTCGTCGAGGGGCGCGGCGCGTACCTCTTCGAGGAGTTGCTTGATCATGCTGCCGATCCGCATGACCTTGGCGGGCTGTTCGACCATTTCCGTCACCGGGACCTCGCGCGACTCGTCATCGGCGTCGCCGACCGCCGTCCCGTCCTGTCCCACGATCAGGACGTGCGGGGGACTGTCCTGCGACCGTTCACTCCTCGGCATCTCCATGCCGTCATTCTCTCGCACACCTTCGTTCTCACACGGTGTGCCCCCGTACAGTCGTGATCCACCCTGTACGGGGGCACCAGCCTGGGGAATCGTCCCCGCGCTCAGCCCGCGGCGCGACGGGCCAGAGCGCCGCTGGAGCGGGTGACCAGCGCCGCCAGCAGGGCCGCGCCCACCGGGACCACGACGAGCAGCCCGGCGAGGGTCTCCCACGGCACGGAGATCGGCACGTACGGGACGGCCTCCCTGACCGACGCGTAGCCCTTGTCGACGGAGTGCTGGTACAGCGCCTCCAGCTCCCGGCGCTGCACCAGGCGCAGGCCCACCGCGGGCAGGATCCCGGCCGCCGTGCCCAGGACGACGCCCATCAGGGCGACCACCCCGCACTGGAAGCCGCTCAGCGTCCGCCGTACCCGGGGCGCCGCCCCCACGGCCGCCAGGGTCTTCAGATCGGCCTCGGCGTCGGCCTGGGCGAGCCCGGTGGCGATGCCGGCCGCCCCGATGGTGACCAGACCCGCGAAGACGGTCAGGGCGAGCAGCGCGAGGTTGTCGTTGCCCTGGTAGCCCTCTTCGATGCGCACGGCCGCCTCGACGCCCATGCGGTCGATCTCGCCGGCGATCCGCTGCCGCTGCTCGCTGGTCGCCTTCCCGTCGAGGGTGAAGTACGCCCCTGCCGGGACGGTGGCCAGACCTGCGGCCTTGGCCGTCGCCGGCGGCAGGACCAGTTCGAGGCCCCAGTTCTTGACCGACTCGGGTGCCAGGTGGACGGGCAGGACCTTGTCCTCACCGGGCGGGTCCTCGCCGACCGGCGGGAAGGGGTTGACGCCCTCCTTGGCGAGGACGGTCCGCAGGGTGATCCTGCCGTCCTTGATCTGGCGCTTGTCGAAGGCGACGGCCCGGCCCTGCTTGAGGGCGGACACGGAGCCCGGGTCGGTCACCGCCAGCACGCCCAGCAGCTTCTCGTCGGCGACGACCACCGGTTCCGGCGCGGGGCGCGCCGTGTCCACGCAGCGCCAGTCCTGGCGCAGCTCCCGGGCCTGTGCCGCGGTGAAGGCATCAGGGCCGTTGGGGGTGTCGTAGAGCGGGCAGCGCTGCTCCTTGGGCTTGATGATCTCGATGCGGCCGCAGCCGGGTTCCGTCGAGTACGACTCGCAGCTCGGCATACCGACGACCACCCGGTCGACGTCCGCCCGCACCGCCACCGGGAGTTGCTTGGAGAGCGCCTCGCGCAGCGCGGGAACCTCCTTGTGGGCGCTGTTCTCCCGGGCTTCCAGCGCTCCCGTGCCGTGCGGCAGGTCGGCGACGTACTCGTGCCGCATCTGCACGTCCCGGCTGTGCTCGTACGTGGCCACCGCGACGGTGCCGGCGACGGCGGCCAGCACCGCGGCCACGGCGGGCGCCGTACGCCCCCGGTTGCGCACGGCGTCGCGCAGCGCGAGCCGCGGCGACAGCGGCAGCCAGCGTCCGAGCCGACCGAACAGGCCGACCAGGACCGGAGTGAGGGCGACGAAGCCGAGCTCGGCGATGGCGCTGCCGCCCACGACGACGGTGGCGCCCATGCGCGACGTGGTGCCGTACAGGGCGATGGCGGCGCCGCCGGCGACGGCGATCAGGCCCAGCACCGGCAGCACCCGGTTGGCGCGGCGCACCCCGCGGCGGCCGGTGAGCGAGGCCAGCACGGTCTGCCGGGAGGCGGTGACGGCGGGGACGATCGCGGACAGCAGGCCGGTCACCACGGCGAGCAGGGCGATGCCGGCCAGTTCCAGCGGGCGGAAGTCCAGGCTGCCGAAGCGGACGCCGAGCTGCCCCTCCAGCACGGGACGCAGCGCGATGGTGAGCCCCACGCCGACCACGGTGCCGATGACGGCGGAGACGGCGCCGATGACCAGGCCGCCGGAGAGCACGATGGAGCGGATGTGGCGCCGGTCGCCGCCGTTGGCGCCGACCAGGCCGAGCTGGCGGCGCGAGCGGCGGGCACCGACCGCGAAGGCCGGTCCGGCGAGCAGGCAGATCTCCAGCATGGCGAGGCCCACGACGGTGGCCAGGACGGCCATGTCGGAGGCCGAGCTGCCGCCCTGCTGGAACCGCTCCTTGGGCTCCTGCTGGAAGAGGGGCACGTCGGCGTCGGCGGGCGGGTCGAGGTGCACGGCTCGGGAGACGACCAGCAGGGACTTGGTGTTGGCCGCCTTCACCATGTTCCACGTGAAACCGTCGCCGCCGACCTTGACCAGGTAGCTGTCGTTGGGCCGTATCCCGTGGCCTCCGGCGGCCTTGAGCACCTGGTCGAGAGGGGCGATCAGGGTCCCCGGCGGGGCGAGGATCTCGTTGTTGCCCAGCTCACTCGGCAGCTCGTACGCCCCGACGATCTTGTACGAGGTGTTCGCGCCGCGCGGAGTGACCGTGGAGCCGACGTAGAGGCCGGAGTTCTTCAGGAAGGCGGTGGTGGCGGCGACCTCTCCGGCGGTCTCGGGCAGCCGGCCGCGGTCGAGCGTGAACATGCCCGCCACCAGCGGGCTCCGGGTGTCGACTTCGTGCAGGTCGGTGTCGAGGAGTCCGTGCTTGGTGCGGACCTTGTTGTAGCCCACGGAGTCCTTGAGGACCTGGGTCCCGGCCGGGAGCTGGGACGTGTCCAGTTCCTGCGGCACCTCCCGCCCCGTGGACGAGCTGCCGGCGTTCTCGTAGCCGCCGACCGGCACGAACGTGGAGCCGTCGGGCATCTGGTAGATGGGCTGGGTCATGTCGAGGGGGCGCACTCGGGCGTCGGCGGTCCCGATCTGCCGCGCAAGGGCCTGCTCGGTCGAGAGTTCGGCGCTGCGCAGGGTGAGGTCGGCGGCGCTCACGCCGACGATCGGCAGGGCGATCATCGCGAGGACCAGGCAGCTGCGGCCCTTCGCGCGCCAGGCGTCGCGGCGCGCGATGCGCAGGGCCGCGACCCAGGAGTGGTACCAGCCTTGGGGCGAGGAGGTCACTGGCCGCCCGCCTGTCCGGAGAGGAGGGAGTCGGCGTGGCTGCGCATGGTCTCGTCGACCACGCTGCCGTCGCGCAGGAAGACCACGCGGTCGGCCCATGCGGCGAAGCGCGGCTCGTGGGTGACGAGGACCCCGGCCGCGCCGGCGTCGCAGCGGGAGCGCAGCAGGGCGAGGACGGACTCGCCGGTCTCGGAGTCGAGGGCGCCGGTGGGCTCGTCGGCGAGGACGAGGCGGCGGTCGCCCACGAGGGCGCGGGCGATGGCCACGCGCTGCTGTTGCCCGCCGGACATCTCGTCGGGGAAGCGGTCGGCGAGGACGCCCAGGTTCATCTCCTCCAGCGCCGCGAGGGCCGCGACGCGGGCCTTGCGGGCCGAGGTCCCGTCCAGTTCGAGCGGCAGGGCCACGTTCTCGGCGGCGGTGAGGGCCGGGATCAGGTTGTAGTCCTGGAAGACGTACCCGATGCTGCGGCGGCGCAGCGCGGCGAGCTGCTTGCGGCTCGCCGCGGTGATGTCGGTGCCCTCGACCAGCACTCGGCCGCCGGTGGGGACGTCGAGGCCGCCCGCGAGGGTGAGCAGCGTGGACTTGCCGGAGCCGGAAGGGCCCATGACGGCGACGAGTTCGCCGGGGTACACGGCGAGGTCGATGCCGCGCAGGGCGTGCACTTCGGTGGCGCCGCTGCCGTGGGTGCGGACGAGCCGCTCCAACTGCAGTACGGGTTGCTGGGGCTGGCGCTGGTCGGGCATGAGGGGTCCCCCCTGGGACGGTGGTTCAGGCGCGCCGCGTACGGGCGGTGCGGGGCCGGGTGGTGGTGGTCGGGGCCGGGGTCTCGGCGGCGGCCTGGGGCGGTTCGGGCGCGGCGGCTCTCCGGTCGGCCGGCAGGGAGAGCCGGACGAGCCGGGCTTCGCAGTGGTCGAGCCAGCGTGCCTCGGCCTCGGTCTGGAAGATCAGCTGTTCCAGCACGAGCAGCCAGGCGACGTCGTCGCGCTCGCCGGAGCGGCCGCTCTCGACCGCCGCGAGCGCGGTGGCCTTGAGCCGGGTGTAGTCCTGCATCGCGCGGATCGTGGCGTGCCGCTGGGACTGGATGACGGCGCGGATGTCCACGCCCGGGGCGCCCACGGCCATGGCGAGCTTGATGGACAGCTCGTCCCGGGGCGGGTTGGCCCGGTCGACGGGGCGCTCGTACCACTCGCGCAGCTCGGCGCGCCCGGTGTCGGTGATGGCGTAGAGGGTGTGTCCCGCGGTGTCCTCGCCGTCGGGTGCGACGAGGCCGTCGCGTTCGAGCCGGGCGAGGGTCGTGTAGACCTGCCCGACGTTGAGAGGCCAGGTGGAGCCGGTCCGGGATTCGAACTCGGTGCGCAGCTGGGAGCCGTACCGAGGACCCCGTTCCAGTAGGGCGAGTAGCCCGTGACGGATCGACATACTCGGTATGTATACCGAGTATGTTCACGCAGGGCAACCATCGGAGGGCGTACGTCGCAAGGGGGACGGTGCTACGCGCTCCGGCGCAGCCGTACGCCCAGATAGCCCAGACCCAGTCCCATCAGGGCGAATCCGGTGCCCAGCGGCAGTATGTGCGCGGCCAGGTCCGCGGCGCGGTCGTTCGGCTCGGTGTCGAGCGCGGTGTCGAGCGCGGTGACGTCGTCACGCGCTGTCGGGGCGGCGGCGGAGGGCCTCGGTGGCGGATGCGGGGAGGGCGGGGGCGGCGGTGTGGGCTCGGTGCGCGGGCGCACCGGCAGCGGCCGGGAGGCGATCAGCAGCTCCGGATTGGCGGGCTCGGCGGCCGGCCGTCCGGGCCGCTCGCGGCCGACCCCGGCGGCGCTCCCCGCGAGCTCCTCGCGGGGAGCGTCGTCCTCGTCGGCCGTGACGCGCAGCGGCTGGGCCGCGAGCGGTGCGGCGCGGTGGGCGTGGGCGCGGTCGGGGTGGGCCGGTGCGAGCGGGACGGCGTACACGGAGGCGGCCGGTGCGAGGGCGGCTGCGGCCAGCGCGGCGCAGGCGAGCCAGTGCGACGGGCGGAAGCCTTGGATCACGGGGAGCCCCTCCCGTCCCGAGCGGCCGGCGTGCTCGCTGGAGTCAGCGATATGCGCTCAGATTTACATAGTGGGGCAAAACCGGCATCCCGGGCGCCCTATCGGGTGCCTGGGGTGCCGGTGTGTCGTGCGGTCCGCTCGGTGCGGCTACTCCGGATTGCCGGTGGACACGGTGAGCGTGTACTCCGTGCCCTCCTTGTTGATCTTGTCGCCGGCGGCCGGGGACTGGCTCAGCACCGTGTCCTTGCCGTACACGGCCTCGTCCTTCGGGACGATGGTGTACTTGCCGCCCGAGGCCTGGATGCAGGCCTTCACGGACAGCAGGTTCTTGTACTTGAGGTCCGGCGCCGAGTACTTGCCGGCCTCGCTGTAGTGCTTCACCGGCTCCGAGCACTTCTTGGGGTCGATCGTGCGCGTGACGTCGGGTCCCTTGAACCCGGCCTTCGCGGACGCGGACGTGGAGGCGCCCGGATCGGCCGTGGTGCCGCCCTTGTCCTTGTCGTCCCCGTTCATCGAGATCGCCGCGATCAGACCGCCGACCGCCAGCAGCGCCACCGCGACCGCACCCACGACCACCGGCATGTTCCGCTTGCCGCCGCCGGAGCCCGCCGGGCCCGCCGCACCCGCCGGGGAGATCGTGTACGGGGGCGGGGTCTGCGGCGCGTACTGCGCCTGCGGCGGGGGCGTGTGCGGGTAGGCGTAGCCGCCCTGCGCGTGCGGCTGCGGGGCCGGCGTCGGCGCGTACGGGGCCGGCGTCGGGGTGTGCGGCGCCTGGTAGGGCTGCTGCACCGACTGCGGCGGCGCCTGGAAGCCGGACTCCACCGGCGGGAACACGGCCGAGGACACGCCCGCGCCGCTGCTCAGCGGCCCCTGGCCCTGCACGATGACCGGCGCCCCGGCCTGCCCGGAGCCCAGCACCCGCGCGACCTCGTCGCCCATGGCCGCGGCCGTGGGGAAGCGCTCGTTCGGGTTCTTCTTCAGCGCCCGCGCCACCAGGGCGTCCATCGCCGGGGTCACCGACCGGTTGATGGAGGACGGCGCGACCGGCTCCTCCTGCACGTGGGCGTACGCGATGGCCAGCGGCGAGTCCGCGTCGAACGGGATCCGCCCCGTCAGCAGCTGGAAGAGCATGATGCCGACCGAGTACAGGTCGGACCGGGCGTCGACGCCGCGCCCCAGCGCCTGTTCGGGCGAGAGGTACTGCGGGGTGCCGACGACCATGCCGGTCTGCGTCATCGAGGTGACCCCCGACTGCATGGCGCGGGCGATGCCGAAGTCCATCACCTTGACCACGCCGCGCTTGTTCACCATCACGTTGCCGGGCTTGATGTCGCGGTGGACGAGCCCCATCTCGTGGCTGGTCTCCAGGGCGGCGAGCACGTCGGCCGTCACCTTCAGCGCCTTGTCCGCCGGCATGGCCCCGTACTGCCGGATGTCCGCTTCGAGCACCGAGCCGAGCGGCTTGCCCTCCACGTACTCCATGACGATGTACGGCATCACCGCGCCGTCGCCCGAGCGGCCGCCGCCGAACGTCACTTCGCCTTCACCGGTGTCGAAGACCGAGACGATGTTCGTGTGCGACAGTTTCGCTACAGCCTGGGCCTCGCGGCGGAAGCGCTCGCGGAAGGACTGTTCCCGGCCGAGGTCGCTGTGCAGGGTCTTGATGGCCACCTGCCGGTCCAGCGCCGAGTCGTACGCGAGGTATACAGAGGCCATGCCGCCCGCACCCAGCAAGTCCCTTAGCTGGTAACGGCCACCGGCCAGAGAGCCGCCCGCGTACTGGCCCTGAGTGCCGTCCTGGCTCATGACTGTTGCTTCCCCTCGGGATGTGCCTTCACGCCTCTGGCCGGGCGCACGTGGCGCCCAGTCTGCCCCAGGGCAAGCACACGTCAAGCCAGGTGCCCGTTCCGTGACCACACGTGCACAGGGTGGCCTTGTCCGAACGGTGACCGGTTCGGAGGCTGTAGCGTTCACCGGAGCACCAATAAAGAGGACTACCGCTGAGCGGCGGCCGAGAGAGACGACGGCGAGGACTGATGGCACCCGAACCCGAGGGAAACGGCGCCGGGATGACCGATGGTCCTGAGCACTGGGGCGACGGTGGCCTGGTGGGCGACGGCCGTTACCGGCTGACGCACCGGCTGGGTCGCGGTGGCATGGCGGAGGTGTTCGCCGCCGAGGACGTGCGCCTGGGCCGCACCGTCGCCGTGAAGCTGCTGCGCGCCGACCTGGCCGAGGACCCGGTGTCCAAGGCCCGCTTCACGCGCGAGGCGCAGTCCGTCGCCGGGCTCAACCACCACGCCGTCGTCGCCGTGTACGACTCGGGCGAGGACCGGGTCGGCCCGAACACCGTCCCCTACATCGTCATGGAGCTGGTCGAGGGCCGCACCATCCGTGACCTGCTGATCAGCGCCGAGGCCCCGGGCCCCGAGCAGGCGCTCATCATCGTCTCGGGCGTGCTCGAAGCCCTCGCCTACTCGCACCAGCACGGCATCGTCCACCGCGACATCAAACCGGCGAACGTCATCATCACCGACGCCGGCGCCGTGAAGGTGATGGACTTCGGCATCGCCCGCGCCCTGCACGGCGGGCAGGCGACGATGACCCAGACCGGCATGGTCATGGGCACCCCCCAGTACCTGTCGCCCGAACAGGCCCTCGGCAAGGCCGTCGACCACCGCTCCGACCTGTACGCGACCGGCTGCCTGCTCTACGAACTCCTCGCGCTGCGGCCCCCGTTCACCGGCGAGACCCCGCTCTCCGTGGTCTACCAGCACGTCCAGGACGCGCCCGTGCCGCCCTCGCAGCTGCCGGAGGGCCACCACATCCCGCAGGAGCTCGACGGCCTCGTCATGCGCTCCCTCGCCAAAGACCCGGACGACCGGTTCCAGAGCGCCGAGGAGATGCGCGGGCTGGTCCAGTACGGGCTCCAGATGCTGCACGACCAGGGCCCGAACACCGGCACCTGGAACACCGGCCCGGTCACCATGTCGCTGCCGCACGGGCGCGGCGGCGTCGCCGCCACCACGGCCATGCCCGTGGGCGGGAACGGCGGCGGGCAGCGATACGCCCCGAACGCCTCGACCTCGCAGTTCCAGCAGCCGATGGTGCCGCCGCTGAACCCGGACGACGGCACGGCCTTCCCCGGCGCCCCCGGCAGTCACGGCGGCGGCCACAGCGGCGGCTACGAGGCCTACGACGACCGGCGCGGCAACGGCGGCGGCCGCTGGAAGATGTGGCTGTTCGCGGTGCTCGCGATCGTCGCGATCGCGGGCGGCGTGGCCTACGCCGTCAACGGCGTGGGCGGCAAGGGCGGCGGGAAGCAGGATCCGGGCACCACCCAGACCTCCCCCAGCGCCAAGCCGAGCCTGTCCGACTCGCCGAACCCGACGCAGTCGCGCCAGACCACGGACAACACGCCGACGAACAACGACACCCCGCCGCCGGCGACCCGCACCCGGACGCAGACCGCCAGCCAGCCGCCCACGGCGACGGCGTCGCAGTCGCCGACCGCGACGGCGACCAAGAGCAGCACGGCGACCGCGACCGCCACGCCGACGAAGACGGCCACGGCGACCGCGACGGCGACGAAGTCCCAGCCGCCGCCGCCGGGTCCCGACAGCGCGGAGTAGCGCGGCGCGAGCACGCAACGGGCCCGGCGGAATCGATTTCCGCCGGGCCCGTCCGCATGGGCGCCCCGTCAGATGGCGTGCCCGCAGAGCCGGTCGGGATTTCCGTTCCCGGCGAGCGAGTGAACGGTGATGAACTGGGGTTCGATTCGCATGTGGACGGGGTCGAACACCTCGCCGTTCACGAAATGCGGACCCGGACCGAAGAGTTCCAGTTCTGCCGTGGTCGGCTCGATGACCTGCGCCGTTCCGGTGAACTGCACCGACCAGAGCCGAGGGTCCGGGGAATTGAAATTGTCGGCCCCGTACGACACCACGCTGCCGTTGCACGCCTGGTGGTGGCCGAAGCCGGCGTGCATTCTCAGGACGACCCCGCCGTCCGCCACGATGTGGCGGGCGGGTGCGAGGAAGGGCAGCGCGCGCATGCTGGCGGCCACCCGGCCGTACGGCACCCGGCGCAGCAGTTCGAGGGCGTGGTGATCCTCTGGGGACATGCCGTCCACTGTCCGGTACCGACACCGTGCCGGGAAAGAGGAGCCCGCCCCGACGACCGGGGACGTTGGTCCCGAATGAAGCGGCCTAGCGCTTCTCGGCCTGGAGGCGGGCCACGTAGGCGGCGGCCTGGGAGCGGCGCTCCATGCCCAGCTTGGACAGCAGGCTGGAGACGTAGTTCTTGATGGTCTTCTCGGCCAGGTGCAGGCGCTCGCCGATGACGCGGTTGGTCAGGCCCTCGCCGATCAGGTCGAGGATCTTGCGCTCCTGCTCGGTGAGGTTGGCGAGGCGGTCGTCGCCCTTGCCGCCCTTGCCGTCGCGCAGCCGCTCCAGTACGCGGGCGGTGGCCACCGGGTCCAGCAGCGACTTGCCGGCGGCGACGTCACGCACGGCGCTGAGCAGCTCGTTCCCGCGGATCGCCTTGAGCACGTAACCGGAGGCGCCCGCCATGATCGCGTCGAAGAGGGCCTCGTCGTCGGCGAACGAGGTCAGCATCAGGCACTTGACGTCCTCGTTCTGGGAGCGCACCTCGCGGCACACCTCCACCCCGCTGCCGTCCGGCAGCCGGACGTCGAGCACGGCCACGTCGGGGCGGGTGGCGGGGATGCGGACCAGCGCGTCGGCGGCCGTGCCGGCCTCGCCGACGATCTCGATGTCGTCCTCGACCGACAGCAGCTCGTGGACGCCCCGACGGACCACTTCGTGGTCGTCCAGGAGGAATACCTTGATTTTTCCGTCTTCGCGCACGAAGTCAGTTTCACACACTCACCCCTTCCCTGCCGGAGTTACCCGGGATAACGTGCCGTTGTTCCCGGCCCCTGCAAGGCTGTGACCAGTGGTTGTTCCCGTCGCTGCGGATTTACTTGGAAATCCAAGCAAAAACGCAGGTCAAACGGGGTTTCGCAGTTATGCGGCGCACTGGGTAACGTGCATTGCGCAGGGCACTCGCCGGGACGCCTGTCACGCCTGAATCCCGTACGCGACGCGCACCCACCCCGTGCGCTCGTTACGGATGCAGGTGAGCCGCACTGGACCCCGGAGAACCCGGGTGCCGGACCGACGGAGGAGCACAAGTGACCGTGGAGAGCACTGCCGCGCGCAAGCCGCGACGCAGCAGCGGCACCAAGCGGGCGGCAGGTGCGGCGAGCGCCGCCAAGCCCGCCGCTGCCACCGCGCAGACGCAGGACGCTGAACCTCAGCTCGTACAGCTGCTGACGCCCCAAGGGGACCGGGTCGACAACGCAGAGAATGCGGAGTTCGCGCCCTTCGTCGCAGACATCACCACCGAGGACCTGCGCGGCCTGTACCGCGACATGGTCATGACCCGCCGCTTCGACGGTGAGGCGACCGCCCTGCAGCGTCAGGGCGAGCTGGGCCTGTGGGCCTCGCTCCTCGGCCAGGAGGCCGCGCAGATCGGCTCCGGCCGGGCGCTGAACGACGCGGACTACGTCTTCCCGACCTACCGCGAGCACGGCGTGGCCTGGTGCCGCGGGGTCGACCCGACCAACCTGCTCGGCATGTTCCGCGGCGTGAACCACGGCGGCTGGGACCCGAACACCAACAACTTCCACCTCTACACGATCGTCATCGGCTCGCAGACGCTCCACGCGACCGGTTACGCGATGGGCGTGGCCAAGGACGGCGCGGACGCGGCCGTGATCGCCTACTTCGGCGACGGCGCGTCCAGCCAGGGCGACGTGATGGAGGCCTTCAACTTCTCCGCCGTCTACAACTCCCCCGTGGTGTTCTTCTGCCAGAACAACCAGTGGGCGATCTCCGAGCCGACCGAGCGCCAGATGCGCGTGCCGCTCTACCAGCGCGCGCAGGGCTTCGGCTTCCCCGGCGTCCGCGTCGACGGCAACGACGTCCTGGCCTGCCTGGCCGTGACCCGCTGGGCCCTGGACCGGGCGCGCCGCGGCGAGGGCCCGACCCTGGTCGAGGCGTTCACGTACCGCATGGGCGCGCACACCACCTCCGACGACCCGACGAAGTACCGGCGGGACGAGGAGACGGCGGCCTGGGAGTCCAAGGACCCGATCCAGCGCCTGAAGGCCCACCTGCTGGCCACCGGCGGCGCCGACGAGGCGTTCTTCGCCGAGCTGGAGGCCGAGAGCGAGGCCATGGGCAAGCGCGTGCGCGAGGCCGTGCGCGCCATGCCCGACCCGGACACCATGGCGATCTTCGAGAACGTCTACGCGGACGGGCACGCGCTCGTCGACGAGGAGCGCGCCCAGTTCGCCGCCTACCTCGCGTCCTTCGAGTCGGCCGAGGAGGGTCACTGATGGCTGTCGAGAAGATGTCGATCGCTAAGGCGCTCAACGAGTCGCTGCGCAAGGCCCTGGAGCAGGACCCGAAGGTCCTGATCATGGGTGAGGACGTCGGCAAGCTGGGCGGTGTCTTCCGGATCACCGACGGCCTGCAGAAGGACTTCGGCGAGGAACGGGTCATCGACACCCCGCTCGCCGAGTCCGGCATCGTCGGGACCGCCATCGGCCTGGCCCTGCGCGGCTACCGGCCGGTCGTGGAGATCCAGTTCGACGGTTTCGTCTTCCCCGCGTACGACCAGATCGTCACGCAGCTCGCGAAGATGCACGCGCGTGCCCTGGGCAAGATCAAGCTGCCGGTCGTCGTGCGCATCCCGTACGGCGGCGCGATCGGCGCGGTCGAGCACCACTCGGAGTCCCCGGAGACGCTGTTCGCGCACGTCGCGGGCCTGAAGGTGGTCTCCCCGTCGAACGCCACCGACGCCTACTGGATGCTCCAGCAGGCGATCCTCAGCGACGACCCGGTGATTTTCTTCGAGCCGAAGCGCCGCTACTGGGACAAGGGCGAGGTCGACACCGAGGCCATCCCCGGCGAGCTGCACAAGTCGCGCGTGGTGCGCGAGGGCGCGGACCTCACCCTGGCCGCATACGGCCCGATGGTGAAGGTCTGCGTGGAGGCGGCGGCCGCGGCCGCCGAGGAGGGCAAGTCGGTCGAGGTCCTGGACCTGCGCTCGATGTCCCCGGTCGACTTCGACGGCATCCAGGCGTCGGTGGAGAAGACCCGCCGGCTCGTGGTCGTCCACGAGGCGCCGGTCTTCCTCGGCGTGGGCTCGGAGATCGCCGCCCGCATCACGGAGCGGTGCTTCTACCACCTGGAGGCGCCGGTACTGCGTGTGGGCGGCTTCCACGCCCCGTACCCGCCGGCCCGCCTGGAGGACGAGTACCTGCCGGGCCTGGACCGGGTGCTCGACGCCGTCGACCGCTCGCTGGCGTACTGAGGAGCCACGTTCCATGACCATCCGCGAATTCAAGATGCCCGACGTGGGCGAGGGCCTCACCGAGGCCGAGATCCTCAAGTGGTACGTCCAGCCGGGTGACACCGTCACCGACGGCCAGGTCGTCTGCGAGGTCGAGACGGCCAAGGCCGCCGTCGAGCTGCCGATCCCGTTCGACGGCGTCGTGCACGCGCTCCTCTTCGAGGAGGGCACCACGGTCGACGTCGGCCAGGTCATCATCTCGGTGCAGACCGGCTCTGGCGAGGCCGCCGAGGCTCCGGCCCAGGAGATCCCCGCCCCCGCCGAGGCCGAGGAGGCCGCTCCGGCGGCCCGCCAGCCGGTGCTCGTCGGCTACGGCGTCTCCGAGGCCTCCACCAAGCGCCGGCCGCGCAAGGCACCGGCGCCCGCCGTCGCCGCGCAGAACGGCACCACGGCCCCGCCGGCGGCCCCCGCCGCCCCGGTGGCGCCTGCGGTTCCGGCGCAGCCGACCGGTGAGCGTCCGCTGGCCAAGCCGCCGGTGCGCAAGCTCGCCAAGGACCTCGGCATCGACCTGGCCTCGGTGGTCCCGACCGGTGACGGCGGCGTCGTGACCCGGGAGGACGTCCACGCGGCGGCCGCCGCGGCGATCGCCCCGCAGGCCGTGCCCGCGGCTGCGGCTCCCGCCGCCGCCCCGGCGCCGGTGGCCGAGGCCGTCGCGGTGTCCGCCGCCCCGGCGGCCGACCCGTCGGCGCGCGAGACCCGTATCCCGGTCAAGGGCGTCCGCAAGGTCACCGCCCAGGCCATGGTCGGCTCGGCCTTCACCGCGCCGCACGTCACCGAGTTCATCACCCTCGACGTGACCCGCACGATGAAGCTGGTCCAGGAGCTCAAGGACGACCCGGACCTCGCCGGTCTGCGGATCAACCCGCTGCTCCTGATCGCGAAGGCCGTCCTGGTGGCCATCCGCCGCAACCCGGACGTCAACGCGTCCTGGGACGAGGCGGCCCAGGAGATCGTGCTCAAGCACTACGTCAACCTGGGCATCGCGGCGGCCACCCCCCGCGGGCTGATCGTCCCGAACATCAAGGACGCCCACGCCAAGACCCTGGGCGAGCTGTCGGAGTCCCTGTCCTCGCTGGTCGCCACGGCCCGCGACGGCAAGACCTCCCCGGCCGACATGCAGAACGGCACGATCACCATCACCAACGTCGGCGTCTTCGGCGTCGACACCGGTACGCCCATCCTGAACCCCGGCGAGTCCGCGATCCTCGCGGTCGGCGCGATCAAGCTCCAGCCGTGGGTCCACAAGGGCAAGGTCAAGCCCCGCCAAGTCACCACGCTGGCGCTGTCGTTCGACCACCGTCTCATCGACGGCGAGCTCGGCTCCAAGTTCCTCGCCGACATCGCGGCGGTCCTGGAACACCCCCGCCGGCTGATCACCTGGTCGTAGCGGACACGCGCACGAAGCCGACGGCCGGCCTCCCCCGGGGAGGCCGGCCGTCGGCTTCGGCCGTCGGCTTTCGGCGGGGCGGGAAAGCCCTGGTCCGTGCCGTGCACACCGTGTGATCATCTGCGGATGCTCTTTCGCGCTGCCATCGCAGACCCCGCGCACCTGGACCGCGCCGTCGCCCACCCGGCCGACGGTCCCGTCCCCGCCCTGACCGCCGAGAAGATCCGCGAGGAGCTCGCCGGGAACCGGATCAGGCCCGAGTGGATCTGGACCGCCGAGGACGAGGACGGGCGGATCCTGGCCCGCGCCCTGTGGTGGGGCCGGACCGACAGCGAGCAGCCGATCGCGCTCGACTGCCTCCAGGTGGGACCCGGGGTGGCCGACCCGGCAGGGGTCGCCGCCGGGCTGCTGGACGCCGGGCACGCCGCCTTCGGCGGGCTCCCGGGCTACAACATCTCCCTGCCCCGCGGCTGGCGCGCCGACCCGGAGCTGGCCGCGGCCGTCGCCTGGCGCCAGGAGGCCGCGCACCGGACCGGGCTCACGCGCGAGATCGAGCGCCTGCGCTACGAGTGGACCCCGGCCGCGGGGACGGCGCAGACCACCGGCCGGCTCGTCTTCCGCGAGGGCACCGACGAGGAGATGCTGGACGCCTTCGTCCGGCTCTCCCAGGGCAGCCTCGACCTGGCCACGCGGCACGAGCTGGAGCTGATGGACGCCGAGCAGCTGGCCCGCGAGGACTTCGACTTCTACCTCGACTGCCCCGGCGAGCGCTCCTGGTGGCGCCTGGCCCACCTGCCCGACGGCCGCCTCGCCGGTCTGGCCGTGCCCTCGGCGACCCCGTACCACCGCAACGTCGGCTACCTCGGCGTCGTACCGGAGCAGCGCGGCCAGGGACTGATCGACGAGGTCCTCGCCGAGATCACCCGCTTCCACGCGGCGCAGGGCGCCGAGCGCATCACCGCGACCACGGACACCGTGAACCTGCCGATGGCCGCGGCCTTCGACCGCGCCGGCTACGAGGTCACCGAGATCCGCCTCGTGCTGGAAGCCCCGGCGCGGTGAACCGGGCGGCGTCGTCACGCGCGACGCCGGCGGCGGGCGCCGGCGGGCCACGGCGACCGGCACGAGCCGCAGCCTGAGCCTTCCCCCGGGAGGTAACCTGCCGCCCGGGGAAGGGGGCCGGGGTGTCCATCGCCGAACTGCAGGTCTACTCCGTCGAGGAGGCCGACGTCACGGGTGGCGTGTGCGTGGTCCGCTGCATCGGCGGGGTGGCCCGCGCCGGGCAGGTCTACGCCGTGGGCGAGTCGCGCATGGGCCTGCGCCACATCGAGCGGTACGGACGGCCCGTCGGCTCCTTCGGCGCCGGGCACACCGCGAAGGTCCACTTCAGCGGCGCCATGGTCGCGCTGCTCTCCCGGGGACAGGTGCTGACCTCGGTGCCGCCCGACGGGCACTCACTGGAGGACCTGGAGGCCTGGCTGGCCACCGACCCGCCGCTGGGGGACGAACCCCACCCGCGGACCCTGCGCGTCCTGGCCGGCGTGCGGATGCGCGACGACCGGCTGCCGGACGGGATCCGGCTGCGCTGGGGCCGGGTGGCGCTGGCCGCCACCCACCGCTGCGCGGCAGCCGAAGGCACACCGGATCTGGTCGGGGCGCCCGAACTGGCCTTCGTACGGAGCTACTTGATCCAGCAGTTCGGGCCGGACCGCGGCGGCGACCCGGTGGCCCTGTGCCGGGACCTGCTCGCACTGATCGACCTGACCCCGGACCAGGCGGCCGCGCAGGGCCGCGTCTGGCGCGACCTCCCGCACCACCGCATCCGCCACCTGCGCCGCATCAAGAACCTGATCGCATGGCTGACGGCGGTCCGCCCCCACCTCCCGGACGACGCCCCGGTGGCGACCTCGGTCGACGCGTGGACGCAGGTCAGAGCCCTGCTGCCCTAGGCCGGGGGGTGACAGCATCCCCCGGACCCAGGATGATGATCGCAATTTCGGGGATCGCGGTCCTGCGGGCGCCGTGGCGCGGTGCTCAACCTGACGGCGACCGAGGCCCCGGTCCCGCACACCGCGGGGAGCGGGGCTCCGGGCCGTTCCGGGGCCGTCTCAGCCCTGGCGGGCGGCGTTGCCGAGGACCTTGGACGGGGTGATGCGGACGACGACGCGGACGTCCTCGGGCGGGGCGTCCTGGTACTCCTTGCCGGCGCCCGGGCCCATGTACTCCTCGGCGATGCGGACGGCCACCGCGCGGCCGACGTCCTCGGTGACGGTGGCCGTGCCGCGGATCTCGGCGTAGAGGAAGGGGTTGGCCAGGTCGAAGACGGTCAGGCCGACCCGGCCGTCGCGGACGATGTTGCGCTCCTTGCGGCGGCCCTGCTCGGTGGAGATCAGCAGGTCGTCGCCGTCGCGGGTCACCCAGATCACGGAACTCTGCGGGCTCCCGTCGGGGTTGATGGTCGACAGCACGGCGGGGTGCGGTGCGTCGAGCAGCCCGCGCACCGTTTCGTTCAGCTCAACAGTCATGGAACAGAGGCTAGTTGCGGGGCGGTGCGGGACGCGGGCGGATTCCGGCCGGGCCGCCGACTACCCGAGGTCGGTCACTTCCAGGGGATGTTGCGCCAGGGGCTGGCGGGGTCGGTGGTCAGCGTGACGTGGGCGGCGAGGGCGCCGGTGTACCAGGTGCCGAACTCCTCCTCGTCGAAGTGCAGGCACCGGCCGAGGACGTACCCGGCGGAGAACTCCTCCCACGAGCGGTACGTCTGGCGGGCCGCCTCCCCGGCGCGCAGTACGGCCTTCTCGGCCTCGTGCAGGGTGCCGTAGCGGCAGCCGATGCCCCAGCGGGCCATCTGGGAGGCGCGGCCCAGGTCCCAGGCCTCGACGGAGCGGACCCAGCCGTCCTCGGGCAGCAGCCCGTCGGCCCGGAAGCGCTGTTCGTAGCGGGCTATCCGGCCTATGAGCCGCTTGACGCCGGCTATCTCCCCCTCGACCTCGGCGGTCGGGCGCGGCCGGGCGACGGTGACCCCGTCGGGGGTGAGCTGCGGCTCGGCGGAGCGTTCGGCGTTGCGGCGCATGCTCGCCTCGGCGGCGTGCCGCCAGTGCTCGACGTCCACGGGTCCGGCGAAGTCGGAGGCGAGGACGCGGCGGACGCGGAGCGCGAACTCCCAGACGGGGCTGACCACCGTGGTGCTCAGCAGCTGTTCGAGCGTGGCGAGCCAGTCGGCCCGGTCGGTGATGCCCCAGCTCTTCGCGACGCGGCGGCGCTCGTGCTGGTAGCCGCTGCCGTGGTAGGCGAGCGCGTTCCAGAACTCGCCGTTGCTGACGGCGAGATGCCCGCCGACGGCGAGGCCGTGCGCGATGTCCCCGTGCAGAGGGCCGCCGCTGAACAGGGCGTGGACCTTGAGCTCGGGTAGGCCGTAGCCGGGCGCGGCGTCCGCGTGGGCGCGCCAGCGGGCCAGGTCGGCGGGGGTGGTGGTGAGGTACGCCTCGGCGGGCGAGCCCGGGTTCACGGCGAGGAAGGCGGGATCGTCGGGGGCCCACACCTTGGAGAACCACCCCAGGCTCCGGGACTCGAAGACCGTCTCGGGGGTGGGCGCGGGCAGCATGCCGGCGGTGTGGACGACGAGCATCCGGTCCGGGGTGGGGTGGAAGAAGATCGAGTCGGGGTGGGCGTCCGACTGCACGCGGGGCTGCACCAGGTAGAGCTGGGCGCGGGCGAGCACGTCGAAGTACGCGGCCCAGTCGCCCGCGTTCTTGGCCTCGTACAGCTCTCTCTCGATGACGCTCGGCGCTATCCAGGTGCCCATACGGGGACCCTATACGGACCCCTCCGCGGGCAAGTCGGCCCATTCCGCCTTCCCGCGGATACCGTCCTCCCGGGCAGGTGGCAAGTCGGTCGAAGGGGTGGGGACATGGCGCGGTTCGCTTCCAGGGGGTCCGGCGGCGCCGTCACCGTGTACTGGCGGCCCGGATGCGTCTTCTGCATCAAGCTCCGTACGCAGCTCCGGGCGGCGCGGATCCCGTACCGGAAGGTCAACATCTGGCGGGACCCGGACGCGGCGGCCTTCGTCCGCGGGGTGGCCGACGGCAACGAGACGGTCCCGACGGTGGTCGTCGGCGACCACCCGCCGATGGTGAACCCGTCCCTGGCACAGGTCAGGCAAGCCCTCGCCGACGGGTGACCCGCCCGAACAGCGGGCGCAACCTCAGACGTTGCTCTGAACCCGGCGCCCGCGCGGTTGGGCGGGGCCCGCGCGGACATCACCCCTCCACGGCGGGCGGGAACGGCGGGGGCGGGGGCAGGCGATGGTGCTGGACGTGTACGAGGTGGCGTATCTCGCCGCCGGGCCGCGGCGGGTGGCCGAAGTGGCCCTGCTCCGGCTGCGGGAGCGCGGCCTGGTCGGCGTGGTCGGGCCGCGCGTGCGGGCCGAACGGCCCGCGGACGGCGCGCATCCCGTCGAGCGGGCCCTGACCGGGTGCTGCCCGCGCGGCAAGAGTGTGGCGGCGGTGCTCGCGGCCGTGGCCGGCGGGCCGGAGGTGGCAGGGATCCGGGACCGGCTGCGCGCCGCCGGGCTGTTGGGACGCGTACGCTCCCGCCCCACCGCGGCCGGGCGGCGCCGGGTCGCGGAGGCCCGCGCGGAGGGTGCCTGGCCCGCGTACGTCTTCGACGGCCCGCCGGCGGTGGCCGACCGCATGCTGCGGCGCGTCGTCCAGGAGGCGGGCCCCCTGCCGTCCGGGCTCGGCCGGCACCTCGTCCGGATGGGGAGGGCACTCGACCGCGCCGAGCACGGGCACAGCCACGGCCACGGCCACGACGGCGGCTCGTGCGGCGGTGGAGGCGGCGGTGGCGGCTCGGACTGAGGCGGGTCGGACCGGGCCCGTCGGCACGCCCCCCTCGTGCCACCGCGCGACCGTGCGGACCCCCTTGACGGGCTCCGGCGGCGGAGGGACGCTCCCCGGATCTCGGATCCGAACGGTTGCAGCTGGGGGGCCGCCATGCCGCAGGAGTCTGTTCAATCGGTGGGGGAGCTGCGTGCGCAGCTGATCGCGCGGGGGGCGCGCTGGTCGGTCCTGGAGCACCTGGCCGACGAGGAGCCGGTACCGCGGCCCTCGCTCGGTCTGGAGCCCGGGGCGAACCTCACACCCGCCGAGGACGTGGGCACGATCGACCTGCGGGGGATCGTCGGGCACGCCAGCGGCAACCCGCACCTGACCCGGCGCCGGGCCGCGCACGGGCTGCTGGCCGGGGCGGCCGGGCGGGAGCCGGTCGTCGGGGCCCGGCCGGCCGCCGTGGACTGGCGCAACCGCTGGGGCTGGCCCTGGATCACCAAGGTCAAGGACCAGAACCCGTGCGGCTCCTGCTGGGCCTTCGGCGCCGCCGGCCTGGTGGAGTCCATGGCCCGCATCGAGCACGACGTGTGGGCCGAGCGTTCCGAGGGGGACGTCCACGACGGCCTGCGCTTCAGCTGCGGCCAGGGCAGCAACCCGGAGACCGCCCTCGACTGGATCAAGGCCAACGGCGGTCTCGCCGACCCGGAGTGCTGGCCGTACAGCACCCCGCCGGCCGGTCTGCCGGCCGCCCGTCGCGACGCCTGGCGCGCCGAGTACACGCCCAGCTGGGACCGGTCCGGCCGGACCGTCCGGATCTCCGACTACGTCCGGCTCGGCGACGTCGAACAGCAGAAGGTGTGGCTGGACACCGTCGGCCCGCTGACCGCCTGCTTCGACGTCTACGACGACTTCTTCGGCCTCGGCTCCGGGGTCTACCACCGCACGAGCGACCGTCTCGCGGGCGGCCACTGCGTGCTGGTCGTCGGCTATGACGACGCGGCGGGCTGCTGGCTGTTCAAAAACTCCTGGGGCACCGGCTACCACGTCGGCGGCTACGGCCGGATCGCCTACGGCGAGGTCAACATCGACTACTGGGCCAAGTGCGGGCTGCGCGGCACCAACCCCGACCCGTGGACCAAGCGCCGCCTGCACACCGGCAACGTCTACGAGAGCGGCAACGGCCGCGCCCACCGCAACTTCGAGCTCCTGGCGACCACCACGGGCGCCCGCCTCCAGCACTGGTGGCGCGAGGGCGACGCGCCCTTCGCCTGGGCCCGCGCGGGCGCCTTCGCCGGCGACGCCTCCGGCCAGCCGGCCTTCACCGGGACCACCTACAACCGCAACATGGAGTCCCTGCACGTGACCACGGGCGGCCGGCTGCGCCACTGGTACTACGAGCAGTCCGCGGCGGTGTGGCGCGACGGCGGCGTCTTCGGCCCGGGGGACGCGGCCGTCGGATCCACCCCGGCGTTCATCCAGAGCGACTACGGCAAGCCCGGCAACTTCGAGGTGGTCGTCCGCACCGCCGACGGCCGCCTGAACCACTGGTGGCGGATCAACGGCGCCCCCTGGACGTGGAACGACGGCGGCCGCTTCGCCTCCGGCATCGCCCACTACGGCCCGGCGCTCGTCCAGACCCGCTCCCGCCACCTCGACCTGGTCGCCGCCCGCACCGACGGCCGGATGCAGCTGTGGTGGCGCGACGACCCCAACGGCTTCGCCTGGCGGGCCGGGGAGGTCTTCGGCAGCGGTACGCCGGCCACGTCCGCCCCGTGCCTGATCGAGGGCCAGTACGGGGCCGCCGACGAGGACACCGCCGGAAACTACGAGCTGTGCGTGGCCGTGGCCGGCGGGCAGGTGGAGCACTGGTGGCGCGGCAACGCGGGCGGCTCCCCCTGGCGGCGCAGCGCGGTCTTCGGCCACGACGTCGCCTCGGTCACCGGGATGCTCCAGGGCAGCTTCGGGTTCAACCTGGAAGTCGTCGTCCTGCGCACCGACCGCCGCCTCCAGCACTGGTGGCGCGACGGCGCGGGCTGGCACGAAGGGCCGGTGATCGGCCCCGTCTGAGAGGACCGTGCGGGCGTGGAGGTACGCAGTGTCGTGCTGAGCCCCGGTGAGCCGTACGAGCTGCGGCTCACCGGGCGAGGGGCGCGCGGGTACGTGTGGACCTGGCAGGTCACGGGGGACGCGGACGTGGTGGCGGTGGCGCCGGGGCCGACCGTCGCGCGCGCCGCGCAGCCCGGGGCGGCGGTGGAGCTGAGCTACGTCGTCAGGGCCCGGCCCCCGGGCGGGGGCCGGGCCAGGATCCGCTTCGCACAGGTCCGGCCGCCCTACCCGGACGAGGACCCGTACGACGAGTTCGTGCTGGACGTGGAGGTCACGCCGGGGAGCGGCGGCGCGGACTGAGCACCGCGTGCTGCAGGGCCTCCAGCGGGCCGCGGTCGAAGCGGCGCAGCCACAGCCACGACCCGGCGGCCAGGACCAGGCTCACGCCCGCCCACAGGCCCATCACCCACCAGGGGCCGCTGCCGGCCGGCCGGTCGGCCAGACCGAGCCCGATGCCGTAGCAGAGCAGCATGCACAACAGGTTCTGGGCGACGTAGCAGGACAGGGCGGTCCTGCCGACGGAGCCGAGGGCGCGGGTCGCGGCCCGGGGGATCCACAGCCGGTCCAGGGCGATGCCGATCAGGCCGATGTAGCCGAGGGCGAGCAGCGGCGCCGCTCCGTAGCGTCCCAGGACGAAGAAGTCCTCGCCGCCGAGGGTGGCCGCGGCGTTCAGCGGCAGCCCGAGGCCCAGCCCCCAGGCGGCCAGCCGGTTGCGGATGCGGCGGCCTTCGGCGGTGGCGGTGAACGCGCCCGCGCGGTGGAGCCGTACGCCGAGGAGGAAGAGGAACACCAGCAGCCCGAAGGAGAAGACGGGCTCGATGCGCAGCGCCCCGGTGTTCTGCAGGCGGAAGGCGATCTGGGCGCCGTAGCCGCCGTGGGCGTACAGCTCGACGGCGGCCGGGTCGGGCCCGTCCGGTCCCTCCGGCGAGGTGTCCGACGCGCTCATCAAGGCCAGGGTCACCAGCGCGACCAGCGCCAGGTGCACGCCGCCGGCCGTCCACATGGCCACGCGCCGGACCCTCTCCGAGCGGGCCAGCAGCCAGGCGACGAGCAGCGCGGTCACGGCGTACCCCATCAGCACGTCCCAGGCGAAGACGAGGACGAAGTGGACGGTGCCCTCGACGAAGAGGAAGGCGGCGCGCTTCGGATAGCGGCCGGGCCACGGTTCACCGCGGCGGGCGGCGGAGTCGAACTGGATGGCCAGGCCCACCCCGAACAGGACCGTGAGCAGGGCCAGGAACTTGCCGTCCGCGAGGAAGCGGAAGACGGTTTCGGCGATGTTCGCCGCCGACGGGTCCGCGATCGGGTCGGGCGCCCCCAGACCGCCCTGGAGCACGCTCCACTCCGAGCCGGGGGAGGCGAAGATCCAGACGTTGGTCATGAGCGTGCCGAGGACGGCGGCGCCGCGCAGGACGTCCAGCAGGGGGAGCCGGGTGGTCGTGCGGACCACCGGGGCGAGGGTGTCGGCCATGACTCCAGGCTCCCGGCGCGGGGGGCCGGGTTCGTCCTGCGGGTGGACGAAGGCGGCGTACATCCTTCGGTGCAGGTGGGCGGCGGTCGAGGTCGCAGGAGGCCGGGGTCCGCCTCCTGCCAGGGGCCGATGTCCTGCCGCGGGTCCACATCCCGGACGGGGCCGCAGGTTGCACCTCTGTTGTATCTATGCTGTGCGCATGCCAGCCGCCACCAGCACCGCGACCGCCGCCGAACGCGTCTACCAGCACGTCAAGCACGGTGTGCTCGACCGGCGCTACGAAGGCGGCACCCTCCTCACCGAGGGCGAACTCGCCGAGGCGGTCGGGGTGTCCCGGACCCCGGTCCGCGAGGCCCTGCTGCGCCTGGAGACCGAGGGGCTGCTGAAGCTGTACCCGAAGAAGGGCGCGCTGGTCCTGCCGGTCTCCGCGCAGGAGATCAACGACGTCCTCGAAACCCGGCTGCTGGTCGAGGAGTTCACCGTACGCAGGGCCGTGCCGGCGCCACCCGGCCTGCTGGACCGGCTCGAAGCGCTGCTCGGCGAACAGCGCCGGCACGCCGCAGCGGGGGACCTCGCCGCGATGATGGCGGCGGACCGGGGCTTCCACGCCGAGATCGTGCGCAGCGCCGGGAACCAGATCCTGTGCCGGCTCTACGACCAACTCCGCGACCGGCAGCTGCGGATGGGCGTGGCCCTGCTGCACGCCCACCCCGACCGGCTGGAGCGGACGCTGGCCGAGCACGCCGAGATCCTGGACGCGCTGCGGGCCGGGGACGCCGGGGCGGCCGCCGCGGCGGTGCGCGGGCACATCGGCCGGGTCGAGTCGCTGGTGCGGGGGCCGGGCCTGTGAGTGCCGGCCGGAGGAGCCGGACGAGCCGGGCCTCGGCGGCCTCGGCGGCCGCGGTGCCCCGGGGCGCCGGGCCCGAGGACCCGCCGGGCGGCGGGAAGGCCGTCGCCGTCTGGTGCATCGGCGTCGCCGTCTACTTCGTGGCGGTGATCTTCCGTACCAGCCTGGGCGTGGCCGGTCTGGAAGCGGCGGACCGCTTCCACGTCAATGCCTCGGCCCTGTCCACCTTTTCGCTGCTCCAGCTCCTCGTCTACGCGGGCATGCAGGTCCCCGTCGGCCTGATGGTGGACCGGCTCGGCACCAAGAAGGTGCTGACCCTGGGCGCGGTGCTCTTCACCGCGGGGCAGCTCGGCTTCGCGCTCGCCCCCTCGTACGAGACCGCACTCGCCGCCCGGGCACTGCTGGGCTGCGGCGACGCGATGACCTTCATCTCCGTGCTGCGGCTCGGCACCCGCTGGTTCCCGGCCCGGCGCGGGCCGCTGATGGCGCAGCTGGCCGGGCTGGTCGGCATGGCGGGCAACCTCGTCTCCACGCTCGTGCTCGCGCCCGTGCTGCACGGGGTCGGCTGGACCGCGGCCTTCGCCGGCAGCGCGGCGGCCGGGCTGGTGGTCCTGGTGCCGCTGGTGCTGTTCCTGCGCGACCACCCGGAGGGGCACGAGCCGACGCCGGCGGCGCGCACGGGCGGCGCGGGCTTCGTGCGCCGCCAGATCAAGGAGTCCTGGAGCGAACCGGGCACCCGGCTCGGCCTGTGGGTGCACTTCACCACGCAGTTCCCCGCGATGGTGTTCCTGCTGCTGTGGGGCATGCCCTTCCTGATCGAGGCGCAGGGGCTGACGCGGAGCACCGCGGGCGGGCTGCTGACGCTGGTCGTCGCCTCGAACATGGCGCTCGGGCTGGTCTACGGCCAGATCATCGGCCGCCGCCAGTCCTCGCGGATACCGCTGGCCCTGGGCACGGTGGGCCTGACGGCCCTGCTGTGGGGGGCGGTCCTCGCGTACCCGGGCGGGCACGCGCCGATGTGGCTGCTGATCACCCTGTGCCTGGTGCTGGGCGGCTGCGGCCCGGCGTCGATGATCGGCTTCGACTTCGCCCGCCCGGCCAACCCGGCCGAGCGCCAGGGAACCGCCTCCGGGATCACCAACATGGGCGGCTTCATCGCCTCGATGACGACCCTGCTGACGGTGGGCGTCCTGCTGGACGCCACCGGCGGCGACTACCGCATCGCCTTCTCCACGGTCTTCGTGCTCGAAGCGCTCGGCGTCACCCGGATCCTGCGCCTGCGCCGGCGCGCGCTGTCCCGCGAAGCGGCCCGCGGCCGCGTCACCGTCCCCGCGCAGGCGACCGCACCGACGACGCCACCGACGACGGTGCAGGAGCCCGGGCCGGAGGCGGAACCGCGGCCGCGGTCCACCGCGTGTCCCCTGCCGGAAACAGCAGGGCGCGAGACGCCGTAGGCCGCCGCCCGCCCGGAGCGGCGCCGGGGAGGGGGTTTGCCGGAATGTGGACGAGGATCTCCGCCGCCGCCGTGCCGGCGGTGGAGCGGTTCGAGTGGTTCACCGACATCATCGCCAACTCCCTGATGCCGACGGCCCTCAGCAGCGAACGCTCCGCCGACTTCCAGGCGGCCGCGGCGGTACTGGACCTCGGCACCGCACAGGTCTCGTCCTTCGACTACTCCCGGGTGCGGTCCCGGCGCACGCCCGCGCTCATCCGGCGCGGCGACCCCGAGCAGTACCACCTGGCCCTGCTCACCCGCGGCCGCATGTGGATGTCCCAGTGCCGCAGCGACGCGGAGCTCTCCCCCGGCGACATGATCCTCTGGGACACCTCGCACCCCTTCGAGGCCGACTGCCGCCCCGGCGACGGCACCCTCAACGCGCTGGTCGTCCAGCTCCCGAGGACCGCGCTGCCGCTGCGGTCCGGCCGCGCCGACCGGCTGCTCGGCCGGCGCATCGCCGCCGACAGCGGCATGGCGGCCGTCCTGGCCGGGTTCCTCACCTCGCTCGGAGCACACGGCTCCGAATGCGGGCCGCAGGAGCTGCGCCGACTCGGCGGCGTGGTCGCCGACCTCGCCGCGGCCTGCCTCGCGCAACACGTCGACAGCTACGCGGAACTGCCCGCGGAGACCCGCGCCCGCGCACTGCGCGAGCGGATCGACGCCTTCATCGACCACAACCTCGCCGACCCGGCGCTCACCCCGGGCCTCGTCGCCGCCGCGCACGGCATCTCCGTACGCGGCCTGCACCTGCTCTTCCGCGACGAGCCCGAGAGCGTCGCCGCCACCGTCCGGCGGCGCCGCCTGGAGCGCTGCCGCACCGACCTGGCCCGCCCCGAACTCGCCGGCCGCCCGGTCCACGACATCGCCGGCCGCTGGGGCTTCGCCAACGCCCCCGCCTTCAGCCGTGCCTTCCGCGCCGCCTACGCGATCAGCCCGGCCGAATTCCGCCGCACGGCCGCCCGGGCCGTGCCGCTGCGCACCGCCTGAGCGGTCCGCCGCCCGGACAGGCCTACGGGGTCACGGAGAACTGCGTCAGGATGGCCTCCGCCAGCTGTGCGTCGCCCTCCACCTTCACCCGGTCGGCGACCGTGCGCGCCCGCACCCGGCCCGCCGCGAGCCGCACGTACGTCTCCCAGTCCAGGGTCAGCGTCACCGCCGGGCCGAGCGAGGGGGACTTGTCCACCGTGCCACGGCCGTCCGCGTCCACCCGTACCGTCCGCATGAACTCCAGCTGTCCGTGCACGTCGATCACCACCGCCGAGTTCGCCGGGGCCCCCGCCCGCTTCGCCACCACCTTCGGCAGCCCGGCCAGCAGGATGTCCCGCGCCACGTACGCCCCCGGCGAGTCCCAGTTCCCCGGCGCCCCCAGCGCCCACCGCAGGTCCTGCTCGTGGATCCACACGTCGAACGCCCGCAGCCGCAGGGCCTGTTCCAGGGTCACCTGGTCGCCCAGCGGACCGCGCACCATCGTGTCCGGGTCCCGCTTCTCGTTGCGCAGCTGCCGCGCGCGGCGGATGACGGTGTACTCCAGCTCCGAGGTCATCTCCGGCGCGGTGTGGTGGCGCCGTACGTCGACCTGCACCTCCATGTACCGGCTGAACTCGTCCACCACGTGCCGCAGGTCCCGCGCCACGGTGTGGATCGGCCGGGGGTCCCCGAGCTGCTCGCACTCGATGCCGATGATGTGGGAGACGACGTCACGGACCGACCAGCCCGGGCACGGCGTCGCCCGGTTCCACTCGCCCTCCGCCAGGGGGAGGACCAGCTCGGATATCGCCTCGATCGAGTGCGTCCACGCGTCGGCATAGGGCTGAAGACTGGGATGCGGATGGACGGTCAACGGGACCCCTCGCGGTGCTGTTCAGTGGCGTCGTTCAGTGGCGCGTTTCGGATGCAGTGGACTCAGTTTCCAAAACTACGCTGCCTGTGAGCACCCCGGCAGTGCTTTCGTGTGACGATTCGTAGGCCCGAGTTGACGGCTTGAACGCCAGGACGGTGGTAATGTGCGCGCCTCGCTGATCCAAATCGCAGTGAACGAGGGCGAGTCGGTGTCTTCCCGACGTGCCCGCGTGGCCGATCTCGTACGGGAACAGGACGAGTCCGATCTCGTCGTGCTGCCCGAGCTGTGGACGGTCGGCGCCTTCGCCTACGAGCAGTTCGAGACCGAGGCCGAGCCGCTGGACGGGCCGACCTACGAGGTCATGGCCAAGGCGGCACGCGACGCCGGGGTCTGGCTGCACGCGGGCTCGGTCGTGGAGCGCGCGGGCGACGGCTCCCTCTACAACACCGCGCTGGTCCTCTCCCCGGCCGGCGAGCTGGCCGCCACCTACCGCAAGATCCACCGCTTCGGCTTCGACCAGGGCGAGGCGGTCCTGATGTCCGCCGGCGATTCCCTGACCACGGTGGAGCTGCCGGAACAGACCCTCGGCATCGCCACCTGCTACGACCTGCGCTTCCCGGAACTGTTCCGCGGCCTGGTCGACGCCGGGGCCACCACGATGATCGTCGCCGCGGGCTGGCCCGCGCGCCGCCGCTCCCACTGGACCCTGCTGAGCCGGGCGCGCGCCGTGGAGGACCAGTCGTACGTCCTGGCGTGCGGGCTGGCCGGCACGCACGCGGGAGTGGAGCAGGCCGGGCACAGCCTGGTCGTGGACCCGTGGGGCGAGGTCCTGGCGGAGGCGGGCCCGGGCGAGGAGGTCCTCACGGTGGACCTGGACCCGGCCAAGGTCGCCGACACCCGCGCGCAGTTCCCGGCGCTCAAGGACCGCCGCCTGGGCCGCTGACGTTCAGCCGGTGAGCTGGTGAGCCTGTGACTCAGCCTGCGAGGAACCAGAGCCAGAGCGCGAGGGCGGTGGGAACGGGGCAGGCCACCGCGCCGAGGAGCAGCATCCGCGTGGACGCGGCCATCTCCCGGAGACGGGAAGTGCGGGCCAGGGCGGTGATCCCGGCGGCTCCCGCCGGCATCAGGAGGAGCAGCAGGAGCATGCCGCCGGCGGCGTCCCCGGCCGCGGCGGTCCAGAGCAGCGCGATGCAGGCGAGGCCGCCCACACAGGAGACCGAAAGGACGGTGACCGCCCACAGCAGGCCCGCGAGCACGACGACGGCGGGCCGCTCCTTGCGGACCGGCTTCGCGGGCTGCCACGGCCCGTAGAGGGCCGCGTAGGTGCTGGGGTTCACCCTGGTTCCTTCCGTGGTGCCGAGGGTCCCTCCGGGGACGTACCGATCCTCGCCGCCGGCCCGCCGCCACGGCATGGGCGCGGATGCTCAGCTTCCGGTGGGCCGGGTACTCAGTTCCGCTCAGTCCGGGAGGGCGTCCTCCCGCTCCTTCTCGGCCATCCGGATCACGCACACGGCGACCGCGACCAGCAGCGCGGCGTCCGCGTCCTCCCGGACCACGTCCACCGCGTACGTCTCCCGCACCCGGTACCACTGCCGGGAGACCAGAGCGAGCAGCTCCCCGTCGTACTCGACCTTGAACTCCCGGTCCAGGATCCGCCCGCTCACGTCGAGCTCCGTGCCCTCGACCAGGGTCACCCGGAAGTGGTTGCGCAGCAGCGAGAAGCGCTTCCTGCGGATCACCGCGAGCCGCTGCTCGTCCCGCTCCAGGGTCATCGCGTCGCGGAAACCGAAGAGCTTCTCCCGCAGGGTGATCAGGATCCGGCCGTCCGGATCCTTCAGCTCCAGGGTGTCCCGGAACCGCAGGGCCTTCCCGTCGACGAGGAAGGCGTGCCGCCCGTCCTCGTCCTCGATCCAGTAGTCGTCCCCGATGGCCAGCATTTTGTCCCGAACGAGGTATTTCATGCGCTGATCAGTGCCCGCGATAGGTTTCCCTCATGCCACTCCTCTACGTGACCGACCTGGCGTACCCCGCACGCGGCCGCCGCTACTGCGACGAGGACATATTCCTCACCTCGCGCCTGCGCGAGCACTTCGATCTGGCCCTGTGCCATCCCGCCGACGCCCGCGCCCTGATGCCCGGCTTCGACGCCGTGATCGTCCGCAACAGCGGCCCGGTCCTGCACTACCAGGAGGAGTACGACGCCTTCCGCGCCGCCGCCCTCGCCGCCGGCACGCCCGTCTACAACCCCCTCACCGGCCGCGCCGACATGGCCGGGAAGCAGTACCTCCTCGACCTCACCGCCGCCGGCTACCCGGTCATCCCGACCGTCGACGACCCGGCCCGGCTCGCGGAGCTGCCGCAGGTCCCCGAGTACGTGGTCAAGCCGAAGCAGGGCGCCGACTCCATCGGCCTCACCTTCACCGCGACACCGGCAGGCGAGGCCGGGGCCGTGCTGATCCAGCCGCGCATCGACTTCGCGTACGAGGTGTCCTTCTACTTCGTCGACGACGCCTTCCAGTACGCGCTCCACGCCCCGGATCCGGCCCGCCGCTGGGAGCTGAGCGTCTACGAACCGACCGGGGAGGACCTGGCCTTCGCCCGCGCCTTCGTCGAGTGGAACACCCTCTCCCACGGCATCCAGCGCGTGGACGCCTGCCGGGCGCCCTCCGGCGAACTGCTCCTCGTCGAGCTGGAGGACCTCAACCCGTACCTCTCCCTGGACCTGCTCCCGGCGGCGGTCCAGGACGCCTTCGTCACCTCGTTCACGGGATCTCTCCACTCCTTCCTCGGCTGATGTCAGTGCCGGGTGCCAGGCTCTTCCCATGGACAAGCAGACGTTCTGGCAGTTGATCGAGACGGCCCGCGCGGAGACGACGGCCGGCACGGACGACGTGGTGGCGCAGCGGGCCGCGGAGCTGCTCGCGGCCCGTCCGCAGGCGGAGATAGCCGCGGCCCAGCAGGTTCTGTGGGACCTGCTCGCGGAGTCCTACCGCAGCCCGCTCTGGGCCGCGGCCTACATGATCAACGGCGGCTGCTCGGACGACGGCTTCGACTACTTCCGCGGCTGGCTCCTCACCCAGGGCCGGGCCGTCTTCGACGCCGCCCTGGCCGACCCGGACTCCCTCGCGGAGCACCCCGCGGTCCGCGAGGCGGCGGCCGAGGGCCTGGAGCTGTGGGACGAGGAGGCCCTCTCGATCGCGTGGAGCGCGTACGAGAGCGCCACCGGCCGCGAGCTCCCGGCGGAATCCTTCACGATCAGCTACCCGCCCCTGGACCCCTCCTGGGACTTCGACTTCGACGACGCGGCCGAACTGGCGACCCGGCTGCCGCGCCTGAGCGCCTTGTTCGATGCCCAGGTGGGAGCGGGCGGCTAGGCCGTCTCTTCCGGATCTTGCCGGGGCGCCGCCCGCTCGACCGACAAGATCCGAAAGAGACGGCCTAGAGCCCGCTGGTGTCGAGGTCGATCCCGAACGGCTCCGGCAGCCGCACGGCAGTCCCGAACGGATGCGGCCCGTCGGCCTTGGTGTACCCCAGGCTCCCGGGTTCGGCGAACAGGGTGACGGACCGCTCCATCCGGTCGACCAAGAGATAGAGCGGCGCACCGTACTCGGCATATCGCCTGCGCTTCACGACCCGGTCGGTTTCGGCACTGGACTTGGAAGTGATCTCCCCGATCAGCAGGGTCTGATCGGGCAGCAGAGCACCCCCGCGGTGGGCGAGTTCCTCGCGCACTACGGCGATGTCCGGGACGAACCAGTTGGCCGATCCGGGCAGATCCGGGTTTCCAGAGCCTTCGACGCAGCCGAGATCGTCCACCCTCGCCTCGATCTGGCGACGTACGAGTTTGGCCGCTCGCTCGTGGTCCCAACTCGGCGTCACGTTGGTGATGACCCCTTCGACGATCTCAGTGCGGTCTCCGTCGTGCGCGGTGGTCATGCCGGAAGCCTCCTTCGCCGCCCGTCGCCAGGCTTCCACACACCCGTTCGTTGCGGCCGTGTGGCGGCGGGCGGTCACCCGTGGGGGTGGTGGGGAAGGAATGGCAAGCTTGAAGGATGAACGATGCTGCCCCGGCGCCCACCCCTGCGCCCGCACCCCGCAAGCGTGCCCGTGTCCGTGCTCCCGAGCTGATCGGCAAGGGGGGCTGGCTCAACACCGGTGGGAAGGATCTGACCCTCGCCGACCTGCGGGGACGTATCACGATCCTCGATTTTTGAAAATCGACAACGGGCCACCGAACTCTTCGTCACACTGAGTGTGTGCACCAAGACACGATCTGTGACCTGTACCTCCGGCTGTCCCTCGACAGGGACGGCAAAACCGCAATCGAACGGCAGGAAGCCGACTGCCGTGCCTGGGCCGAACACAACGGGCTGACCGTCCGCAAGGTCCACATAGACAGAGGGCGCTCCGGCTACAAGACCGTTGAGCGCAAGGGCTTCGACGCCGCGTTGGCAGCTGTCACGGCGGGCGTCGTCGGCACGCTGATCGTCTGGAAGCTGGACCGTCTGTCCCGCAAGGGGATCGGCCAGGTGGGCAAGGTGCTGGACGACATCGAGAAGGCCGGCGGCCGTCTAGTCTCGGTCGTGGACGGCCTCGACACCTCGAACGACTCGGCGCGCATGGTCGTCGCGATGCTTGCTGAACTCGCCCGGTCCGAGTCGAAGAATCTCGGCACGCGCGTCGGACACGCAAAGCGCTACCTCCGCAGCAAGGGTCAGTGGATCGGCGGACAGCCTCCGTACGGGCTGCTCATCGACCCGCAGACCAAGAAGCTCGTTCATGACCCGGAACACGCCGTCTACGCCCGTCTCATCGCGGATGAAGCGCTCGCCGGAATGTCGCTGGTCAGGATCGCCCGACTTCTCAACGAGTACGAGATTCTTTCACCCAGAGGCGGGCAGTGGAACGCGGCCAGCATCATGCAGCTCCTGCGCTCCCCGGCGTTCGCCGGCCTGATGCCGGAGACCGAGACCGTCGAGACGGACGACGGCGAGCGGAAGTACACGGGCAGGGTCTTCCCGTACCGCGATCCCGAGACTCTGGACACCGTCGAGATCGGCGAGGGGATCATCACGGTCGGAGAGCGTGAACAGATCTTCCACAGCCTGGAATCCAGGACGTTCGTACACGCAGGAAAGCGGCGGCCGAAGCCCGAGGGGACGGCGCTGCTCACGGGACTCGTCTACTGCGCGGTGCCCGGCTGCGGTCGCCGGATGCACCGCGTGGGAGGCAGCTACCAGTGCATGGCTCGCCGCGCGGGCAACCAGTGCATCGGAGCGTCGGCGCTGGCTGAAGCGGTTGACCAGTACGTGACGGAACAGTTCCTCACGAAGCTCCCAGCGCTCGAACCGGACGACCCGTTGCTTGTCGCGATCGCAGACCGCTGGGTGCACCGCGTGGACCCGGAGACCTTCGCGAAACGTGATGCGCTTACTGCTGAGATCCAGGATGAGGAAGCCCGCCTCGCCGATCTGGAGGACGCGCGATACGTGCGCGGTGAGTTCAGCGGCGCAGCAGCAGTGGAGCGTTATAACCGGCTTGCGGAGCGCCTGAGAGGACGCATCGAGGGGCTTAGCGCCGATCTCCGAAAGCTCCCCATGCCGTCCGTGGACGTGTCTCCGATGCTCGACGCCCTCACCCTGCGTGAAGCGTGGGCGGATGCGACTAGCGAAGACCGGCGTGGCCGGTTGTCGCTTGCCATTGACCGGGTTGAAGTGACGAAGGGGGTGCGCGGCCAGCGGATCATTCCAGAGCAGCGCATCCAGATCCAATGGGCGAAGCTGGGCGCCGACGCCGCCACCTGAGCACCGCGGTAAGCCCCCTGCTGTCGGCAGCGGACACGCGTGACGAAGTGACGAAATGACGCTCTCGCCCGGTTACCTCTTATAGAAGTGTTGTTGTTTCCATGAGTGGATCAGAAGTAATCGTCATTCCGTCACTTCGTCACCAGAGATGTCCAAAGTTCAGGCGCAGCCCTCACAGCGATCCCGGCCCCAGCTCGGAAAACACGTCCTGGGTACGGCTCCATTTTTGGGCTGCCGACCCTTGCAGCCACTGGCCAAGGTCTCCTCTTAGCCCCTGAGAACGACCCCGTTAACGAGTCGATAAGCCGTGCGAGGCATCGCTGAAGCCCCCGATGGCTGCCCGTACTGGGCGGCTGTAGGGGGCTTCGTCGTACCCGCACCCTGAACCAACAAGCTTGTCCTGACGCCCTCTTGCGCCGGTCAGCCACAGGAGTGAGGCTCGTGCACATTCGTGCAACCGACTCGACACCTGGAGTGATCGTGAACCTGAGGTTCCTCGGCATCATCCCGAACACGCCAACCGACGAGTCCCCCACCATTTGGCTTGATGAACAGACCGGTGACCTGCTGATCCAGTCGTACAAGGCGACGGCGGAAGAGGTGAAGGCCTGCCAGGAGATCGGCTCGATCCCCGGGCACTCCACGGATGTACCGGACCACGAAACGATCATCAGGCTCCCTGCGGTGATGCTGAAGTACATCCCGCGCCCGAACGAGAACGGAGAGGCTGGAAGTGCAGCCACCCGCGCGTAACGCACTGGCCCGCGCGCAGCACTCAGCCGTGCATCTTGAGTTGCGTGACAGCTACATGCTCGATGATCCGGAGTTCCTTGCCTGGCAGCAGGGCAAGCGGCTGGACCCGGCTGATCGGTCGTCATGGTGGGGCGGCTGGCACGATGCGGTGAGCGCTGCCACGGCGCGCGGGGTGGTGGTCCGCCGGGTCCGCATCGTGTCCGAGCCGATCAGTGACTACGTGCGCTACGAGTACGACTGCACGTTCACCAATCTCGCTGCGGGTGAGTTGGTCCGGTGGCTGCCCCGCCGGCGGACGACGGACTTGGCGTTGCCAGGTGCGGACTTCTGGGTCTTCGACGGCAACCAAGCCCTCTTCCACCACTTCACCGGAGAGGGTCAGTTGGACGAGGACGGGCGGGAGTACACCGACGATCGTGCACGGGTCCACCTGTGCGCCAAGGCGTTCGAGGCCGTCTGGCAACGAGCCATCCCGCACGAGGAGTACAAGCCGCGCTGATCGGTTACCACCATGGCTGTCTCTCCTTCTTCGAGTGCCCAGCATGCCCGGCAGGCTCTGGCGAACCGACTCGCTGAGCTCTGCCGGGACTCCGGGCTGAACGGGCGCGATCTCGCCCGGATCTGCGGATGGCACCCGTCCAAGTCATCCCGGATCATGAACGCCCGTACGCCCCCGTCCGCCGACGACATTCGGGCTTGGTGCCGCGCGTGCGGCGCCGAAGGGCAGACAGAGGATCTGATCGCCTCACTGCGGACCGTCGAAGACATGTGGATCGGCTGGCGACGCATGGAGCGCGCCGGGCTCAAGCAAGCACAGGAAGCCCGTCTGCCGCTCTTCGAGCGAACCCGCCGGTTCCGCTCCTACTCCTCGTGGTTCGTTCCGGGCCTGATCCAGACCTACGGCTACACGGAAGCCGTCTTGCGTGCCGTTCAACGCAGAAGGGTCGAGGTCGATGACGTGGCCGATGCCGTCGCCGTGCGCATGGAACGTCAGCGCGTCCTCTACGAGGGCGACCGCCGGTTCGCGTTCCTGGTTGAGGAGTCGGTCTTGCGTAACGGTCTCGGTGGGCCGGACGTGCAGGAGGAACAGCTCAGCCACCTCCTTATGGTCGGTTCCCTGCCCAGCGTCAGCCTGGGCGTGGTGCCTACACGGACCGATCGGTCCCGGATGCCGGTGGAAGGGTTCTGGATCTTCGACACGGCACAGGTCAACGTCGAGCTGGTCTCCGGCTACCTCACGCTGACCCAGCCGAGCGAGGTTGCCGCGTACGCGGACACCTTCACCGAACTGGCCGACATGGCCGTCTATGGAGTGAAGGCCCGCGCGCTGATCACGAGCGCCATTCAGTCGCTCAGGTGATGACTGTGCAACCTTGTGCAATCTTCTGGGAGTTGCAGCTCCGGCGTTCCTAGCGTGGTCGCTACGGACGACACGAGGAGCGGGGCCGTGAAGGCGATCACGTATGCGCAATCCCCGGTAGAGCTGCCGTTGCGAACAGACCCGGAGCCCGTACCGGTGGCCGGCTGCGGGGTCTGCGCCGCCCCGGCCGCACAGCGCCGGGAAGCCCGTCTCCGGGGCGACCACTCCACGGTCAGCGATTGCAACGTGGAGCTCCGGAACCACCCGCACCCCAAGGAAGAGGCATGACCGTGAGAGCCGTGCTCCGGTATGTCAGCTACGTCATGCACCGCCACCCTTCGGCGGAGACGACGGCCACAGCGCGGTGCCTGAACCCGGACTGCCGCTGGACTGCCGCGCCGACCGGGAACGCCGACGTGTGTACGGATATGTGCATCGAGCACACGGGCCGGACCGGTCATATGACCTTCCTGCGGGAGTTCTCGGAAATCGCCGTGGTTGAGCGCGCCCAGTGAGGGCGTCAGTCACCGACCTGGTGTTCCACGCGGTGGCGGATGTACTCGTCCGGATGGGACCGGGCTATCGCCACGGCCGCGTCCACCAGGTCGTGCAGTTCCGGCGGATAAGCCGACTTCCGGAGCGGCAGGCCCGGCAGGATGCAGCGCCGGACGTCCAGGTGCTCGTTGCTCACGAACTCGCGCAACGCGGTTTCGTACCACTCGGCCCTCACGGTTGCGGCGTCGTAGGGTTCCGCCGGACCGGTGGCTGCGGGGTGCTCCGCCCGTACGGTGGGCATGCGCAGGGGTAGAGCCGACCAGTACCAGGCATTCGCCGCGCCCGCCCGCTCGAGGTCCGTGCCGGCCCGCAGGTATCCAAGCAGCGAGGCCTGGACCCGCCTGTGCCCGAACGCGTTCAGCGCCGGCTCGAGGAAATGGCGGTTGAAGCTCGGGTCGGGGTCGTAGACGGCTGCCTTGATCAGCGTCTGGAAGGACTCCTCGGAAAGGATCAGCTCCCGGCGGCAGGCCTTGTACAGCGCCGTCCGAGCATGGTTCACCCAGGTTCGTGGATCGCCGGGCTGCGGCTCCCGAGCGACATCG
This sequence comes from Streptomyces erythrochromogenes, assembly GCF_036170895.1. Lineage (NCBI taxonomy): Bacteria > Bacillati > Actinomycetota > Actinomycetes > Kitasatosporales > Streptomycetaceae > Streptomyces > Streptomyces erythrochromogenes. Next base: position 4,134,264 of record NZ_CP108036.1, on the reverse strand, counting down.
AGCCCGAGGACCCGGACGACCTCCGCCACGCATCCATCGAACACCTCCCTACGGTCCTCCACCGGCCCCGGCAGCGCCAGGAACCCCTGGACCGTCCGCGCCGTCTCGCCGGCAGTCTTCTCGTCCTCGTCCGTAGCCAACCTTCGGCCCCCTGTCGTAGGTCCTGCCGTACGCGTGTGATCCGGCGTTCATACCCGGATGGCAAGCTTGAAGGATGAACGATGCTGCCCCGGCGCCCACCCCCGCGCCCGCACCCCGCAAGCGTGCCCGTGTCCGTGCCCCAGAGCTGATCGGCAAGGGCGGCTGGCTGAACACCGGAGGCAAGGGAATCACCCTTGCCGACCTGCGAGGTAAGTGTGTTGTTGTCGATTTCTGGACCTTCTGCTGCATCAACTGCCTGCACGTCCTCGACGAGCTGCGCGAGCTGGAGGAGAAGCACCGCGACACCGTCGTGATCATCGGCGTGCACTCGCCGAAGTTCGTGCACGAGGCCGATCACGCGGCCGTCGTGGACGCCGTCGAGCGCTACGAGGTGCACCACCCCGTCCTGGACGACCCCGAGCTCGCCACCTGGAAGCAGTACGCCGTGCGCGCGTGGCCCACGCTCGTCGTGATCGACCCCGAGGGGTACGTCGTCGCCCAGCACGCCGGCGAGGGGCACGCGCACGCCATCGCGAAGCTGGTCGAGGAGCTGGAGGCCGAGCACGAGGCCAAGGGCACGCTGCGGCGCGGGGACGGGCCGTACGTGGCGCCCGAGCCCGTCGCGAGCGACCTGCGCTTCCCCGGCAAGGCGCTGCTCCTGCCCAGCGGGAACTTCCTGGTCTCGGACTCGACGCGGCACCAGCTGGTGGAGCTGGCCGCCGACGGGGAGAGCGTCGTGCGCCGCATCGGCAGCGGCGTGCGCGGCTTCGCCGGGGACAGCTTCAGCGAGCCGCAGGGACTGGCCCTGCTGCCCGACGGCAGGGTGGTCGTCGCCGACACCGTCAACCACGCGCTGCGCGTCCTGGATCTGGAGACCGGGGCCGTGGAGACGGTCGCCGGCACCGGGCGCCAGTGGTGGCAGGGCTCACCGACCTCCGGCCCCGCCCTGGAGGTGGACCTGTCCTCGCCGTGGGACGTGGCCTGGTGGCAGGGCAAGGTGTGGATCGCCATGGCCGGTGTCCACCAGCTGTGGACCTGGGACCCGGCGGAGGGGACCGTCGAGGTCGCCGCCGGCACCACCAACGAGGGGCTGCACGACGGGCCGGCCGCCGAGGCCTGGTTCGCCCAGCCGTCCGGGCTCGCCGCCGCCGGGGACCGGCTGTGGATCGCCGACTCCGAGACCAGCGCCCTGCGGTACGTCCACGCCACCGACACCGGCTACGCGATCACGTCCGCCGTCGGCACCGGCCTGTTCGACTTCGGGCACCGGGACGGGGACGCCGCCGAGGCCCTGCTCCAGCACCCGCTCGGGGTGACGGCCCTGCCCGACGGCTCGGTCGCGGTGTGCGACACGTACAACCACGCGCTGCGCCGCTACGACCCCGCCACCGGGCAGGTCTCGACCCTGGCGACCGACCTGCGCGAGCCCAGCGACGCCGTGCTGGTCGGCGAGGACATCGTGGTCGTCGAGTCCGCCCGGCACCGCCTGACCCGGCTGCGGCTCCCGGAGGAGGCGGTACGGGTGGACGCGGTCGCCCACCGCACGCAGCGGGCCGCCACCGAGGTGGCGTCCGGCACGCTGCGCCTCGACGTGGTCTTCCGGGCCCCGAGCGGGCAGAAGCTCGACACCCGCTACGGGCCCTCCACGCGCCTGCTCGTCTCCTCGACCCCGCCGGAGCTGCTGGCGGCCGGCGAGGGCGCGGGGACCGACCTGTTCCGGGAGCTGGAACTGAACCCGGACGTCACCGAGGGCGTGCTGCACGTTTCGGCGATGGCCGCGTCCTGCGACGACGACCCGGCCAATGAGTACCCGGCCTGCCACGTCCACCAGCAGGACTGGGGCGTGCCCGTGAAGGTCACCGCCGACGGCGCCGCCCGGCTGCCCCTCGTCCTCGCCGGCATGGACGACGAGGGCTGAGACCGCTCCCCGCCTTCCTGGAGGAGCGGCCTGCGGGCCCAGCACCCGGGCTCAGCCCTCCAGGAAGGCCACCAGGGCGTTGGCGAGGAGGTACGGGTCGTCCGCGCCGCACAGCTCGCGCGCGCTGTGCATCGAGAGGATCGCGACACCGATGTCCACGGTCTGGATGCCGTGCCGGGCGGCCGTGATCGGGCCGATCGTCGTGCCGCACGGCATCGAGTTGTTGGAGACGAACGTCTGCCACGGGACGCCGGCCCGCTCGCACGCGGCGGCGAACACCGCGCGCCCGCTGCCGTCGGTGGCGTACCGCTGGTTGACGTTGACCTTCAGGATCGGGCCGGCGTTGGCGCGCGGGTGGTGCGTCGGGTCGTGCCGCTCACCGTAGTTGGGGTGCACGGCGTGACCGGTGTCGGAGGACAGGCAGATGGTGCCGGCGAAGGCCCGCGCACGGTCCTCGTACGAACCACCGCGGGCGAAGACTGAACGTTCCAGCACGTTCCCCAGCAGCGGGCCGTCGGCGCCCGTGTCCGACTGGGAGCCGTTCTCCTCGTGGTCGAAGGCGGCCAGCACCGGGATGTGGTCGAGCTTCCCGGCACCGGACACGGCGGCCAGCGCCGCGACCCCGGCGTGCACGGACAGCAGGTTGTCCATGCGGGGGCCCGCCACGAGCTCGCGGTCCCGGCCCAGGTAGGAGGGCGGCTCGATCGAGTGGACCATCAGGTCCCAGCCGGCCACCGAGCCCTGTTCCAGGCCTTCTTCCTCCTCCAGGAACGCGATGAGGTCGCCCTCGTGCGGATCGCCCAGACCCCAGATCGGCTGCATGTGGCGCTGCTTGTCGAGCTTGAGCCCGTCGCTGTTCACCGACCGGTCCAGGTGCACGGCCAGTTGGGGCACGCGCAGCAGCGCGCGGTCGATGTTCACGAGGCGCTCGGTGCCGTCGCGCAGGGTCAGCCGCCCGGCCAGGCCCAGGTCGCGGTCCAGCCAGGTGTTGAGCAGGGTGCCGCCGTAGATCTCGACGGCGATCTGCCGCCAGCCCTGTGAGCCCATGTCGGGGAGCGGCTTGACCCGCAGGTTCGGGGAGTCGGTGTGGGCGCCGACGATGCGGAACGGGGTGTGTGCCGCGGCGCCTTCGGGGACGTACCAGGCGATGAGCGCGCCGCCGCGGAGCACGAACTTGCCCCCGGTGCCCGAGTCCCAGGCGTCCGTCTCCGACAACTGCCTGAAGCCCGCCTTCTCCAGCCGCTCGGCCGCGTTGGCCACGGCGTGGTACGGCGACGGACTGGCCGTCAGGAAGGTCATCAGATCGTCGGTGTGGCCGCGGTCGAAGCGGGCGGGAGAGCTCATCGTATTTCCCTTGTGTGGAAGCCCCCGGCTTCAGCCGGGTGAGGAAACGCAGTTCCGGCTCGGAGCCTCGCTGCGGTGGTGTGCCGCGGCGTGAGGCTGTGACCTGTGCTGGTGTTCGGATCGTGACCGACCGTCGCGTCGGGGGTGTGGGTGTTCCTTCCGCGCAGCGGTCGTGCAAGTACCGTTTCTATCCGACGGACGCGCAGGCTGTGGAACCGTCGCGGACGTTCGGACGGCTGCGGTCGATGCGCTCGGTCCGCACAAGCGCTCCGGGCCGGTACGGGAACGCCGCGATCGGTCGTCCGGCCGCCGGGGCAGCGGCTGCTGCTGCCTGTGGAGCGGGTGCGGGACCTCATCGGGCGTCCTCCTCTCGGTCGGGGCGGTTCGTGGCGGAACAGGGATCCTCACGCGTGAGTTTGGGACTCGCCCCCGTCAGGGGAGGGAGGAAGCCGAGTGGTTCACCTTAACGAGGGTCGGGTGCGTGTTCGTCATGGCCGGACCTGGCGGGTCGCGGGCAGAACCCGTTCCGTGGCGGGCGGGTGATCCGCGGTCCCGTTCGTCCTCAGCCGGGCGGACGTTCGAATCTGCGCTGCAGTTGCCTGCGCTCGCCCCGGCGGATGCGCGGGAGCATCTCCGGGGTCTGTGGGGAGCGCTGCGCGCGTCTCCTGCGTCCGGCGCAGAAGATGCAGCCCTCGCCGGGAGGTGCGTCGGGGTCGATGGGGGCGCCCGGGTGCTCGGAGCAGCCCGAGGCGTTGCGCGGGCGGGACAGTTCGCGGGCCACGATGAAGGCGCGGTGGAGGTCGTCGGCGATGCGGACGAAGTCCTCGGCGGGTGAGGACAGGCCCAGGTGGAACCGCTGGTCCTCGACGGTGCGCAGGTGGGCGCGGAGGGCGTGGAGCGTGTAGGGGCCGTCCGGTACGGGGTAGCCCAGGCGCCGCTGCTCGCCGGCGGGGGCGGCGGCGGGGCCGCCGCGGTGGCGCTGTCCGAGGCGTCGGCGGTCGTTGCAGATGAGGCAGCGGCCCCAGCCGTCGGGGGCCTCGGGGTCGAGGGCGCCGTTGGGGTGTTCGGGGCAGCCGGTGTAGCTCTTGGCGGGGGCCAGTCCGGCGGCCGTCTGGAACGCCACGTACAGAGCGTCGGCGATGGTGTCGTACTCGGCGGGGTGGGCGCCGTCGTAGAGATCGCGCAGGTGGTCGCCGAGGCTGCCCAGGCTCGCCTGCAGCTCCTTGAGGGCGTACGGCCGCCCGGTGGGGACGGAGTACCCCCTGCTGCCGTGCTGATCCTGTGGACTCATGCGTACGAGCGTCCCATGAACGACTGACATCGGGGGAAAGCCGCAGTACAGGGCCCCGGTGACGGCGGCGCGGTGGTGGCGGCGACGACGGGCCGGTGCCCGGGCACGCGGCAGCGGCCGGGTCCCTGTGCGGGGGACCCGGCCGCTGTGCGGGTGCGGCGTAGCGGCGCTACGGGCGGGGCGGGGCGCCTTAGAAGGCGGCCTCGTCGAGCTCCATGAGGGAGTTGTCGACGGCCTCGGCCAGCTGGCGCTGGACCGAGACGCCCGGGAGGACCTCCGCGGCGAAGAACTTCGCGGCGGCGATCTTGCCGGTGTAGAACGGGACGTCCTTGGCGGAGGCCGTCGCGAGCTTCTCGGCGGCGACGGCGGCACCCTTGAGCAGGAGGTATCCGACGACCACGTCGCCGGAGGCCATCAGCAGGCGGGTGGTGTTCTGGCCGACCTTGTAGATGTTCTTGACGTCCTCGCCGGTGGCGGTGAGGTCGACGATCATCTGGCCGACGATGGCCTCCAGGTCCACGGCGGCCTTGGCGAGCGCGTCGCGGGCGCCGGCCAGCTCCTCGCCGCCGACGGCCTCGGCCAGGAACTTCTTGATCGTCTCGGAGACGATGTTCAGCGAGGCGCCCTGGTCGCGGACGATCTTCCGGAAGAAGAAGTCCTGGCCCTGGATGGCCGTGGTGCCCTCGTACAGGGTGTCGATCTTGGCGTCGCGGATGTACTGCTCGATCGGGTATTCCTGCAGGTAGCCGGAGCCGCCGAAGGTCTGCAGGGACTGCGCGAGCTGCTCGTAGGACTTCTCCGAGCCGTAGCCCTTCACGATCGGCAGGAGCAGGTCGTTCAGGCCGACGAGGGCGGAGGCGTCCTCGCCCGCGGCCTGCTTGACCTGGATCTCGTCCTGGACGGTCGCGGTGTAGAGGACGAGGGCGCGCATGCCCTCGGCGTACGCCTTCTGCGTCATCAGCGAGCGGCGCACGTCGGGGTGGTGCGTGATGGTGACCTTGGGCGCGGTCTTGTCCATGAAGTTCGCCAGGTCCGGGCCCTGCACGCGCTCCTTGGCGTACTCCAGCGCGTTGAGGTAGCCGGTGGAGAGGGTGGCGATGGCCTTCGTGCCGACCATCATGCGGGCGAACTCGATGATCATGAACATCTGGCGGATGCCGTCGTGCTTGTCGCCGATCAGCCAGCCCTTGGCGGGGTGCTGGTCGCCGAAGGTCATCTCGCACGTGTTGGAGGCCTTGAGGCCCATCTTGTGCTCGACGTTCGTGGCGTAGACGCCGTTGCGCTCGCCCAGCTCGCCGGTCTCCCAGTCGAAGTGGAACTTCGGGACGAGGAAGAGGGACAGGCCCTTGGTGCCGGGGCCGTGGCCCTCGGGGCGGGCGAGGACGTAGTGGAGGATGTTCTCCTCCATGTCGTGCTCACCGGAGGTGATGAAGCGCTTCACGCCCTCGATGTGCCAGGAGCCGTCCGCCTGCTGGATCGCCTTGGTGCGGCCGGCGCCCACGTCCGAGCCGGCGTCCGGCTCGGTGAGGACCATGGTGGAGCCCCAGCGCTTCTCGACGGCTATCTGCGCGATCTTCTTCTGGGCCTCGTTGCCCTCTTCGTGGAGGACGCCGGCGAAGGCCGGGCCGGAGGAGTACATCCACACGGCCGGGTTCGAGCCGAGCAGGAGCTCCGCGTAGGCCCAGACGAGGGAGCGCGGGGAGACGGTGCCGCCGATCTCCTCCGGGATGCCCAGACGCCAGTACTCGGAGTCCATGAAGGCCTTGTAGCTCTTCTTGAAGGAGGCCGGGACCGGGGCGGTGTTGGTCTCCGGGTCGAAGACCGGCGGGTTGCGGTCGGCGTCCGCGAAGGACTCGGCCAGCTCGTTCTCGGCGAGGCGGGCGATCTCGGACAGGACGCTCTTCGCGGTCTCGGTGTCCATCTCCTCGAACGGACCGGTGCCGTACTGCTGGTCGCGGCCGAGCACCTCGAAGAGGTTGAACTCGATGTCGCGGAGATTCGACTTGTAGTGCCCCATGGCGACGGCTCCGTTAAGGCTCGGGGAGACAGGTTCCTCGTACATACCAATCGGTAACAACATGATGCTACCCGCCGGTAATAACGGCAACCCTTCCGTCCGGACTGTGACCAGGGTCAAGCTCGCACCACACCGTCTTGGCGCCGTGCCCCTGCGTGACTCCCCAGCGCAGCGCGACCGCGTCGAGCAGGGCGAGCCCCCGCCCCGACTCGTCGCCCTCGCCCGCCGGCTGCGGTACGGGCCACGCGTGCGGGTCGGGGTCGGTGAGCTCGACCCGTGTCGGGTTGCCCTTCCGTTCCCGGTGACGCGCAGGGTGACGGGCGTGCCCTCGCCGAGGTGGCGGACGACGTTGGCCAGCAGCTCGGTCACGCACAGTTCGGCGTCGCCGGACCCTGCGCCGAGGTGCTCCCGCACGGCGTGCCGCAGCATCGGGGCCGCCCGGGCGGTGGCGGGCAGCCGGATCACGAGCTCGTTCACGGCTTCGCCAGAGCGGCGGCGATCCGCTGCGCGGTGGCCGGGTTGCAGTTGCCGAGACTGATCAGGGGCGGCGTGCCGCACCGGGCGGCGTAGGAGGGGAGGTGAAGGTCCAGCGAGGGCAGGGTGATCCCGTGCGCGGCGAGCGCGCCGCGCAGTGCGTCGAGGGCCGCCGTGGCCTCGCGGTCGTGGGGGTGGTCGCTCATGCGGTTGCCGTTCCTGAGCCAGATCGAGCGCGGCGAGCGGCGCATGCCGCTGGACCTGGCCCGGCACGTGGACGCGAAGCTGGGCACGGACGGCTTTTTCGAGCGCCGCTGTGAAGACGCGCGCCGCGCGAGGCAGTCGGGGCACGCGGAGTACTTCGCGGACGTCGCGGAGATGGAACCGTTCGCCGAGACCATCGAGGACTGGGCTCCGATGCTCGTGCCGGGGCTGCTCCAGCACCCCCGCGTACGCGCGGGCGATCAGCCGCGCCGCCATGCCGCGGGCGGCCGACGAGACGATCGAGACGCTGGTGGCGGCCCGGATGGGCCGGGCGAAGCTCTTCGACGGGGAGTGCCCGCCCGACTTCTGGGCGGTGCTCGACGAGTCGGTGCTCCGCCGCCCGGTGCTGCCCGCGCCGCAGATGGCGGAGCTGCTGGAGTACATCGCGGCCGTGGTCCGCCGGACCAGGTCCATTCTGCAGATCGTCCCGGAAACGACCGCTGCGCACGCGCTCATGATGGGCATGGCGAGGTTCATGACCTTCCCGGACGCGCCGCCCGTGGTCTACGTGGAGAGCCTGCACAGCGGCCAACTCATCGACTTTCCCGCCCTCGTGAAGGAGTACCGCAGGTCTTACGATCTGTTGAGGGCCGTCGCCTTGCCGCCGGAGGCGTCCCTGGCCCTCCTCGACGCTGCGGCAGAGGACTACCGAGATGGCAAGCAGCGGAATTGACCTGAGCGCCGCGACCTGGCGTAAGAGCAGCTACAGCAACGGCACGGGCGGGGAGTGCGTCGAGGTGGCCGAGGGCTTCCTCGGCGCTGCCCAGTGGCGCAGGAGCAGCTACAGCAACGGCACGGGCGGCGATTGCGTCGAGGTGGCTGACGGCCTCACCGGGGTGGTCCCCGTGCGGGATTCCAAGCGGCCCGACGGCGGGGTGGTCATGATCGGCGCCGCGGCCTGGGGGCCCTTCGTGGCCTCGCTCAAGGGCCGCTGACCGCACCCCGCAGGGGAGCCGCAGGGGATCGGTGGCCGGTACCGGCCGGTACGGGCGCAGGCGCTCGGTAGGCTTCGGCCCATGTACGGCTACGACCAGAACCCGGGTGCCCAGCAGCAGTATGCGCAGCAGCCCCCGCAGGGCTACGCGCAGCAGGCGCCGCTGTACCCGGAGCCGTCCCCGCCGTCCCTCGCGGACGCCGTGCGGGCCTTCACCACGGGGTCCCTCTCCGCCGAGGACTTCCAGCAGGTGTTCGCCACGTCGAAGGTGTACTGCCCGCGCGGCGACACCCCCGGCTTCCTGGCGCTGCACAACACGCAGCAGCCGGTCATTCCCATGTTCACCACGCTCAAGGAGCTCCGCCGGTACGCCGGCAAGGAGTCCAAGTACTTCGTCATCACCGGCGCCGAGGTGATCGACCTGCTGCCCACCGGCTACGGCTTCGTCCTCGACATGGAGGGCGACCACCGGATGGTCTTCGACGCGAAGGCGGTCGAGCAGATGGTCGACTTCGCCATGCGCCGCATGTACGGCTAGACGCCGGACCTGACGGGGGGCGGCATTGCTGAGGGTGCACTTCACGGCCGAGGACCTGTTCAACGTCACCTTCGCCGACGGGCCGCTCCCCATGGTGGAGCTGGCGATGGCCCTGGTGGCCTGGCAGCGCACCGACGAGGCGGCGGTTTTCGGCCGCTGGCGGGCGCGCGTCGGCCAGGAGCTCCCCTCCCGGGTGCAGCCCCTGCTGGAGCTGTTGCGCCCGGACGGTGACAACCCGCCGTTCGTCGAGCCGTACGCGCGCACCCTGGAGGAGGGCCTGGCCGCCGTAAGGGAGGCCGCGCCGCTGTTGACCGGCGAGGAGCTGGCCCGCGCCGCCGCCCGGGCGCCCGGACGCGACTCCTGGCTGCGGGCGCTGTGGGGCCAGGACCGCGAGGCGTGGGACCAGCTGGGCGGCGCGCTCACGGCGGCCCACGAGAGCCTGGTGGCCCCGCACTGGGCCCGGATCCGGCAGTCCTTCCAGGCGGACGTCGCCTGGCGCACGCGGCTGCTGGCCGCCCACGGCATCAGGGCGTGCCTCGCCAGTACGCACCCGGCGGCCGACTGGTCCGGGACCGTCTTCGAAGTGGCCCGGCCGCCGCACTACGAGGTCCACCTCGGCGGGCGCGGGCTGATCCTGATGCCCTCGCCGTTCTGGACGGGCCGGCCGCTGGTGGCCGAGCACCCGGACGGGCCGCACGTCCTGCTCTACCCGGCGATGACCCCGCTGCCGCTGACCTCCCCGGGCCCGGCCGAAGGCGCGCTGGACGCGCTGCTGGGACGGACCAGGGCGGCGGTGCTCCAGAGGCTGGTGCAGCGGCGCACGACCAGCGAGCTGGCCCGGGAACTCGACATCAGCCTCCCCTCGGTCTCGGAGCACACCCGCACCCTGCGCGCGGCCGGCCTGATCACCACCGAGCGGGACGGCAAGGCGGTCCTGCACGCGGTGACGGGCCTGGGCGCGGACCTCCTGCACAGCGGCGGCTGACCCTCCCTTCGGCCCTGCCCGAAAGGATCGCGGGCCGTGCACCCCTTGCCGGAGCATCGCTGCCACGGGGGCCCACGGGGGAGCCCCCGTCCGCCGGGGGGCCCGTTGGGCCCCCGGCGGCCATCACAGACGAGGGAGTCCGACGTGACAGAAGGTCGTACGGCGAGGCCGCGCGGGCCGTGGCGGATGGTTGTCGCAGCGTTCGGTGCCATGGCCATGGCCGTGGTCGGGGTGACGGGAGCCGACGCCGCTCCGGCGGCCGGGCCCTTCGCGGTCCAGGCCGAGCGGGCGGGGCTGAGCCCGGCGCAGGCGAAGGAGCTCCAGGCCCGGGTCGACGGGTACCTCCGCCGCACCGGAGGAGTTCAGACCGCGGCGAACCAGATCGGTTACGACGGTGCGAGGCTGACGCTGCCCCTGCCGGGCCAGGAGCGGGCGCAGGTCATCACGGCGGCCGGCCCCGCGCCGCTCAGCTGCGCGTCCACCTACTTCTGCGCCTACCAGGGACGGAACTTCACCGGCGCGATGCTGGACGTGTGGAGGTGCAGCGACAACCTGTTCATCCCGTGGCTGGAGACGGACGGGTCCTGGTACAACAACCAGACCCGTGGGACGCAGGCCCGGTTCCAGAACGGTGGGGGCGGCTCGTGGTACGTGGGCGGGGCCCTTTCGGAGCAGCGCACGGGAGTCAGATGGAACGACATCTACTACATAGACCCCTGCTGACCTGCGCGTGAGCACGAGGCGGACCCCCGGGAATGGTTCCCGGGGGTCCGCTGTTCTGTGGTGTGTGGCAGAAAGTTCGAGTTTCAACTAAACTCGGATCAGAAGGAGGTCCTGACCATGCCCGCAGTGACTGTTGAGAACCCGTTGACGCTTCCGCGCGTGGCCGAGCCGCAGGCCGTCGCCCCGCGCAAGGTGCTGGCCGTCGTCTCCGCTCCGAGTGGGTTCGAGGGTGAGGGATTCCCGGTGCGGCGCGCGTTCGCCGGGATCAACTACCAGTACCTCGACCCGTTCATCATGATGGATCAGATGGGCGAGGTGGAGTATGCGCCGGGCGAGCCGAAGGGCACGCCGTGGCACCCGCACCGAGGCTTCGAGACCGTCACGTACCTGATCGACGGAACCTTCGTCCACCAGGACAGCAACGGCGGCGGCGGAGTCATCAACGGCGGCGACACCCAGTGGATGACGGCAGGTTCCGGCCTGCTGCACATCGAGGCCCCGCCGGAGTCCCTCGTCGTCAGCGGCGGCCTCTTCCACGGCCTCCAGCTGTGGGTGAACCTGCCGGCCTCCGACAAGATGATGCCCCCGCGCTACCAGGACATCGGCGGCGGCAAGGTCACCCTGCTGTCCACCCCGGACGGCGGCTCCCTGCTCCGGGTGATCGCCGGTGAGCTCGACGGCCACGAGGGCCCGGGCATCACCCACACGCCCATCACGATGATCCACGCGACCGTCGCCCCGGGAGCCCAGATCACCCTGCCGTGGCGCGAGGACTTCAACGCCCTGGCGTACGTGATGGCCGGGCGCGGGTCGGTCGGCGAGGACCGCAGGCCCCTCCACACCGGACAGACGGCCGTGTTCGGCGAGGGTGGATCCCTCACGGTGCGGGCGGACGAGTCCCAGGACTCCAACGCCCCGGACCTGGAGATCGTCCTCCTCGGCGGGCGACCGATCCGGGAGCCGATGGCGCACTACGGGCCGTTCGTCATGAACAGCAAGCACGAGCTCCAGCAGGCCTTCGACGACTTCCAGGCGGGTCGGCTGGGCCGCATCCCCACCACCGCCCGCACCGGTCTCGGCCACCGCGGCGCGGGCCGGGCGGACGAGGAGTAGGGCCGGAAGGCCACGACGCACCACGGGCCGCGCCCCCTTCCCGGGGGCGCGGCCCGTGCCGTCGTACCGGCGTCCCGTCCGGCGGCTCCCGCAGGGTCGCGGGCACCGGTCGCGGCTGCGGCTGCGGCTGCGGATCCGCTCGGGCGTGGCGGGCGCGGAGCTCCGCGAGGACGCCCGGGAGCCGGCTCAGGCCGTGTCCGGCTGCTTCGACTGCTCGTACAGCTCGAACCAGATCGACTTGCCCTCGCCGCGCGGGTCCACGCCCCACGCGTCGGCCAGCATCTCCATCAGCAGCACCCCGCGGCCGCTGGAGGCCATCTCGCCCGGGTGCCGCTTGTGCGGGAGCTCGTCGCTGGAGTCGGCGACCTCCACGCGCAGCCGCCGCTCGCCCAGCTCGCCCACCGCCTCCGCCACCAGCAGGGCGTCGCCGTCCGTGTGCACCAGGACGTTGGTGACCATCTCGGAGACCATCAGCACCACCGAGTCCAGCTGCTCCTCGTCGGCCCAGTCGTGCAGCAGCTCCCGGACCTGCCGGCGGGCGCCCGCGATGCGTTCCGGCTCCGCCTGGGCCACGGTCAGCATCGTGCGGCGGACCGGGCGTACCGGGTGCGCCACCGGGGTGCCGCAGCCGCAGCCCGCGCCCTCGCGGCACAGCAGGACCACGGCTATGTCGTCCTCGCGGCGGTCGGCCAGCGGCCCGGTGGTGTGGTGCGAGGACGGTCCGTGCACGGCCTGGACCAGCAGGTCGGCCAGCGCTTCGAGGTGCCCGGCGGGGTGCCCTCCGCCGACCTCGTGGGTGTCGGCCTCCAGGACGGCGCGCAGTCGGGCCCAGCCGGTGTCCAGGTCGTGCCCGCCGGTCTCGATCAGCCCGTCGGTGCAGAGCATCATCGTCTCGCCGGGTTCCAGGGTGAACCGGGTGGTCGGGTAGTCGGTGTCGGGGACGATCCCGAGGGGGAGCCCGCCGGCGGTGGGCCGCATCAGGACGGTGCCGTCGGTCATCCGGACCGCGGGGTCGGGGTGGCCGGCGCGGGCCACCTCCAGCGTTCCGGTCTGCGGGTCGCACTCCACGTACAGGCAGGTCGCGAACCGCGGGCTCTGGGCGTCGGAGTCGTCCTCGGCGCCGGACTCCGCGGATGCGCACAGCCCGGCGAGGAAGCGGGAGGCGCGCGAGAGCACCGCGTCCGGCCGGTGCCCCTCGGAGGCGTAGGCCCGTACGGCGATCCGCAGCTGGCCCATCAGCCCGGCCGCCCGCACGTCGTGGCCCTGCACGTCGCCGATGACCAGCGCGAACCGGCCCGACGGCAGCGGGATCATGTCGTACCAGTCGCCGCCGACCTGGAGCCCGCCGCCCGTGGGGACGTAGCGTGCGGCGATCCGCATGCCCGGGATCTCCGGGCCGAGCTGCGGCATCATCGACCGTTGCAGGCCGGTGGTGAGTTCCCGCTCGGATTCGGCCACACCGGCCCGCTGGAGGGCCTGGGCGAGCATCCGGGCCACGGTCGTCAGGACGGACCGCTCGTCGGGCGAGAAGGACGCGGGCTGCTTGAAGGCGGCCATCCAGGCGCCCATGGTGCGCCCGGCCACGATCAGCGGCAGGAAGGCCCAGGACACCCGGTCGAAGCGCTGTGCCAGCGGCCAGGTGGCCGGGAAGCGCCGTTTGTAGTCGTCCGGGGTGGCAAGGTAGATCGC